>NZ_JAXGGH010000012.1:0-99260 GCF_034105425.1 Xanthomonas sp. LF06-19 | reverse complement strand
CCGGGTCCCGGGACCCGGGACCCGGGACCCGCAAAAGCCTAGAACGGAGCGCTTTCGGCTGTAAGGGCGAAGCCGTTTCTGTAGCGAAACCGCACCACGCACCGCCTACGTGCGGTCGCCGTTGCCGTCGCTCTCTCCGGGTCCCGGGTCCCGGGTCCCCGGTCCCGGCTTTCCCTCCACCGCATCGGCCAGCATCTCGCCCGTCACCGGCTTGCGCAGGAACCCGCTGAAACCGGCGGCACGCGCCTGCGGCTCGGCGTCGGCGTCGGCACGGGCGGTGACGGCGATCAACGGCATGCCGTAGCCGAAGGCGCGCAACTGCCGCGCCAGCGCCAGGCCGTCCAGGCCGGGCAGGTCCAGATCGAGCAGGGCGATGTCGAACGTGCTGGCCGCCGCTTCGGTCAGCGCGGCCAGCGCGTGCGCGGCGTGGGTGACGTGGTGGCCGCGTGCGCGCAGCAGGCCGCCGACCACTTCGGCCACGGTCGGATCGTCTTCGACCAGCAGGATCCGCCGCGGCGCCGCGGCACTGGCGGACGCGCGGGCGTCGCGTGGCGCCTGCGGCAGCGGCTCGGGCACCCACGGCAACGGCAGGTCGACCACGAAGCGGGTGCCGGCGCCGAGGCGACTGCGCAGTTCGATGCGCCCGCCCATCGCCACCGCCAGTTCCTGGCTGATCGCCAGGCCCAGGCCGCTGCCGCCGTAGCGTGCGGCGGTGCGCGGCCCGTCGGCCTGCTCGAAGCGCTGGAACAATCGCGCCTGCTGTTCGGCATTGATGCCCGGCCCGGTGTCGGCGACCTCGAAGCGCACGCCCTGCTGCGGCTGCAGCGGCGCCACCCGCAACTGCACGCTGCCGTGCTCGGTGAACTTGATGGCGTTGTTGAGCAGGTTCAGCAGGATCTGCCGCACCCGCGTGGCGTCGCCGCGCGCGGTGACCTGCGGCGGCATGGCGTTGTCCAGGGCGAACACCAGCCCGCGGCTGCGCGCCATCGGCCCCATCATCGCCTCCAGTTCGGCGATCAGCCGGCCCAGGTCGAACGGCTGCTGTTCCAGTTCCAGGCGCCCGGCCTCGATCCGCGCCAGGTCCAGCGCATCGTTGACCAGGCGCAGCAGGTGCGAGCCCGCGTCACGGATCGATTCGGTGTAGCGGCGCTGCCTGGTGTCCAGCGGCGTGGACAGCAGCAGTTCGCTCATGCCCAGCACCCCGGTCATCGGCGTGCGCACCTCGTGGCCGAGCGTGGCCAGGAAGCGGGTCTTGGCCAGCGAGGCCTGCTCGGCCACCTCCTGCTTGTGCACCGCCAGCTGCCAGGCGGCGCGCCGGCGCAGCCGCCGCCGGTACAGGTACGCGAGCAACCACAGCGCCAGCACCGCCAGCACCGCCAGCCCGGCGATGCCCCAGGGGCTGCGCCACCACGGCGGCAGGACGCGGAAGTGCAGGCTGACCACGTTCGACCAGACCTTGTCGGCGGTACGCGCCTGCATCTCCAGGGTGTAGTGGCCCGACGGCAGCCGCGAGAACAGACGCTCGCCGCTGGCGCCCACATCGACCCAATCCGGGTCGTAGCCGCTGAGGCGGAAGCGGTAGGTGTTGGCGTCGGTGTCGGAGAACGACAGCAGGCGCGCGACCACGTGCAGATCGCGGTCGCCTTCCTGCAGCACGATGCGGTCGGCGTGCAGCAGGTCCAGGCCGCGCTCGCCGCGGCGCACGCCGATGCGCTCGATCACCAGCGGCGGCTGCCGCCGCGACGGCACCACCTGCGACGGCTCGAACAGCACCACGCCGTCCGGGGTACCGCCGAGGATCTGCCCGCTGCGCGCCTGCACCAGGGTACGGATCTGGAACTCCTGGTTGGGCAGGCCATCGTGCACGCCGTAGGAGCGGATCGCCTTGCTCGCCGGATCGACCCGGATCAGCCCGCGCACGCTGCTCAACCAGGCCACGCCGCTGGCATCGACCACCAGGCCGTTCGGCGCCAGCGCCGGGAACTCCTGTTCGGCGTCGATGCGGTCGAGCAGGCTCAGCCGGCTGCCGTCCCACAGATAGCGCTCCAGGCAGCCGACGCTGGCCAGCCAGACCACGTTGCCGTCGCTGATCGCCAGGGCGCTCAGCGGGCGCTGCGGTGCACCGGGCACCGCTTCGAACCGCGCGCGCTCCGGGCTCCAGGCGAGCAGGCCGTGCTGCCCCAGCAACCAGGGCTGGCCCTGCGGCCCGAGGCTGGCCTCCTGCACGGTCAGATCCGCAGGCAGGCCGGCGCTTCCCGGCGCCATGGTGCGCAGCACGTGGCCATCGAGGTCGCGCACCTGCACGCCGGTGATGTCGCTGAAGATCCAGACGTGGCGGTCGCTGCTGAAGACGATCCGATCCACCTGGTCCATCATCGGCGCATCGGCCCCGGCGTCCTTGCCCCAGCGCCGGACCTCGCCGCTGGCCGGGTCGTAGCGCAGCACCGCCCCCGCGGCCGCCGCCCACAGCCGGCCCTGCGGGTCTTCGGCGATCGCGCGCGCCCAGTCCAGACCGAACATCGCGCGCATGTGCCGATGCACGGCGCCGGTGGCCGGATCGAGCTTGTCCAGCACGCCACGCGTGCCGGCCAGCCACACGCCGCCGTCGCGGGAAGCGGCGGTGGCCAGCACGTAGGGGTTGCCCATCGACTCCGGGTCGTCCACCCGATAGGACAGCACCGAGAACTGCTGCCAGTTGGCCGGCAGGTGCCACAGCCCGGCATTGCCGCTGGCGAACCACAGGCCGCCCTCGCGATCCTCGAAGGCCAGCGACCAGTTCGGCTTGACCAGTCCGTGCGCGGAGTTGCTGTACAGCGGCACGTTGCGGATCACCCCGGACTCGCTCTCGCGGCCCAGCCCGTCCATGGTGTCGAACCAGCGCGTGCCGTGGCGGTCGTGGACCAGCATGCCCAGCACGCTGTCGCCGGGCATGTTGCGCCAGTACGGCTCCACCACGCTGGCGTCGGCGCGCAGCAGGCGCACCCCGCCCAGGGTGGAGACCCACAGCGTATCGTCGCGCTCGGGCGTCAGCCCCTGCACCTCAGGTCGCGGCAGCGCGTCGGCGGCGACGCGCCGGAAATCGTGGCCGGTCCAGCGCGCCAGGCCGCCGCGGGTGCCCACCCACAGGGTGCCGTCCGGCGTGGTCGCCAGATGGGTGACGCTGGCCGAAGGCAGGCTGCGCGCGTCGCCGGGGATCGGCATGAAGCGGCGCAGGCGGCCGTCCGGCTGCAACTGGTGCAGGCCGCCGGCGGAGGTCCCGAACCAGACGCTGCCGTCCGGCGTGGACGCGATGGACCACACGGTGGTGGAGCCGATCTGCGGGTAGGTGCTGCGATCGTAGTAGCGGAACTGCCGACGATCGGCCGAGAGCATGCCCAGGCCGGCGCCGTCGGTCCCGAACCAGACCCGGTTCTGCGCATCGACGTGCACCGACCAGATCTTGTTGTGGTGCAGGCCGTCCTCGATCCGCCAGATGCGGTAGCCGCGTCCGTCGAAGCGCGCCAGGCCGTCGCTGCTGGCCAGCCACAGGTAGCCGAGCTTGTCCTCGGCGAAGCCATTGATGCTGTTGGACGGCAAGCCGTCGGCCACGGTCAGTTGGCGCGGCTGCGGCGTCGGCGGCACCGCCGCGCCGGCGACCGCGGACCACGCCAGCAGCAGCCATCCCAAGATCCGTCTCGACCGCATCGCCTCTGTCTCCCCGACGGGCATCCGTCCCGCGCCACCGACGCCATCGTCGGCGATAAGCGCCGGCGCTGGCAACCGCGTCCCGCATCGACTCAGAGCGGCGGTGGCGCCCCGTCCAGCACCGCGTCGATGGCCCCTTCCAGCATCTGCCCGGTGACCGGCTTGCGCACGAATCCGGCGAATCCGGCAGCGCGCGCGGCGGCCTCGGCCTCGCCGTCGGAGCGCGCGGTCACCGCCAGCAGCGGGAAGCCATGGCCCAGCGCACGCAACTGCCGCGCCAGCGCCAGGCCGTCGAGCGCCGGCAGGTCCAGGTCGAGCAGGCCGATGTCGAAGCTGCCCTGGCTGGCTTCGGTCAGCGCCTCCAGGCCGTGCGCGGCCCAGGCCACCTGGTGGCCGCGGCCGCGCAGCAATTCGACCATCACCTGCGCCACGGTCGGTTCGTCCTCGACCAGCAGGATGCGCAGCGCGGTGCGCGCGCGCGGTGCCGGCACCGGGACCGCCGCCGGTTCCTGCGCCGGACGCCAGCGCAGCGGCAGGCCCACGCGAAAGCGCGCGCCATGCCCCAGCCGGCTCTCGACCTGGATGCGCCCGCCCATCGCCATCGCCAGTTCCTGGCTGATCGCCAGGCCCAGGCCGCTGCCGCCCTGGCGCACCGCGGTGCGCGGGCCGTCGCCCTGTTCGAAGCGCTGGAACAGCCGCGCCTGCTGCTCGCTGCCGATGCCCGGGCCGGTATCGGCCACCTCAATGCACAACCCCTGGCCGTCCTGTCCCGGCGCCACCTTCAGCGCCACCGAGCCGCTGCTGGTGAACTTGATCGCGTTGCCGAGCAGGTTCAGCAGGATCTGCCGCACCCGCAGCGCATCGCCTTCCACCGTGGTCGCGCCGGGCATGCCGTCGTGCAGATCGAAGCGCAGCCCGCGCGCCTGCGCCAGCGGCGCCATCAGGTTGACCACTTCGGCGATCAGCGCCTGCAGCGCGAACGGCTGCGACTCCAGGCGCAGGCGCCCTGCCTCGATCCGCGCCAGGTCCAGCGCATCGTTGACCAGGTGCAGCAGGTGGGTGCCGGCGCGGCGGATCGACTCGGTATACCCGCGCTGCTTCGGATCCAGCGGCGTGGCCAGCAGCAGTTCGCTCATGCCCAGCACCCCGGTCAGCGGCGTGCGCACCTCGTGGCCGAGCGTGGCCAGGAAGCGGGTCTTGGCCAGGGAGGCCTGCTCGGCCAGTTCCTGCTTGTGCAGGGCCAGTTCCCAGGCGTGCTGGCGGCCCAGGCGGCGCCGGTAGGCGCGCAGCGACATCAGCAGCAGCAGGCCGGCCGCGGCGAGCAACCCGACGATGCCCCAGACGCTGCGCCACCACGGCGGCTGCACCCGGAACGGCAGGCGCAGCGTCGGCGACCAGACGCCGTTGCGGGTGCGCGCCTGGATCTCCAGCACCTGCGCGCCGTCGGGCAGCTGCGGCAGGGTGCGTTCGCCGCTGGCGCCGGTGCTGACCCAGTCGCGGTCGTAACCCGGCAGGCGGAACCGGTAGACGATGTGTTCCGGATCGATGTAGGACAGCAGCCGCACCGCCACGCGCAGGTCGCGGTCGTCCGAGCGCAGGGTGAAGTCGCCGCGCGTCGGCAGCGTCAGCAGTTGTGGGCCGCGCCGCACCTGCACGCTCTCCATGCTCAGCGCCAGCGGCACCGGCACCGGATCCGGCTGCTGCGTGTCCAGCAGCGCCACGCTGCCGTCCGCGGCGGCCGCCACCAGCACGCCGTCGGCGGTCATCAGCAGGCCGCGCCGCACCAGTTCCTGGCTGCCGAGTCCGTCGCGGGTGCCGAACGCGCGCACCGCCGGCGTGCGCCGCGGATCGACCCGGAACAGGCCACGGCGCATGCCCAGCCAGGCGCGCCCCTGCGAATCGGCGACCAGCGCGCTGGACTCGGTGGCCGGCAGCCCGTCGGCCACCGCGTAGCGCTGGCTGCGCTGCCAGTGCGCACCGGTGCGCCGCCACAGTTCCAGCCCGGACAGCCGGTGCACCCACAGCGTGCGCGCGTCGGCGAAGGCGAACGACTGCACCTTCTCGCCGGCCAGCTCCGGCGGCGTGCGGAACTGCCCGGCCGCGCCGTCCCAGTGCTGGAACTGTTCGGCGGCGACCCACGGCGTGCCGTCCGGCGCCATCGCGAATGCCGCGATATCGGTGCCGGCCAGGCCGTGCTGGCCGCCGGGGAGGTTCTGCAGCACGTGGCCGTCGCCATCGCGCACCTGCACGCCGTAGCCCGGCGCGGCGATCCACAGCCGCTGGCGTGCGTCCAGTTGCAGCCAGGCAAGCGTGCCGTCCGGGATCGCGTCTGCCTCGCCGGCGGCGCGGGTCCAGCGCTGCAGGGGGCCGCCGTCCAGCGGGCCACGCAACAGCACGCTGCTGCCGCCGATCCACAACGCGCCGCGCGGGTCGTCCAGCACCGACAGCGTGCGTCCGCTGGGCGCGCCGTTGGACCAGTGCGGCGCGCTCAGCGCACCGCTGGTGGTATCGAGGCGGAACACGCTGGCGCCGGCGCCGAGTAGCCACACGCCGCCGGCGCGCGCCGGCGCCAGGCCGACGTACTGGTCGGCGGGCAGCCCCTGCGCGGTGCCCAGCACCGCCAGGCGGCGCCAGTCCGGACGCAGGTAGCCCAGGCCGCGGGTCGGCAGCGGCACCCACAGGCCGCCCTCGCGATCGCGCAACAGCGTTTCCACCACGCTGGCGCCGGACACCGCCGCGCCGCCGGTGTCGACCCGCCGCGCCGGCCCGTCGGCTGGCTTGTGCCACAGGCCTTCGCCGTTGCCGAGCCAGTAGCCGCCGGCGCCGTCCTCGGCGATCGCGCTGGCCGCGCGATGCAGCGCGCCGATCCAGTCCGCACGCAACCAGCGCCCGGCACGGTCGCGCCGGAACAGGCCGGTGTTGCCGCTGAACCACAGGCCATCGCTGAGCCGGGTGATCGACATGATCACCTGCTCCTCCTGCGGCAAGCCGTCGTCGATGCGGTAGGCGCTGGCGTGGCGGCCGTCGTAGCGCACCAGGCCCTTGAAGGTGCCCACCCACAGCACCCCGGCATCGTCGAAGGCCAGGGTCAGCACGGCGCTGTCGAGCAGCGCGTCCACCGCCGGATCGCCGGCGCGGATGCGCTGCACGCGGCCGTCGCCGCCCAGCCGGTACAGACCGCCGCGGTAGGTGCCGAAGTACACCGCGTCGCCGCGGCTGGCGATGGCGAACACGTCGTCGCTGCGCATCGCCGGCTGCGTGGCCATGTTGAAGTGGCGGAAGCCGCGCCGGTCCGCGCCAAGCATGCTCAGGCCGCCGCCCTCGCAGGCCACCCAGATGCGGTCGCGCGCGTCGATGTGCAGGTCCTGCACGTAGTTGCAGCGCAACGAGGCTGGATCGGCCGGATCGTGGCGCCAGACCCGGAACTCGCGCCCGTCGTAGCGAGCCAGGCCGTCGCCGCTGGCGATCCACAGATAGCCGTCGCGGTCCAGCTGCAACCTGGAGATATCGCTGGACGGCAGCCCCTGCTCGCCGGAGAACACCCGGAAGCGCGGCAGTTCCGGCACCCCGGCGCTGGCATCGGCGCACACGGCGGCCAGCGCCAACAGGCAGGCCAGCCCCCAGCAGCGCCACCGGCGTGGGGGATGCGGGATGGGCATGGACATCGGCTCCGGCAAAGGACGTCGGCGGATGAACACCGGCGCACTGCCGGGGCCGGACGCGCGGCGCGCCCGCTCCGTGTGCCGCTCGCCGCGGCAGCGTTCTTATACCCCGCGGCCGCGGAAAAATCACACCTGCCACCGCGCGCAACGAACCGTTACGCGCCGCAGGTACGCAGCCGGCCCGGACTGTGACTAGAATCCGGCGACCTCCCAGCGCGGCCCCGCTCCATGTTCAGACCCTCTCTCGTGGCCCTCCTGCTGGCCTTGCCGGGCGCCGCCCTGGCCGCGCCGGCGCAGTACGCGCTGGACCCGGTACACACGCGGGTGCTGTTCGCGATCGAGCACGCCGGCTTCTCCAAGGCGCTGGGCACCGTGTCCGGCAGCACCGGCACCCTGGTGTTCGACCCGGACGACTGGCGCAGCGCGCGGCTGCAGGCGCGGGTGCCGTTGCAGCGGCTGGACCTGGGCGATGCCAAGTGGAACCGCGCCGCGCTGGCGCACAACCTGCTCGACGGCGACCGCTACCCCGAGGCGCAGTTCGTCTCCACGCGCGTGGAGCCGATCGACGCGCAGCACGCCAAGGTGATCGGGCAACTGACCCTGCACGGCGTCACCCGCGAGGTGACCCTGGACGTGACCCTGAACGCGGTCAAGCGCCATCCGCTGCCGCCGTTCCGCCGCACCGCCGGCTTCTCCGCCACCACGACCCTGCAGCGCGCCGACTTCGGCATCAGTGCCTGGCCGTCGGTGATCGGCGGCACGGTCGAGTTGCGCATCGAGGCCGAGGCCACCCGCGAAGGCGGCGCCAAGGCCGAGCCGGATCCGGCACCGGGCACCGCGCCCGCCACTCCCACCGACACCACCACCGCGCCGAATGCGCAGGACGGCACGCCATGAGCGCCCGCAACACCCCCGACCGCTGGGGCAGCGTCAGCCAGACCCTGCACTGGCTGATCGCCGCCCTGATCCTGCTGCTCGGCGTGGTCGGCCTGACCATGGGCGAGCTGCCGAAGACGCCCAAGTATTTCTGGGTCTACACCGCGCACAAGTCGCTGGGCCTGACCGTGCTGGCGCTGGTGATCGTGCGGCTCGGCTGGCGCCTGTACGCCGGTACGCCCAAGCCGGTGCCGGGCACGCCCGGCTGGCAGGAGCGCATCGCCGACGCCACCCACGCCTTGCTGTACGTGATGATCTTCGCCATCCCGCTGTCCGGCTGGCTGTACGACTCGGCCAGCGGCCTGCGCCCGTTCCGCTGGTTCGGCCTGGTCGCCGTGCCCAAGCTCAGCGCCCCGAACGAGCATCTGCGCGACCTGTCGCACACGGTGCACGAATGGGGCTTCTGGCTGCTGATCGCGGTGGTCCTGGCGCATGCCGGCGCCGCCTTCTACCACCACCTGTTCCAACGCGATGCCACCCTGGCGCGGATGTTGCCGCGCGGCTGGCTCACCCCCAAGTCCTGAGGAGCTGTTTCGATGTCCACCCGTTTCGCGTCCCCCGCCGCCGTCGCCGCCAGCCTGGTGGCCCTGCTCGCCGCCGCCCCCGCGGTACGGGCCGCCGACTATGTGCAGGCCCCCGGCTCCACCCTGGTGTTCGCCAGCAAGTACGACGGCGAAGTGTTCACCGGCCAGTTCCCCGGGTTCGACACCAAGCTCAGCTTCGACCCGGCCAACCTGGCCGGCGCCAAGCTCGACGTCACCATCCCCCTGGCCGGCGCCAAGAGCGGCAACAGCGACCGCGACTCCACCCTGCAGGGTGCGGATTTCTTCGACGTGGCCAAGTTCGCCACCGCGCACTACCGCGCCGACAAGTTCCGCGCGCTGGGCAACAATCAGTTCGCCGCCGACGGCACCCTGGAACTGCGCGGCGTGTCCAAGCCGGTGACCCTGACCTTCACCTGGACCCCGGGCGCGCAGCCGGTGCTGGCCGGCAAGGCCACGGTCAAGCGCCTGGACTTCGGCGTGGGCGGCGGCGACTGGGCCGACACCAAGACCATTCCCAACGAAACCGCGATCAGCACCAAGGTGGTGTTCAAGGCGAAGTGATTCGCCACAGGCCGCGGGCGCGCGGCCGCTGAGCGGC
Organism: Xanthomonas sp. LF06-19; assembly: GCF_034105425.1. Taxonomy (NCBI): domain Bacteria; kingdom Pseudomonadati; phylum Pseudomonadota; class Gammaproteobacteria; order Lysobacterales; family Lysobacteraceae; genus Xanthomonas; species Xanthomonas sp. LF06-19. Next base: position 89,835 of record NZ_JAXGGH010000012.1, on the reverse strand, counting down.
GGATTTCCTCGTCGGGTCCGCCGCTTTTTTTATGCGCGGCTCACGCGCATTCGGCCGACGCCGCCAGCCAGGCGCGCACGCCGGCAACATCGAACGGCCAGTCCAGCTCGCGCCCGTCCGCAGCGCGCAGCACCGGCACGCGCACCCCGTAGCGCGCCTCCAGCGTCGCGTCGTCGTCGATGAACACGCTGTCCGGCTCGGCCACGCGCGCCTGCGCCAGCACCTGCAGAGCCTGGTCGCACAGATGGCAGTCGTCGCGCTGGTACAGGGTCAGGGACATGCTCGCGTCCTATGCTGCGCTGCGGACCTGGGCCGCGCGCCGGAAGCATAGAATAGACGGTCTTTCGCCCACCCCTCGGCACGCGCATGGCTGTCAGCACCTTCGACCTGTTCAAGATCGGCATCGGGCCGAGTTCCTCGCATACTGTGGGGCCGATGCGCGCCGCCGAGCGCTTCGTGCACCGCTGGCTGTTCGACCAGGGCCGCCTGCAGGACGTGGTGCGCCTGCGCGCCGAAGTGTTCGGCTCGCTGGCCCTGACCGGACGCGGCCACGGCACCGACAAGGCGGTGCTGCTGGGCCTGGAAGGCCAGCGCCCGAACCTGATCGATCCGGACATCATCCCCGGTGCGCTGGAGCGGATCCGCAGCAGCAAACGCATCAACCTGCTCGGCCGGCACGAGATCGCCTTCGACGAGAAGCGCGACCTGGCGATGAACAAGCGACAGAAGCTGCCGTACCACACCAACGGCATGCGCTTCACCGCCTACGCCGCCAACGACGAAGTCATCGCCACGCGCGACTACTACTCGGTCGGCGGCGGGTTCGTGGTCAACCAGGACGACGCCGCCGACGACCGCATCGTCGCCGACGAGACGCCGCTGCCCTACCCGTTCAAGAGCGGCGACGAGTTGCTGGCGCAGGCCGCGCGCAGCGGCCTGAGCATCGCCGCGCTGATGTTCGAGAATGAGAAGTGCTGGCGCAGCGAGGACGAGATCCGCGCCGGCCTGCGCGAGATCTGGGGCGCGATGCAGGCCTGCGTGACCCGCGGCATCCGCGAGGAAGGCACCCTGCCCGGCGGCCTGCACGTGTCGCGGCGCGCGCCGGCGCTGTACCGCGAACTGTCGTCCAAGCCGGAAGCGGCGATGCGCGATCCGCTGACCACGCTGGACTGGGTCAACCTGTACGCGCTGGCGGTCAACGAAGAGAACGCGGCCGGCGGTCGCGTGGTCACCGCGCCCACCAACGGCGCGGCCGGGATCATCCCGGCGGTGCTGCACTACTTCGACCGCTTCTGCCCCGGCGCCGACGAACAGCGCGTGTTCGACTTCCTGCTCACCGCCGCGGCGATCGGCATCCTGTACAAGGAAAACGCCTCCATTTCCGGCGCCGAGGTCGGCTGCCAGGGCGAGGTCGGCGTGGCCTGTTCGATGGCCGCCGGCGGCCTGGTCGCCGCGCTCGGCGGCAAGCCGGGACAGATCGAGAACGCCGCCGAGATCGGCATGGAGCACAACCTCGGCCTGACCTGCGACCCGATCGGCGGCCTGGTGCAGATCCCGTGCATCGAGCGCAACGCGATGGGCGCGGTCAAGGCGATCAACGCCAGCCGCATGGCGATGCGCGGCGACGGCAAGCACAAGGTGTCGCTGGACAAGGTGATCCGCACCATGCGCGACACCGGCCGCGACATGCAGGACAAGTACAAGGAAACCAGCCGCGGCGGGCTGGCGGTGAACGTCATCGAGTGCTGAGCCAGCCCGATGGACGCTGGCCCGGGTGATCACCAGCGTCCTCGCTGCCGCGCGCATCAAGATCCGCGTGGCGTTGCCGCTAACGACAGAGACGTCGGCCGATCCGGCATGGGCATGCGATTGCGGTTTCCACACGCCTCCTGGCGCCTGCTGGCGCTACAGCTGGCCATGCTCTCGACGGCGTGGAGCGCATGTGTGCCGCAGGCGCGGGCACTGCAGCCGGACAAGCAGTTCCATCACTACGAGCGCGAAGGCTGGGGGCTGGACCAGGGCCTGCCGCAGCTGAGCGTGCAGGCGTTCGCCCAGGACCGCCAGGGCTATCTGTGGATCGGCACGATGGGCGGGCTGACCCGCTTCGACGGCGTGCGCATGACCTCGTTCAACGAGGGCGCGCCGGCGCACCTGCCCGGCAACCTGATCAAGGCGCTGCACGCGGACGCCGCCGGCACGCTGTGGATCGGCACCTACCGCGGCCTGTCGCGCTACCGCGACGGACGCTTCTCCACGCTGCTGCCGCAGGACCCGCAGGCGCCGTTGCTCAATATCGAAGCGATCGCGACCGACGCACACGGCAGCGTGCTGGTCGCGGCGCAGGATGGCGTCTACGCGGTGCAAGGCGATCGCCTGCAGCTGCGCCACCGCATCGCCGGCGGCGCCTACACGCTGCTGCCGCGCGCCGACGCGCTGTGGGTGGGCACGCGTGGCGCGGTGCTGCGCTTCGTCGCCGGCCAGGACGCGCCGGTGTCGCTGGCACTGCCGCAGGAGGCCGGCGCGACGCCGGTGCAGCACCTGCTGGAGGCGCAAGGCACGCTATGGGCCGGCACCCGCGACGGACTGCTGTTGCGCCGCGACGGGCGCTGGCAATGGCTGCCCGACCCGATCGGGACCAGCCGGCGCGCGGTGCAGGCCCTGTTCGAGGACAGCGACCGCAACCTGTGGGTGGGACAGCCCGGCGCGCTGCTGCGCGTGCGCGATGGCGCCATCGTTGAACGCACCCCGGAAAACAAGCCGAACGTCGGCGTCAACGCGATCTTCGAGGACCGCGAGCGCAACCTGTGGCTGGGCAGCAGCTGGAACGGCGCCACCCGGCTGTGGAACGGCTGGACCCGGCGCTACAGCACCCACGAAGGGCTGGACGACGCGCTGGTGTGGACCCTGGCGCGCGATCCGGACGGATCGCTGTGGGTCGGCACCGACAGCGGCCTGTCGCAGCTGCGCGATGGCCGCTACCAACCGCGCCTGAGCCTGGCGCAGTTGCACAACGAGGCGCCCTATACCTTACTGACCGAACCCGGCCAGCTGTGGATCGGCACCCGCCATGGCGCCGCCCTGTACCGCGACGGCCGGCTCAGCCAGCCGGACTGGCTGGCGCCGCTGCGCGACCTGCAGATCAGCGGGATCGTCCGCGATCGCGCGCAGCGGCTGTGGTTCGCCAGCACCGACGGCCTGTTCCGCGCCGACGGCACGCGGCTGCGCCGCTACGGCACGGCCGAGGGCCTGCGCGATCCGCGCGTGCGGCTGATCCACGAGACCCGCGACGGGCGCCTGTTGATCGGCGCGCAGTCGGGCCTGTACGCGCTGCGCGGCGAGCGCCTGGTCGCGCTGGCGCCGCCGGGCTCGGCGCTGGCCAGCGCCGACGTCACCGCGATCCACGAGCTGCCCGGCGGGCAATGGCTGGTCGGCACCCTCAACGAGCAGTTGTGGCTGTTCGACGGCGCGCACTGGTACGCGTTCGGGGAACAGGATGGGCTGCCGGTGAACGCCGCGTTCTTCATCGCCGACGACGGCCGCGGCGCGATCTGGGTGGCCGGACTGCGCGGGGTCTACCGCGTGCGCCTGGCCGACCTGCTGCGCCATGCGGCGTCGCCACAGGCGCCGCTGAACGCCGAACTGATGCTCACCGAGCGCGCGCAGCGCCATGGCGGCGTGCAGGGCATGTGCTGCAACGGCGCCGGCAACGGCAAGGGCTTCATCGAGCACGGCGCGCTGTGGCTGCCCAGCCGCGACGGCGTGGTCGCGCTCGACACCGCCGGCATCGTCAAGAATCCGGTGGCGCCGCAGCCGGTGGTGGAGCGGGTGCGTGCGCTGGGCCAATGGCTGACACCGCAGGCGCTGCCCGCACCGCTGCCGGAAGGCGCGCGCGACCTCGACTTCGAGTTCACCGCCGCCTCGTTCCAGGCGCCGCAGAACGTCGAGCTGCGCTACCGCCTGCTCGGCTACGACCGCGGCTGGCGCACCCTCGACGACATCCGCCAGCGCGCGGTCAGCTACACCAACCTGCCCGGCGGCGACTACGTCTTCGAAGTCACCGGCAGCAACAACGCCGGCGTGTGGGCGGCCGCGCCGGCGCGGCTGCCGCTGCGGATCGCGCTGCGCTTCCAGGAAACCCCGTTCTACAGGCTGCTGCTGACGCTGGGCGCGTTCGCCCTGCTGCTGTGCGCGGTGGCCCTGGCGCGGCTGCACAACCGGCGCCAGCGCGACATCCTCGAACGCCAGGTGCGCGAGCGCACCCAGGCGCTGCAGGCGGCCAACCAGCGCCTGCAGGAGGCCAGCTTCACCGACGAACTGACCCAGTTGCGCAACCGCCGCTACCTGTCGCTGCACATCCCCAGCGACATCGCGCTGTACCGGCGCATGGCCGCCAACGACGAGGACATGCTGTCCTCGGGCATGCTGTTCGCGCTGATCGACATCGACCACTTCAAGTCGATCAACGACAGCGGCGGCCACCACACCGGCGACGCGGTGCTGCAGCAGATGGCGCAGTTGCTGGTGCGGCTGACCCGCGAAAGCGACTACGTGGTGCGCTGGGGCGGCGAGGAGTTCCTGCTGGTGCTGCGTTCGGCGCCGCGCGAGAACCTCACCATGGCCGCCGAACGGCTGTGCCGCTCGGTCGCCGCGCACCCCTTCGTGCTCGACCACGGCCGCCAGGGCCGGGTCACCTGCTCGATCGGGCTGGCGGAATTCCCGTTCGTGCACGACCCGGACAACCTGCTCGGCTGGGAACAACTGCTGGTACTGGCGGACCGTGCGCTGTACCAGGCCAAGGCCAAGGGCCGCAACGGCTGGGCGGCGTACCGGCCGGTGCTCGGTGCGCAGGCCGAACAGGTGCTGGCCGCGCTGCAGGAACCGCTCGCGCGGATGCAGCACCACGCCTGCCTGACCCTGGTGCACAACGGCGGCAGCCTGCCGCCCGTGTAACGCGTTGACGCCTGGCAAGCGCAGGCCGGGCTAAGGTCGTGGTCCATCACGCCTGCCGCCCTGCTCCCATGCGCCACTGCCTGCTGCTCGCCGCCCTCGCCCTGTCGCCGCTCGCCTCCGCCACCGATGCGGCGCCGCGCTACGGCGCGCAACTGGAAGGCTTCGCCTATCCCTATCCGGTGCACTGGTACCGCTTCGACTCGCAGCGCCAGCCGCTGCAGATGGCGTACATGGATGTGGCCCCGACCGGCACGCCGAACGGCCGCACCGTGGTGCTGCTGCACGGCAAGAACTTCTGCGCGGCGACCTGGGAATCGACCATCGCCGCGCTGGTGGCACAGGGCTACCGGGTGCTGGCGCCGGACCAGATCGGCTTCTGCAAGTCGAGCAAGCCGCAGGCCTATCAGTTCAGCTTCGCGCAACTGGCGGCCAATACCCATGCGTTGCTGCAACAGGCCGGCGTGACCCGCGCCGCGATCGTCGGCCATTCGATGGGCGGCATGCTCGCCGCGCACTACGCGCTGCAGTACCCGCAGGACGTGAGCCAGCTACTGCTGGTCAACCCGATCGGGCTGGAGGACTGGAAGGCCGCCGGCGTGCCGTGGCGCAGCGTCGACGACTGGTACGCCAAGGAGCGCAAGACCGACGCGGCTTCGATCAAGCAGTACCAGCAGACCGTCTACTACGGCGGACAGTGGAAGCCCGAGTGAGACCGCTGGGTGAGCATGCAGGCCGGCCTGTACGCCGGTCCCGGCGGCGACCGCGTGGCCTGGAACCAGGCGCTGACCTCGGACATGGTGTTCAACCAGCCGGTGGTGCAGCGCTTCCCGCAACTGCGCGTGCCGACCACCCTGTTCATCGGCCAGCGCGACCGGACCGCGATCGGCAAGGACCTGGCGCCACCGGCGCTGGCGGCCACCCTGGGCGACTACCCGGTCTTGGGCAAGCGCGCGGCTGCGGCGATTCCCGGCGCGCGCCTGGTCGCCTTCGACGACCTCGGCCATTCGCCGCAAGTGGAAGCGCCACAACGCTTCAATGCGGCCTTGCTCGAGGCGCTGGACACGGCGCCCTGAGCGCGCGCACCCGCGACAGGTCCGGTCACTGACCTTGCACGGCGGCGCGAACGCGTCTTGCCGCGGAATCTCTCGGGTCGTCGCGGCAGCATCGACAAGCAGCGCGCGCTGCACGCATCCGCTCGGCGGTGTGCCTCACGCCCTGCACCACGCACGCTTCGGTACCTCGACACACCCACACTGCACCGCAGCATCGAACAATCATGAAAACGTTGTCATCGCAGCAATCCTGGATCTGTCTCGCATTCGTCGGATTTTTCGGTTGACAACGTTGTCTTCTCATTCGGACCCTGCGTGTGCCCGGTCCGCGTGCGAGTCAAACGACGTCGGCGCCACGCGTCTCCAAGCCCCCGGGTGATCGGACTCAAGGAACCAGATAGCGGCTCACCGCCGCTCCTCAGTCGCGCTACCTACCGCATCGGAGGCGTCACCATGAACACGAAATCCGCTGGATCGTGGTTGCTGTTCTGTTGTCTCGTTCTGGCCGGCCTCGCACCCGGCCAGGCCAGGGCCGCCGCGTGCACCGGCGTCGCCGCCTGGAACCCGGCCACCATCTACGCCGCCGGCGACACCCTGACCTACGCCGGCCACCTGTACCGCGCCAACGGTCCGATCTGGAACACCGCGCCGACCTACTGCACCAGTTGCGGCTGGTACCAGGACCTGGGCACCTGCGATGGCAGTTCGAGCAACCAGCCACCGAGCGTGGCGCTGACCGCGCCCACGACCGGCACCCGCTTCGTGGTCGGCACCACCATCGCCTTGCAGGCGTCGGCCAGCGATCCGGACGGCAGCGTGGCGCGGGTCGAATTCTTCCGCGGCAGCACCTCGCTGGGCAGCGTCAGCGGCGCGCCGTACACACTGGCCTGGAGCGGCGCGGCGGCCGGCGACTACAGCCTCACCGCCGTGGCCACCGACAACGCGGGCGCGCGCACCACCTCGGCCGCCGTCACAATCACTATCGCGGCGGCGTCCACCGACACCACCGCGCCGAGCGTGCCGACCGGCCTGGCCGCCGCCACGCGCGCCAGCAACGCCATCACCCTGACCTGGAATGCCGCCTCCGACAACGCCGGCGGCAGCGGCCTGGCCGGCTACGACATCCTCCGCGACGGCAATCGCGTGGGCACCTCCAGCACCACCGGCTACACCGACTCGGCACTGATCGCCGACACTGCGTACGCCTACGCGGTCCGTGCCCGCGACAACGCCGGCAACGTCTCGGCCAGCAGCGCCACGCTGAACGTGCGTACCCTGCCCGCCAGCGCCGGCGGCGGCAAGCGCGTGATCGGCTACTTCACCCAGTGGGGCATCTACGGCCGCAACTACCAGGTGCGCGACATCCAGACCAGCGGCGCCGCTGGCTACCTGACCCACATCAACTACGCCTTCGTCAATGTCCGCAACAACCGCTGCGAAGTCGGCGTCACCCAACCCTCCGACAGCAGCACCGGCGCCGGCGGCGATGCCTTCGCCGACTACACCAAGGCGTTCTCCGCCGCGCAGAGCGTGGACGGCGTGGGCGATACCTGGGACCAACCGCTGCGCGGCAACTGGAACCAGTTGAAGAAGCTCAAGGCCGCGCATCCGGGGCTGAAGGTGCTGATTTCGCTGGGCGGCTGGACCTGGTCGCGCGGCTTCTCCAGCGCCGCGCGCGCCGAGAACCGCCAGGCCTTCGTCGCCTCGTGCATCGATGCCTACATCCGCGGCAACCTGCCGGTCACCGACGGCGCCGGCGGCGCAGCGGCCGCGGCCGGCGTGTTCGACGGCATCGACATCGACTGGGAATACCCGGTGGCCTGCGGCATCGCTTGCGGCAGCGCCGAAGACCGGCAGAACTTCACCGCGCTGCTGGCCGAGTTCCGCCGCCAGCTCGACCAGGTGCGGCCGGGGCTGCTGCTGACCGTGGCGGTCGGCGCCGGCATCGACAAGATCCGCGTCACCGACCCGAACCTGTACGCGCAATACCTGGACTACCTCAACGTGATGACCTACGACTTCCACGGCGCCTGGGATCCGCAGACCAATCACCACTCCGCGCTGTTCGAGTCGCCGGCCGATCCGTCCAGCGGCGACCAGCGTTACTACAACAGCAACGACGCCATCCAGGCCTTCCTCGACCGTGGCGTGCCCGCCGCCAAGCTCAACCTCGGCATCGGCTTCTACGGGCGTGGCTGGACCAACGTGCCCAACGTCAACCATGGCCTGTACCAGAGCGGCAGCGCCGCACCGGGTACCTACGAGGCGGGCATCGAGGACTACAAGGTGCTGCGCGGCCGCGCCGGCACCAGCTACGTCGACGCGCAGGCGCATGCGCACTGGAAGTACGACGGCAGCACCTTCTGGAGCTACGACAACCCGGCGCTGGTCACCGAGAAGATGAACTACGTCAAGACCCAGGGCCTGGGCGGCGCGTTCTTCTGGGAATTCAGCGGCGACTACCAGGGCGAGTTGCTGAAGACCATGGGCCAGGGCCTGCAATGAGCTGCGGCGCGGCCGTCGTGCAACGCGCGACGGCCGTGCCGCGTGACCCGCACGCATCGGCGTGTAGGCGCGTTGCCTACACGCCGACTGCCGTCGGGATCGCCCCAGTCCGAACCGCGATGCCCGCACGTGATGGCGGGCGTCGTTCGCTTCGCTCAGCGCACCGCGATCCGCAGCACGTCGTCGAGCAAGGCCGCCGCGGTGACATCGGCGCCCGCACCCGGCCCCTGGATCAGCAGCGGCTGCTGCAGGTAGCGGTCGCTGTGGATGGCGACGCGGTTGTCGGTGCCGGCGCCGCTGGCCAGCGGATGCGTCAGCGGCAGCGCGCGCAGGCCCACCGAGGCGCCATGTGCATCGAAGCGACCGACGAAGCGCAGGCAGGCACCGGCGGCCTGCGCCTGCGCCAGGCGCGCCGCCAGCGGCGCGTCCAATTGTTCGAGTGCGGCATCCAGTTGCGCCAGCGGCATCGTGGCCAGCGCAGCCGGCACCAGCGACTCCACCTGCACCTGCTCGGCACGCAACGGCAGGCCGGCGGCGCGGGCCAGGATCAGCAGCTTGCGCCGCACGTCCTCGCCGGACAGGTCCTCGCGCGGATCGGGCTCGGTGTAGCCGGCGGCCGCGGCCTCGCGCACGCACGCGGAGAAGGCGCGGTGGCCGTCGTAGCGATGCAGCAGCCAGGCCAAAGAGCCGGACAGCACGCCTTCCACCGCATGGATATGGTCGCCGCCGGCAACCAGCGCGCGCAGGCTGCTCAGCAACGGCAGCCCGGCACCGACCGTGGCGCTGTCGCCGTAATGGGTGCTGGCGGCATGGCGGGCGGCCTGGATCTGTTCGGCCCGCGCCAGCGCGGCGCCCTGACCGAGCTTGTTGGCGGTGACCACGTGCACGCCGCGCCGCAGCCACTCGGCATGGCGCTGCGCCACCGCCTCGCTGGCGGTGGCGTCGACCACGATGTCGCCACGGCCCAGATCCTCCGGCAACGTCACCGCCTGCGCCGTGCGCGCGGCGGCATTGGCCGCGGCCAGCGCCTGCGCCGGCGTCACCGCGCAATCGGCAACGGTGCGCGAATTGGCCAGCCAGGCGAAGGTCGGCAGGCCAGGCCGGCGCTGCTGCAACGCTTGGTAGCGCGCGACGAAGGCGCGGCCGACGGTCCCGGTGCCGAGCAGGCCCAGCCGCGCGGTTGCCACGGCGGGCGCCGCACGCAGCGGCGCCGACGGCGCATCGGCCAACCCGCTGCTCACGCGTCCACCCGTTTGCGTGCCAGCGCCTCGCCGGCGCGCTGCGCGCGCTGCAGGCCGGCCTGCAGATCGGCGACCAGGTCCGCACTGGATTCGATACCCACCGACAGACGCAGCAGGCCGTCGGAAATGCCGGCCTTGGCGCGCGCCTCGGCGGTCATCGCCGCATGGGTCATGGTCGCCGGATGCGCGATCAGGCTCTCCACGCCGCCCAGCGATTCGGCCAGGGTGAAGTAGCGCAGGCCGTCGACGAAGGCGCGCACCTCGGCCTCACCGCCGGCCAGTTCGAAACTGATCATCGCGCCGAAGCCGCGCTGCTGCCGTGCCGCCACCGCGTGGCCCGGATGCGAGGCCAGGCCGGGGTAGTACACCTGGCGCACCGCGGCGTGCGTGGTCAGCAGTTCCACCACCGCCTGTGCGTTTTCCTGGTGCGCGCGCAGGCGCGCATCCAGCGTGCGCAGGCCGCGCAGGGTCAGGAACGCGTCGAACGGCGAGCCGGTCAGGCCCAGCGCATTGGCCCACCACACCAGTTGCTGGTGCAGCTCGGGATCGGCGGCGATCACCGCGCCGCCGACCACGTCGCTGTGGCCGTTGACGTACTTGGTGGTGGAGTGGATCACCAGGTCGGCGCCGAAGGCGATCGGGGTCTGCAGCGCCGGCGACAGGAAGGTGTTGTCGACCACCGCCAGCGCGCCGGCCTTGTGCGTGGCGTCGATGACGAAGCGCAGGTCGGTGATGCGCAGCAGAGGGTTGGACGGGGTCTCGATCAGCACCAGCTTCGGCGCCTGCGCCAACGCATCGGCCAGCGAGCGCGGATCGGTCAGGTCGGCGGTGATCAGTTCGAAGTGGCCCTTCTTCGCCAACGCGTTGAACAGGCGCCAGCTACCGCCGTACGCGTCGTGCGGCACCACCAGCTTGTCGCCTGGCTGCAGCAGCGCATTGAGCACCAGGTTGATCGCGCCCATGCCGGTGGCGGTGATCACGCCGCCGGCGCCGCCTTCCAGTTCCGCCAGCGCTTCGCCGAGCAAGTCGCGGGTGGGGTTGCCGCTGCGGGTGTAGTCGTACTGGCGCTTGTTGCCGAAGCCGTCGAAGCTGAAGTTCGACGACAGCACGATCGGCGGGGTCACCGCACCGTAGGCGGTATCGCGGTCGATGCCGGCGCGGACCGCGGCGGTGGCGGCACTACAGGGCAGATCGGTGTCGTGGGCAGTGCTCATGCGGCAACTCCGGTGGGGCGAAGGGCGGTGGCGAGAATCGCGTCGATGCGATCGGTTTCTTTCAGGAAGGCGTCGTGGCCGTAGGGCGAACGCAGCACGCGCAGGCTGCCGCGCGGGCCCAGGCCTTCGACCAGGGTGACCAGGTCCGACAGCGGCACCAGGCGGTCGCCCTCGACCGCCACCACCACGGTGGGCACGGCGACGGCAGCCGGCTCGATGCGATGCAGGTCGATGGATTCGGACAGGCGCAGGTAGGCGTTGACCTGGGTGCGCGCCACGTACTGCGCGCCGGCGGCGTCCAGGTAGTCTTCGGCGGCGACGCGGACGCGGCCGTTGATCACTTCCGGCGCCGCGTCGAAGCGTTCGCCGAATTCCTCCGGAGTGCGGTAGCTGAGCATCGCGAACTGCCGCGCCAGCGACAGCCCGTGGCTCTCGGCGCATTGCAGCTGGCCCAGCGCCACGGCGCGGCGCTGCAGCGCGCGCCAGGCGGCGGCATACGGATGCGCGCGGTGCGCGCCGCTGACCGCAATCAGCTTCTGCAGGCGCTGCGGATGCCGCACCGCCAGTTGCAGGCCGACCAGCGCGCCGTAGGAGTAGCCGACGAACCCGTGCAGTTGCGCGATGTCCAGCGCGTCCAGCAGCGCGGCGATGGCATCGGCCTGGTCGGCGCTGTCGATCGGCGCGTCCAGGCTGCCGTCGGCGCCGACGAAATCGAACGCCAGCAGCCGCCGCTGGGTGGGATCCAGCGCCCGCCCCGGCCCGACCAGGCCTTCCGCCCAGCCCTTCTCGGGAAAACTGGCGTTGGCGGCGAGATGGCGGTGCGCGGAGATGCCGCCGGCGACGAACACCACCGGCGCGGCAGCCGGGCCGCTCAGTTCGTAGCGCAGGCGCAACAGTTGCACGCCGGCATGGCGCAGCGGCAGCGCGACCGCGATCTCGCCACGCATCGCGTGCACGCCGTCGGCCGGCGCGGCAACGCGGTCGTGGGACGGAGTGGCGGAGGTGGGGCGATCAGGCGAGTTCACGAGGCGCATGGCGGTATCCGGAGAGGAACGGCCATCGAGCTTCGCGGAGCTCGCGTTCGCCATGCAGAAGGCATGGATCGAACCATCTTTCGGCGGACGCGGTGGTCCCCGCAGGATTTGGCACCTACACGGGCGCTTGCGCGTCCGCTGGCTGCCCCGGCATCAAAGGGCCTGTCCCTCCGCCGGTCTCGATGGTGGAGCCACGATGCCAGCGATTTTCGGCCATGTCAATCTCTTTATTCGGATGAAGCGATATGATTTTTCGATCCCTGGCCTCGGCCATACTCCGCTTTCCCCATCGCTGCCCCTGTCCGTGCGCCGACGCCGCTCCCGCCGCTGGCTTGCCGTGATCCTGTCGCTGGCACTGGCGACCGGCACGCCTGCGCAACCGCTGCTGCGCTGGAATGCTCCGCGGCCCGAACCACAGCCACCGCCGGCGTGGCTGCAGGTGACCGCCCGCGACAGCGGCCTGCGCGAGGTCGCACTGGGCAATCCGCTTGGCGGCCCGGTGCAGATCCGCCTGCTCGGCGACAGCGCCGGCTTCACCGCCGTCCCCGCGCTGCCGCTGACGGTGGAGCTGGCCGCCGGCGAGCGCCGCGTGGTCGCGCGCCTGTATCCCTCCGGCGACCTCGCCGAGACGGGCGGCGACGGCGCCCGGCTGCGCATCGAGGCGGTGCCCGGTTCGCCGCGCGCCCATGCCGACGCGGTGCTGTATGCCCTGCCCTTCGCCGATCGCCCGGTGCGCATCGACCAGGGCTTCGGCGGCGCCTTCAGCCATCGCGACCCGGCCAACGCCTATGCCCTGGATTTCGCCCTGCCCGACGGCACGCCGGTGCTGGCCGCGCGCGCGGGCGTGGTGATGGAGGTGCGCGACGACTTCCGCGAGTCCGGCACCGACCCGCGCCTGGGTCAGGCCGCCAATCTGGTGCGGGTGGTGCACGCCGACGGCAGCATGGCGATCTACGCGCACCTGGCCCCCGGCGGCGTGCAGGTGCGGGTGGGCCAGGCGGTGCAGCGTGGCGACCGCCTCGGCCTGTCCGGCAACACCGGCCTGAGCAGTGGCCCGCACCTGCATTTCGCCGTCCAGCTCAACCGCGGCCTGCGCCTGGAATCGGTGCCGTTCCGGATGGCCGGCCCGCTGGGCGAATTGCGCTTCGCCCACCCCGCCCCACCCTGAGCGCGCCGCCTACCGTTCGTCGGCAAACGCATTGACATTCGCCAAGTGTATTGATGTATTAATACACATGGATGCAACCCACCTCCACGTGCAACCCAGCGCCCCCGAGCCGATCTACCGGCAGATCGCCGAACAGATCCGCCGCCTGGTCGCCGCCGGGCAATTGCGCCCAGGCGACGGTCTGCCTTCGGTACGCGAGGTCGCCGCCGCCCACGCGGTGAACCCGATGACGGTCTCGCGCGCCTACAGCCAGCTCGAGGCCGAGGGCGTGCTGGAACGCCTGCGCGGCCGCGGCATGGCGGTGGCTGCGACCGCCGCCGCACCGCAACGGCAGCGCCTGGAGTTGATCGAACCCCGGCTGCAGGAACTGGTCCGGCATTGCCGCGAACTGGGCCTGCCGGTGCCTCCCGTGATCGAACGTCTTGAACAGTTGTTTGGAGAACCTGGCGATGAGTAGCGTGGCGATGCAGAGCGCAATCCAGACCGACCTGGACATGGACCTGCCGCTGGCGGCGCACGACCTGCACCTGGCGTTCGGTGCCAGCGACGTGCTGCGGGGCGTGGGCCTGCAGATCGGGCGCGGCGAGGTCGTCGGGCTGATCGGCCGCAACGGCACCGGCAAGAGCACACTGTTGGCCTGCCTGCTCGGCCTGCTGCAGCCGCAGCGCGGCCAGGCGCGCGTATTCGGCGGTCCGGCGCTGCGCCTGGACGACGCGCGCAAGGCGCGCATCGGCTTCGTGCCCCAGCAGCCCCAGGCCTTCGGCTGGATGCGCGTGACGGAACTGCTCGCCTTCGCCGCGCAGCTCTATCCGCACTGGGACCCGCAGCGCGCCGACACGCTGCTGCAGCGCTGGGAACTGGACCGCCGCCAGCGCATCGACACGCTTTCGCCCGGCCAGGCCCAGCGTCTGGCCCTGGTGCGGGCGCTGGCGGCGCGGCCGGCGCTACTGGTGCTCGACGAACCGGCCTCGGCGCTGGATCCGGTCGCGCGCCGCGACCTGATGCGCGAGATCGTCACCGAAACCTGCGATGCCGGTACCACCGTGCTGTTCTCCAGCCACATCGTCAGCGACCTGGAACGTGTGGCCTCGCGCGTGGCCTTCCTGCACCAGGGCCGGCTGCTGCTGGACCAGCCGCTGGACGAACTCAAGGACAGCGTGTTGCGACTCACGCTGCCGTCGGCCGCCGCCGCGCTGCTCGGCGACGCCGTGCTGCGCGGCGAACTCGCACGGCGCCGCAGCGCCGACGGCGGCACCGCCGTACTGCTGCACGCCAGCGAACCGCCTTCCGCCCTGCTCGGCGTGCCCGGTCTGCGCATCGACCGGCTCGGCCTGGAGGACCTGTTCATCGAGGTGGCGGGATGAAGCGCCTGCTCGCCGATGTGCGCCTGCTGTACGCGGCATCGGGCAGGACCCGATGGGTCTACCCCTGGGTGATCGCCGCGGCATTGGCCCTGACGTGGGTCGACAATCCGCCATCGCCGCTGGTGCTGACCTGTCCCATCGTGCTGCTGCTCTGGGCACGACTCGGCGCACGCTTGCTGAGCCTGCTCGAGCAGGCGCATCGCCTGCGCCTTCCGGGGCTACGCAAGCGCTTCGCGCGCCTGTTCGCACTGGCGGTGGCCGGCACCGTGCTGTTGCCGGTCCTGCTTTACACGCCGCGCGGCAGCGATCCCAGTCTGACGGCACCGACACTGCTGCTGTGCGCGTCCGGCGGGCTGCTGCTGGCGACAGCGCCAGCGTGGTCCAGTACCGCACTGCTGTGTCTGCCGCCCCTCGGCTTCATGCTGCACTACTGGGTCGGCGTGCCATTGGACGCGTACCCGCGCAGCACCATGCTGGTCATCGCTGCGGCGTGTGTGGCGGGCGCGACGTGGGCGTACCGCCGCGCCAGCACGCCTCGGCCCGTCGCGCTCGCGCCGTGGCTGCGTCCGCTGTGGATGAACCTGCAGCCGCGCCTGCCCAGCGATGGCGCGATCAGGCAGGTGGTCGCATCGCAAACCGGGCGCCGTGGGTGGATGCAGGGCATCGCGCGCCCCAGCGTTCCCTCGGACCTGCACGGCGCACCGGAACGCGCCATGCGCTTCGCACTCGGTCCAGGTTTCGCTCCCGGCAGCGCGGCCGGCACCGCGCTGGCCGTCCTCGTCATGCCGTCGCTGGTGTTGCTGTGGACGCTGCTGCTGGTGGGCACGCAATCGCCGACGCTGCCGCTGATCCTGGCCAACGTCATGGCCAACCTGTCCAGCGCGAAGTTCCTGCAACGACTGTGGCTGTGGCGCAAGCACGGCAACCTCGGCCTGATGGAAAGCGCCCTGCTGCCCGGCCTGGGCGCACCCGGGCAGATCGGCACGCTGTTCAACCAGGTGGTGCTGAAATGCGCGATCGCGGCGATGCTGCCGTGGCTGGGCCTGTCCTGGCTGCTCGGGCTGCTCAGACACGCCCCGACCGCCTACTACCCACTGACGGTGTCGATCACCCTGACCGGGACCCTGCTTGCCAGCACCATCCTGCTGGCCTGCCTGCGCTGGCCGCGCAGCGTGTTGGCGCTGGTCGTGGCGCACTGCGCACTGACGCTGCTGGGCGCCATCAGCATCGGCCAGGTCGGCCTGCCCCGCGCGGTGGCGCCGCACTGGCTGGCGCCGGCCTGGAGCCTGCTGCTGCTCGGCATGGTCATCGTCTACAACCTGGTGGCACGCCAATCCAGCAAGCGCCCGCACCCCTGGCTGCTCAACTGAACGGCCGCCGCGGGAAGCCCGCTATAATCGGCGGCTTCCTCCGTTGCCGATGACGCCCCTTGCGGGCGTGCCGCCCATGTCCGAAGTCGCCACCGAAGCTGCGCGCCGCCGCACCTTCGCCATCATTTCCCATCCCGACGCCGGCAAGACCACGCTGACCGAAAAGCTGCTGCTGTTCGGCGGGGCGATCCAGATGGCCGGCTCGGTGAAGGGCCGCAAGGCCGCCCGCCACGCCACCTCGGACTGGATGGCGCTGGAAAAGGAGCGCGGCATCTCGGTGACCTCGTCGGTGATGCAGTTCCCGTACGAAGGCAAGATCATCAACCTGCTCGACACCCCCGGCCACGCCGACTTCGGCGAGGACACCTACCGCGTGCTCACCGCGGTGGACTCGGCGTTGATGGTGATCGACGTGGCCAAGGGCGTGGAAGAGCGCACCATCAAGCTGATGGAGGTGTGCCGGCTGCGCGACACGCCAATCATGACCTTCATCAACAAGCTCGACCGCGAGGGCAAGGATCCGATCGACCTGCTCGACGAGGTCGAGACCGTGCTCGGCATCGAATGCGCGCCGGTGACCTGGCCGATCGGCATGGGCCAGCGCCTCAAGGGCGTGGTGCACCTGGTGACCGGCGAAGTGCACCTGTACGAGCCCGGCCGCAACTTCACCCGCCAGGACTCGACCATCTTCCCGTCGCTGGACGCGCCCGGCCTGGCCGAGAAGATCGGCGCACAGATGCTGGCCGACCTGCGCGAGGAACTGGAACTGGTGCAGGGCGCCAGCCACGCCTTCGACCTGGACGCCTACCGCGCCGGCAAGCAGACCCCGGTGTTCTTCGGCTCCGGCGTCAACAACTTCGGCGTGCAGCCGCTGCTGGACTTCTTCGCCGAGCACGCGCCGCCGCCGCAGCCGCGCGCCACCACCGGCCGCCAGGTGCAGGCCGGCGAGGACAAGCTGACCGGCTTCGTGTTCAAGATCCAGGCCAACATGGATCCGCAGCATCGCGACCGCGTCGCGTTCATGCGCATCTGTTCGGGCCGCTTCGCCGCCGGCATGAAGACCCTGCACGTGCGCACCGGCAAGGAGGTCAAGCTGGCCAACGCGCTGACCTTCATGGCCAGCGACCGCGAGATCGCCGCCGAGGCCTATCCCGGCGACGTCATCGGCATCCACAACCACGGCACCATCTCCATCGGCGACACCTTCACCGAAGGCGAGTCGCTGTCGTTCACCGGCATTCCCAACTTCGCCCCGGAACTGTTCCGCCGCGCGCGCCTGCGCGACCCGCTCAAGCTCAAGCAGTTGCAGAAGGGCCTGGCGCAGCTGTCCGAGGAAGGCGCCACCCAGTTCTTCCGCCCGCTGATGAGCAACGACCTGATCCTGGGTGCGGTCGGCACGCTGCAGTTCGACGTGGTCGCCTACCGGCTCAAAGACGAGTACGGCGTGGACGCCAGCTTCGAACCGGTGGGCGTGGTCACCGCGCGCTGGGTGCACTGCGACAACCCCAAGAAGCTGGAAGAGTTCCGCGAGAAGAACGCGATGAACCTCGGCATCGACGCCGCCGGCGAACTGGTCTACCTGGCGCCGACCCGGGTCAACCTGCAACTGGCGCAGGAACGCGCGCCGGACGTGCGCTTCGCCGCCACGCGCGAACACGCGCACAGCGTGGCGGTGGAATGACCGCCATGTGACCGCGGGCGTGCGCCGGCTGAGCGCACGCCCAACCGGCGGCGCGGTGTTGCGCCGCAGCGGATGCGAACCGCTCGCAATTGCGGTACCGTGCGGGCCCATGGATGCAGACCGGTCGCCCGCCTACTCGAACGCCGACGCGCAGCCTTCCACGGACTGGCGCGACGAACTGGCCAGCGCCCTGACCCACGGCCTCGGCGCCATCGCCGCGCTGGCCGGCGGCTCGGTGCTGATCACCCTGGCCGCCATCTACGGCGACGGCTGGCAGCTCGCCACCGCCATCGTGTTCAGCGTCACCTTGCTGCTGCTGTATGTGGCCTCGACGCTGTACCACGCCATCCCGCATCCCGGCGCCAAGGCGCGCCTGCAGATCTTCGACCACTGCGCGATCTACCTGCTGATCGCCGGCACCTACACGCCGTTCACCTTGATCGGCCTGCGCGGCCCGTGGGGCTGGGGCCTGTTCGCAGCGATCTGGACCATCGCCGTGGCCGGGGTGATCTTCAAGCTGTTCTTCACTGGTCGCTTCCGCCTGCTGTCGACCATCCTCTACATCGCGATGGGCTGGCTGATCGTGGTGGCGATCGAACCGCTGCTACGCTCCGTCGACGCCTGGACCCTGGGCTGGCTGCTGGCCGGCGGTCTGTTCTACACCCTCGGCACGTATTTCTACCAGCGCGACACCGTGCGCTACTTCCACGCCATCTGGCATCTGTTCGTCCTCGCCGGCAGCGTCTGCCACTTCGTGGCGGTGACCAGCCAGGTGCTGTAGGCAGACCATCGGCCGTTCGCCGGCGTCCCGAACACCCGCCATCCCAGGGCGGCATGACGGACCGCTCTGCCATCGCAACACCTATTCACGCACTCGCTTGGAATGTCGAGCGCATGGCGTGCGCTCTGCATCAACGCCGATCAGCTCTTGCGCTTCTGACACGCTCCAGCAGAGACGATCATGTGCGATGGATGCTGGTTGACATAGCGGTGCTTCGTCGCGAACGCCCCATCCGGTTCCGTTTCGAGGTTGTCGGAGACATGGATCGTGAAGGTTCCAACTTCCGAGAATGCGGCGACCACCTGCTCCTTGCCTTCCGCATCCCAATACATCCCGGCCGCGATGGCAGGCGTAATAACCACGCGCCCACCGGTTGCCGAAACGCCCTCGCACTGGGTCTCGCTGTCCATCAAAACAAGGAATCTTCCGCTCGGCGCCAGAATGCCCACTTCAATCGGATCGATGTTCCCGACGTCGATGCGCACAACCTGCGCCGGATCCACATCCGCCTGAGACGCGCCACCCAACGGCGACACGAGACAAAAGGCAGCGACGACGAGTGGAAACCTGCCGAAGCGCTTGGCTGACTCTCTCACACGCATCCCCTGTCAAATACACCGACGACCGCTGATTGACCGGGACCAAGGGTGATGCACTGCGCTGCAATAGGCAGCCAGAACGCCACCTTCCACATCCAACAAATTGGAACCGCAGCCAGCGATCTCTGACTCATGAGCGGCAGCGTTTGATCCCGCGGCCAGCCCACAGGCATCATGCATCCATGGTGTGGACGCGGACAACGCCCATCGGGCCCGCCATCCCGTCCGCTTTCGCACCCCGTGCACGGCGTCTGCCTAGGATGGCCGCATGGCTCGCGACCCCGCTTCCGCATCCCGCTCCTGGCCCTGGCGGCGCAACGACGGCCGCCTGCGGCGCTGGCCGTTCGTGCTCGGCGCGCTGGTGCTGCTCCTGCTCGTCATCATCCTGATCTTCGACTGGAACTGGTTCAAGGCGCCAGTGGAACGCGCGGTGCAGGCGCGTACCGGCCGCGCCTTCCATATCGACGGCAACCTGGACGTGGATCTGGGCCGCATCGTCACCTTGCGCGGCGATCGCCTGCGCTTCGCTAATGCCGATTGGTCGAAGCAGCCGCAGATGGCCAGCGCCGACCGCGCCGAACTGGATATCGCGCTGTGGCCGCTGCTGCGCGGCCGCGTGCGCATCCCCGAGATCCGCCTGACCAAGCCCGATCTGCTGCTGGAGACTGGACCGAACGGACAGCCCGGCAACTGGGTGTTCGGCCAGTCCGACGGCGGCCGTCCGGTCGTGCTCGGCGCCCTGCTGGTACAGCAGGGACACCTGCGCTTCCAGGATCCGGCCGGGCGCACCGAGATCGACATCGCCGTCGATAGCCAGGTCGGGCAGCGCCGCCGTGGCGATGCCGCCCCGCCGATCGCGGTCAGCGGCGATGGCCGCTGGCGCGGCAATCCCTTCACCCTGAAAGGCAGTACCGCCTCACCGCTGGAATTGAGCGAGAGCGACCACCCGTTCCGCGTCGACCTGCGCGGCAGCGCCGGCAGCACCCGCGCGCACATGCGCGGCACCCTCACCAATCCGTTCCAGTTGCGCGTGTTCGACCTGCAACTGCAACTGGCCGGCACCGACATGGCCCACCTGTATCCACTGCTGGGCATCGCCATTCCCTCCACACCGCCCTACCAGTTGGACGGACGCCTGCAGCGCGACGGCGATCGCTGGCACTACCAGGACTTCCGCGGCCGCGCCGGCGACAGCGACCTGGCCGGCACGGTGCAGATCGACACTGCGGGCCAGCGCCCGTTCCTGCGCGCCGACCTGCGTTCGCAGCGGCTGGATTTCGACGATCTGGCCGGCTTCGTCGGCGCGCCGCCGCGCACCGGCGCCGGCGAGACCGCCAACGCCGAGCAGAAGGCGCAGGCGGCCAAGCTCGCCGCCACCGACAAGGTGCTGCCGTCCACCCCATACGACCTCGGCAAGCTGCGCGCGATGGATGCCGACGTGCGCTGGAAGGCGCAGCGCATCAATGCGCCGTCGCTGCCGCTGGACGACATGGACGCGCACCTGAAGCTCGACGACGGCGTCCTGCTGCTGCAACCGCTGAACTTCGGCGTGGCCGGCGGCGACCTGCGCTCGGACATCCGCATGGATGCACGCAAGCCCACGCTGTTCACCCGCGCGCAGGTGTCGATCCGCGGCGTGCAGCTGGGCAAGCTGTTCCCCGACGGCAAACTGGCCAAGGAAGCGGCGGGCGCGATCGGCGGCGAGATTGCGTTGGCGGGCAGCGGCAACTCGATCGCGCAGATGCTGGGCAACGCCGACGGCAGCGTCGCCATCGGCATGGGCAAGGGCCGAATCAGCAACCTGGTGATGGAGCTGGCCGGGCTGGATATCGCCGAATCGTTGAAGTATTTGGTGACCAAGGACCGCGAGATCCCGGTGCGCTGTGCGTTCGGCGACTTCGGTGTCCAGCACGGGGTGATGACCTCGCGCGGCCTGGCCTTCGACAGCACCGACACCCTGCTGGTCGGCAGCGGCACCATCGACCTGGGCCAGGAACGCCTGGACCTGCTGCTGAAAGCGCAACCCAAGGACCACAGCATCCTCGCCCTGCGCTCGCCGCTGCGCGTCGGCGGCACCTTCAAGGACCCCAGCTTCCGCCCCGACCTCAAGGCCCTGGGCCTGCGCGGCGCGATCGCTGTCGCCCTGGGCAGCATCGCCCCGCCAGCGGCGCTGCTGGCCACCATCGAGACCGGGCCGGGCAAGGATATTCAGTGCGGCCGTTGAAGCCGGGAGTGGGGAATCGGGGATAGGGAATCGCGAGAGCAAAAG
The DNA here is from genome assembly GCF_034105425.1 of Xanthomonas sp. LF06-19. Lineage (NCBI taxonomy): Bacteria > Pseudomonadati > Pseudomonadota > Gammaproteobacteria > Lysobacterales > Lysobacteraceae > Xanthomonas > Xanthomonas sp. LF06-19. Next base: position 68,607 of record NZ_JAXGGH010000012.1, on the reverse strand, counting down.
CGCGTTCCGCGTATCGATCTTGTCAGGCGACGATGCACGGATGGCTGCAGGGGATCGTTGCTTTTGACTTCCTATTCCCGATTCCCCACTCCCGATTCCCAGCCCCTCAGCTCCTGATGTATTCCTGCAACTGATCCAGCTCCTCGCGCTGCTCTTCGATCACCGCCTTGACCAGGTCGCCGATCGAGATCACGCCGATCACGGTGCCGGCGTCCACCACCGGCAGGTGGCGGATGCGTTGCCCGGTCATCAGTTCCATGCACTGCTGCACGCTCTGCGAAGGGTCCACGGTGTGCACCCTGCTGCTCATGATGTCGCGCACCGGCGTGGTCGCCGAGGAGCGGTCCTGCAGGACCACCTTGCGTGCGTAGTCGCGCTCGGACAGGATCCCGGACAGCTGTCCGTCCTGCAGCACCAGCACCGCGCCGATGCCCTTGGCGGCCATCAGCCGCAGCGCCTCGATCACCGCCGTGTCCGGCGCGACCGCGTGGATCTCATTGCCCTTTTCGCTCAAGACCTGCCGTACCGTCCGCATCGCTGCCTCCCGGTTCGCTGGATCGCACGGCCGAGCATACTCCTTCGCCCGGTGCACGCCAGGTCTCCACCAGGTACAGCGGACGTTGCTTGGATTCCTCGTACAGCCGGCCCAGGTATTCGCCGATCAGGCCCAGCGCGATCAGTTGCACGCCCCCCAGGAACAGGATGACCGCCATCATCGTCGGCCAGCCGGCCACCGGGTCGCCCCACAGCGCCGCCTTGACCACCACCCAGATCGCGAACAGGAAGGCGCCGACCGCGGTCGCCAGCCCGAGATAGGTGGCCACCCGCAATGGCGCGGTGGAGAAGCCGGTGATGCCGTCCAGGGCGAAGTTCCACAACCGCCACAGGCTGAACTTGCTGCGCCCGGCCAGGCGGGGCGCACGCCGGTACGGCACCGCCAGGCGGCGGAAACCGATCCAGCCGAACAGGCCCTTCATGAAGCGGTGGCGCTCGCGCAATTGCCGCAGCGCGGCCAGCGCGCGCGGCGACAGCAGGCGAAAATCGCCGGTATCGGCGGGGATCGGCGTCTTCGACAGGCGCCCGATCACCCGGTAGAACAGCGCCGCGGTGCCGCGCTTGAGCCAGCCCTCGCCTTCGCGCACCAGGCGCGTACCGTAGATATCGTCGTAGCCGGCGCGCCAATGCGCGACGAACTGTCCGATCAGTTCCGGCGGATCCTGCCCATCGGCGTCCAGCAGCATCGCCGCGCCGCGATCGACGCAGTCCAGACCGGCGGTCAGCGCCAGTTCCTTGCCGAAATTGCGCGACAGACGCAGCGCGCCGACCCGCGGATCGGACGCGGCCAGCGTCTGGATCGTCTCCCAGGTCGCATCGCGGCTGCCGTCGTCCACGTACAGCACCCGCCCCTCCAATCTCGGCACGGCGTCGAGCGCAGCGACGATGCGCGGGTGCAACAGCGGCAGGGTCTGCGCCTCGTTGAACGCAGTGACGACCACGGTAAGACGTTCGGATTCCATCGGCGGATGGTACGGAGCCGCCTGCGGGTTCACCAGCGGCGCGCGGCGCCTGACGAACTCCTCCCTTCTCCCACTGGGAGAAGGTGTCACGAAGGGGCGGATGAGGGTACGGGTACCGCCGAGCCCAATTCGCGCGCGCCGCCGTACCCTCACCCCAACCCCTCTCCCGGTGGGAGAGGGGCTTCAAGCCTATGGCGCCTGCAGGTAGGCGGGCCCGCCGAGTTGCCGGGTCTGGCGCTGGATCCAGTTGGCGCGTCCCTGCACGTACGGGCCGGGACGCGCGACGTTGTAGCGCTGCGGCGCCGGCAGCACCGCCGCCAGCAGCGCGCTCTGCGCCGGCGTCAGCTGCGCCGCGTCCTTGTTCCAGAAGCTGCGCGCCGCCGCCTGTGCGCCATACACGCCGTCGCCGAACTCGGCGACGTTGGCGTACACCTCCAGAATGCGCTGCTTCGACCACAGCGCCTCGATCAGCACCGTGTACCAGGCCTCCAGGCCCTTGCGCAACCAACTGCGGCCTTGCCACAGGAACACGTTCTTGGCGACCTGCTGGCTGATGGTGCTGGCGCCGCGCAGACGGCCGCCGCGCGCGTTGTGGTCGCGCGCCTTCTCGATCGCATCCAGATCGAAACCGTGATGGCTTGGGAAGCGCTGGTCCTCCGCGGCGACCAGGGAGATCGGCAGGCTCGGCGCGATCTGCGCGGTGTCGCGCCAGTCGTACGCGATGCGGTACGACCAGTCGCCACTGGCCCAGGCGCCAAGCTGGTGCTCCAGCATCATCGCCGAGAACGGCGGGTCGACGAAGCGCAGCAGCAACACCTGCGACACGCTCGCCAGCACGAACAGCAACGGCGCCAGCAGCAGCCAGCGCCGCCAGCGCCTGGCCCGTGGACGCGCCGGAAGGGCGCCACTTGCATCGCGGCGCCCCGCCCCCATTCCTATGCTTTCTTCGATCTGGTCCACCGTGACGATCCACTCTCGTGCGGTCGCCATCTTCCCATGCGCAGCGAGGCCGCAATGCATTCTTCCGACGATCGTCTGACCCGCTTCCTGCTCCCCGGCGCCGGCGTGCGCGGCGTGCACGTGCGCCTGCACGACACCTGGCGCGAGATCCTGGCGCCGGCCAGCTATCCCGCCGCGGCCACCGAACTGCTGGGCGAGGCCTGCGTCGCCGCGGCCCTGTTCACCGGCCATACCAAGGTCGACGGGCGCCTGTCGGTGCAGTTGCGCAGCCAGGGCGCGCTGCGCACCCTGTTCGCCGAGTGCACCGCCGCCGGCACGCTGCGCGGCATCGTCCAGCTGGGCGAAGGCCAGGACGCGCCGCGCGACCTGCGCGTGCTCGGCGACGATGCCCTGCTGGCGATCACCATCGAGAACCCCGGCCTGGACCCGCGCGAACCGCAGCGCTACCAGAGTCTGGTGGCGATGTCCTCGGCCGAGCTGGACGAAGCCTTCGAGGACTACTTCCGCCAGTCCGAGCAGTTGCCGACGCGGCTGATCCTGGCCGCCGACGGTACGCACGCCGCCGGCCTGCTGCTGCAGAAGCTGCCGGGCGACGCCGGCGACGAGGACGGCTGGAACCGCGCCGGCGCGCTGTTCGAGACCGTCGGCGAGGCCGAACTGCTGGCCACGCCGGCCGAAACCCTGCTGCACCGGCTGTTCCACGAGGAGACCCCGGAACTGCTCGGCGACCGCCCGCTGCGCTTCGGCTGCTCGTGCTCGCGCGAGCGGGTCGCGGCGATGCTGCGCTCGCTCGGCGAGGAAGAAGCGCGGGCGGCGGCCGAGGCGACCGGCCAAGTTGAGATCCGCTGCGAGTTCTGCGGCCGCCACTATGACTTCCCCTTGACGGAATTCGGAGTATTGTTTGCCGTAACGCAGGCTGAACCGACGTCCTCGGAGCGCTTGCACTAGCTGAAACGCGCGTCGCGACCGGGGAGTCCGACTTGTTAAAGAAACATAAACCCTCTAGCATCGACCACCCTGTCCGGCGGGAACTTTCGTGCCCGCCCCAAGTCTCAGATTGCTGATGCGACCCTTCCTGCGCCTACCGCTCGCCCTGCTGATCGCCCTCGCGGCGAGCACGGGTGCGCACGCGCAGAGCAAGCCCGCCACTGGTCACGACCGCACCGTGTTGCCGGTCTGGAACAAGGGCAGCGGCAAGGTCGAGGCGCTGCTGTACCTGGAGCCCACCGGCGAACAGGCGGTCGGCGCGCGCTGGCATTTCGGCCGCAACTCCCTGGATGCCGCGTTCGGCCTGTCCTCCGGCGACTCGCTGGGCCTGCTGTGCAACAGCGCCAGCGGCGGCAGCATCAGCGGCTTGGCCAGCCACTGCATGCTGGCCAGCCTGGGCGACGACGACGGCACCACCGGCCACCATGTCGCCGCCACCACCACCTTCAACCGCCCCGGCGGGCGCCTGTCGCTGTCGGCGGGCACCGGCCGCGAGAACCTCCCCGCCTGGCTGGCCGGCGCCAACAAGACGCCGTCGATGCGGATGGAGCAGAACGACCTGACCGTCTTCGCGCAGCAGAACATCGGCCGCGAGGGCTTCGTCTCGATCGGCGGCACCTACGCCAAGGCGCGCCTGGTGCCGATCGCCGACGCCACCCCGGCCATGCTCGACCGCTGGGACAGCAAGAGCCTGAGCATCGGCGGCGGCTACGGCTCGTTCAGCGCCAACGTGATCGGCCGTGTCGTCGACGCCCCCGGCCAACCCGGCAAGTGGACCGGCCTGGGCGTGGGCCTGACCTGGCGTACCCCGTGGAGCGGCCAGCTGACCGTGGGGGCCGAGAACGTCATCACCCGCGGCAAGAACCCGTTCTCGCCGAACAACATCAGCACCGAAGAGGGGACCATCCCCTACGTGCGCTACGAGCAGGATCTGTAGCGACCACTTGCGGCAAGCGCCGCCTCATCACACCGCATTTTGTGATGGATACGTGATTTTTACTCCAATTCACGTCAAAACACCGCTTTGTTAACGGGACTTTAATTCTTCCTCCGACCGGGATACCATCCAGGCACCCTGAAGGGATTTGGAATCGCATTTTCGATTCCGCCCACAGGCAAACCTTGGGCTTTACCCAATCTTTCGGAGAGAGAGCTAATGAATTGCAAGACCAACACCCTGCGTGATGCAGTGGTGCTCGCGCTTGTCGTGGGCGCCGGTGGCACCGCGGGCGCAGCCGTCGCTCAGGACGCGAGCGGCAGCGGCGCCACCAACCTGGATCGCATCGAAGTCACCGGTTCGCGCATCCGCCAGGTCGACACCGAGACCGCGCAGCCGGTCCTGCTGATTAGCCGCGACCAGATCGAGAAGCAGGGCTTCAAGTCGGTCGCCGACATCCTGCAGAACATCCCCACCGCCGGCTCCCCGGCCGTCAGCCGCACTTCTCCGCTGTCCTCCGGCGAAGCCGTCGGCGGCTACTACATCGATCTGCGCAACCTGGGCGCATCGCGCACGCTGGTGCTGGTCGACGGCAAGCGCCTCGGCAGCACCAACGGCGGCCTGCAGGACGTGTCCTCGATCCCCGCAGTGGCGGTCGAGCGCATCGAAGTGCTGAAGGACGGCGCCTCGAGCATCTACGGTTCCGACGCCATCGCCGGCGTGATCAACATCATCACCCGCAAGAACTTCGACGGCGCCGAAGCCAACGCCTATGTCGGCCAGTGGGGCCAGGGCGACGGCCAGCGTCAGGTCTACGACTTCATGATCGGCAGCACCGGCGAGCGCGGCTCGCTGACCGCCGGCGTCGAGTACACCAAGGAAGATCCGGTGTGGGCGCGCGACCGCTGGTTCAGCCGCACCCGCTTCCCGACCGGCGAAGATTCCGAGTCGCGGCCGGGCGGCCTGTCCGGCACCAGCCAGTACGGCCGTTTCGCCTATCGCAACGGCGCGGGCCAGACCGTCACCCGTACCCTGCGTCGCGATGTCCCGGGCCTGGATCCGGCGAACATCAACAGCTACCGCGCGCTGGACAGTTCCGACGTGTCCAACCCGGCGCTGGCCTCGACCGTGTACAGCGGCATCGAGCGCAAGTCCGCGTTCCTGAACGGCACCTTCAACTTCACCGACAACATCCGCTTCGACACCAGCGTCCTGTACACCGATCGTGAGTCGTTCGCGCAGAACTCCGGCTATCCGTTCAACAGCGCCAACTTCGTGCTGTCGCAGGACGGCCTGTCGGCCGACAGCGTGTTCAATCCGGTCGGCAACAAGGCCACCGGCGGCCTGCCTCCGGGCACCGCGCCGCAGGCGGTGCAGTACGTGCGTCGCGGCTGGGAAGTGCCGCGCGAAGTGCGCAACAACCTCACCACCTACCGCTTCACCGGCGCCTTCAGCGGCAGCTTCGAGCTGGGCGAAGGCAAGTTCTGGGATTGGGACGCGGGCTATCTGTACAACCAGAACAAGGGTGTGCAGGTCAGCACCGGCAACCTGAACACCTATGCCGTCGGCCTGGCCACCGGCCCGTCCTTCATCAACGGCAGCGGCGTGGCGCAGTGCGGCTCGGCCGCCAATCCGATCGCGCTGGGCACTTCGGGCGGCAACTGCACCCCGTGGAATCCCCTGCTGCCGGAAGGCTACAAGGGCGCCAACGGCCTGAGCGATCCGAACGTGCGCGCGTTCCTGTACCAGGACGGCCAGGCGATCTCGAAGACCGAGACCAAGAACTTCTTCGCCAACATCTCCGGCAGCATCGTGACCCTGCCGGCAGGCGACCTGGGCGTGGCGGTCGGCGTCGAGCACCGCCAGGAAAGCGGCAGCTTCTCTCCGGATGCGATGGCGCAAACCGGCATCTCCACCGACCTGGCTGCCGGCCCGACCCGCGGCAAGTACAGCCTGGACGAAGTCTATGCCGAGTTCCAGGTGCCGCTGCTGGCCAATGTGGCCTTCGCCAAGGAACTGAGTCTGTCGCTGGCCAGCCGCTACTCCGACTACGACAACTTCGGCGACACCGTGAACAGCAAGTTCGGCTTCAAGTGGAAGCCGATCGATTCGCTGCTGGTCCGCGGCACCTGGGCACAGGGCTTCCGCGCGCCGACCATCGCCGACCTGTACGGCGGCCTGTCGCAGAGCTTCGAGTACTACACCGATCCGTGCGATACCAAGTTCGGCACGGCGGCGGGCAATGCGCGCTGCGCGGCAGTGGTGCCGGCGGGCTTCCGCCAGCTCAATGCCTCGGGCACCGCGCCGGCCAACGGCCCGGGCGAGCAGAGCAACGTCCCGTTCGCCTCCGGCTCGACTCCGACCCTGACCCCGGAAACCTCCACCTCCAAGACCCTGGGTCTGGTGTGGAGCCCGGAATTCGTCACCGGCCTGAACGCGTCGCTGGACTGGTGGAAGGTGCGCATCGAGAACACCATCGTCTCCGATGACCCGACCACGCTGCTGGAAGACTGCTACCTGCGCGGCATCGCCTCGCGTTGCACCGGCTTCACCCGCAACGCCGCCGGCAACATCACCGCGCTGGCCTTCGGTCTGCGCAACGCCGGTTACCAGGAAACGGAAGGCTACGACCTCGACGTCACCTACCGCTTCGAGACCGCGTACGGCAACTTCACCGCGGCGTGGCTGAGCAGCTACGTGGCCAAGAACGAGCTGAAGCAGGACAACTCGGATACTCCGCCGAGCCAGCAGAACGGCTACCAGAACAAGAACGGCAGCTACTTCCGTCTGCGCTCGAACCTGAGCCTGACCTGGCAGATGAACGACTGGGCGGTCACCTGGAGCACCCGCTACTACTCCAGCACCAAGGAGCAGTGCTACTTCGACGACCGTTGCAGCGAGCCGAACTTCACCGCTCCGGAGTACGCGGGCGCGACCTACCCGGTCAACCGCATCGGCGCCAACGTCTTCCACGACGTGCAGGTGAGCTACAACACCCCGTGGAACGCGACCATCGCCGTCGGCGCGAACAACGTGTTCGAGCACTACGCCGCTCCGTCGTACTCGCAGCCGGCCTCCGGCTACTCGTACTACGGCGGGTACGACATCGGCCGTTTCATCTACATGAAGTACCAGCAGCGCTTCTGATCGCCTGGCGATCGGTAAACGTGTCACCACAACGGCTCCGCAAGGAGCCGTTGTTTTTTGCGAGTTGCGTAACGGGAAGCGACAGCGCACGCGCTTGGCGCACGCATGAATCTGTGGAGATGCTGCAGCGCCCGCCGCGACATGGGCAGCACCCCGCAAACGGCAGCGACATTCGCACACGGCAATGGCATGCGCGGAACTTCAATGCGCCGCGCGCCGGACTGGCACAAGCGCGATGCGCGTTGCGCACATATGACGATGCATGCATAACGTCCCTGCATCGTTGGACGATTCCAGGGCCCAAGCGTTTTCGGAGTCCTACAGCGCACTGATCCATCGCGCCAGCCGACTGGCGCGATGCGTCGGTACGACGAACTGGATCAGCCGGGAATCAAGGTCACGATGACGTGTTCGACGTAGGCCTCGAAGTCCTCGCGCGCCTGCTTGGGCTGGTGCAATTGCAGCGACAGCTGCAGGAAGCCGACGTAGGCGGCATAGGCCAGGCGTGCGCGATGTTGCGCATCGGTCCGGCTGAGCCCGGCCTGGCGGAACGAGGCGATCAGATACTCCATGCGCCGCTGCGAGACCCGGTCGATCACCGGCCGCACCGCGGGATGATCGAGCGCCTTCAGCAACTCGCTGTAGATGATGTGCGGCTTGACCTCGTGCGCGACCAGTTGGAACAGCGCGCGCAGCCGCGTGCGCGGATCCGGCACCTCTTCCAGGCTGCCGAACACCTGCTGCTGCTCGACCAGTTCCCAGCGCTCCAGCGCGGCCTGCAGCAGCGCATCGCGCGAGGGGAAATGCCAGTAGAAGCTGCCCTTGGTGACGCCCAGGCGCCGCGCCAGCGGCTCCACCGCCACCGCGCTGACGCCCTGTTCGGCGATCAGGTCCAGGGCGGCCTGCGCCCAGTCTTCGGCGCTGAGCCGGTTGTTACGGCCACCGCCAGAAGCGGCGCCGTCGTCGGAGGAGGGAGCGGGCGCGGTATTCATCCGTGGATTTAACCATACGGGGACGTCGGTTGCAGTATGTGGCCTTCACGAAGGCGGCGCAAATGCCCGGCAGCATTGGCTTTTCGCACCCATACTGCATCGTATTGACATGCCGCGCAGAGCAACCATACTATCTCGTATGGTTTCCGCTTCCGCCACCGTCCCGCATGCCGCCTCGGCTACCCTCTCGGGTGCCGGCGAGCTGGCGCTGGCCGCGACCGTCACCGGTCCCGGCGAAGCGGGATCGGTGCTGTTCGCGCATGGCTTCGGCCAGACCCGGCATGCCTGGTCGGCGACCGCCACGGCGCTGCAGGCGCATGGGTACCGTAGCGTCGCCTACGACGCGCGCGGCCATGGCGACTCCGCACGCAACCCGGCGGACCTGCCCTATCGCGGCGAGCAGTTCACCGACGACCTGATCGTGGTCGCCGGCGAGATGTCGCCGCCACCGGTGCTGGTCGCCGCCTCGATGGGCGGGCTGTTCGGGCTGATCGCCGAATCGCGCTGGCCGGGCCTGTTCCGCGCGATGGTGCTGGTGGACATCACCCCGCGCTGGCAGCCGGCCGGGGTCGAGCGCATCCTCGCTTTCATGACCGCGCATCCGCAGGGCTTCGCCAGCCTGGACGAGGCCGGCGACGCGATCGCCGCCTACCTGCCGCAGCGCGCGCGCAAGTCGCCCGAAGCGCTGCGCAGCGTCCTGCGGCAACACGCCGACGGCCGCTGGTACTGGCACTGGGACCCGCGCCTGGTCGAAGAGCTGGCGCGCGACAGCGACCAGCACCAGGGCGCGATCGCGCAGGCCGCCGCACACGTGCAGTGCCCGCTGCTGTTGATCAGCGGCGGCCGCAGCGACCTGGTCACGCCACAGACCATCGAAGAGTTCCTGTCGCTGGTGCCGCATGCGCAGCATGCGCATCTGCCTGAAGCCACGCATATGCTGGCCGGCGACGACAACGCCGCATTTACCGCCACTGTGTTGCACTACCTGGACGCCCTGCCACCGGCCTGCGCCGGCGCACCGTCCGCCGTCACCGAGTACCTCCCCGGAGCACGCCCATGAGCATCATTGCCCCCTTCCTCGTGTTGTTGCTGGCCGGCGCGTTCGCCGCCTATCACCGCATGCGGCTCGCCGTCTGGGCCGCGTTGAGCGCCACGCTGCTGGTCGCGTGCTGGCTGCTCGGCGCCAACCACGTCGCCACCATCGTCGCGGCCGTCGTACTGGCCGCGGTCGCGGTACCGCTGCTGTTGCCGTTCGTGCGCAAGCCGCTGCTCACCGCGCCGATGCTGAAGGTGTTCCGCAAGGTGCTGCCGCCGCTGTCGCAGACCGAGCGCATCGCCCTGGAGACCGGCTCGGTCGGCTTCGAAGGCGAGTTGTTCACCGGCGACCCGGACTGGCAGAAGCTGCTGAACTATCCCAAGCCGCAACTGACCGCCGAAGAGCAGGCCTTCCTCGATGGCCCGGTCGAAGAACTGTGCCGGATGACCAACGACTGGGAAATCACCCACGTCCACGCCGATCTGCCGCCGGAGATCTGGAGCTTCATCAAGAAGAACAAGTTCTTCGGCATGATCATCCCGAAGGAATACGGCGGCCTGGGCTTCTCCGCGCTGGCCCACCACAAGGTGATCCAGAAGATCGCCTCGGTCTCGAGCGTGGTCAGCTCCACCGTCGGCGTGCCCAACTCGCTGGGCCCGGGCGAACTGCTGCTGCATTACGGCTCCAAGGAGCAGAAGGACTACTACCTGCCGCGTCTGGCGGTGGGCCAGGAAGTGCCCTGCTTCGGCCTGACCGGTCCGTTCGCCGGCTCCGACGCCACCTCGATCCCTGACTACGGCATCGTCTGCAAGGGCGAGTGGAACGGGGCCAATGTGCTCGGCGTCAAGCTGACCTTCGACAAGCGCTACATCACCCTGGCCCCGGTGGCGACCCTGGTCGGCCTGGCTTTCCGCATGTACGACCCGGAAGGCCTGATCGGCGACACCAAGGACATCGGCATCACCCTGGCGCTGCTGCCGCGCGAGACCCCCGGGGTCGAGATCGGCCGCCGCCACTTCCCGCTGAACTCGCCGTTCCAGAACGGCCCGATCCATGGCCGCGAGGTGTTCATCCCGCTGAGCCAGTTGATCGGCGGCGTGGAAATGGTCGGCAAGGGTTGGAACATGCTCAACGAGTGCCTGGCCGTTGGCCGCTCGATCACCCTGCCCTCCACCGCCAGCGGCGGCGCCAAGTTCGGCGCGGTCGTCACCGGCGCGTATGCGCGCATCCGCAAGCAGTTCGGCCTGTCGGTCGGCCGCTTCGAAGGCGTGGAAGAGGCGCTGGCGCGGATCGGCGGCAAGGCCTATGCGATCAGCGCGCTGTCGCAGGCCACCGCCGCGGCGGTGGACCGCGGCGACGTGCCGTCGGTGCCGTCGGCGATCGCCAAGTATCACTGCACCACGATGAGCCGCGAGGTCATCAGCGACGTGATGGACGTGGTCGGCGGCAAGGGCATCATCCTCGGCCCGCGCAACTTCGCCGGCCGCAGCTGGCAGGCCGCGCCGATCGCGATCACCGTGGAAGGCGCCAACATCATGACCCGCAGCCTGCTGATCTTCGGCCAGGGCGCGATCCTGTGCCATCCGTGGGTGATGAAGGAGATGAAGGCCGCCGGTAATCCGGACCACAAGGCCGGCGTCGACGAGTTCGACCGCAACCTGTTCGGCCACATCGGCTTCGCCATCTCCAACGCGGTGCGTTCGCTGTGGTTCGGCCTGACCGCCGCACGCATCGGCGCCGCGCCGGGCGATGCCTACACCCGCCGCTACTTCCGCAAGCTGGACCGCTACTCGGCGAACCTGGCGCTGATGGCCGACGTGTCGATGCTGATGCTCGGCGGCAAGCTGAAGTTCAAGGAGTCGCTGTCCGGACGCCTGGGCGACGTGCTGAGCCACATCTACATGACCAGCGCCATGCTCAAGCGTTACCACGACGACGGCGCGCCGGCCACCGACCAGCCGCTGCTGGCCTGGGCCTTCCACGACAGCGTGCACAAGATCGAGCTGGCGCTGTCGGCGGCGCTGCGCAACTTCCCGATCCGTCCGGTCGGCTGGCTGATGTGGGCGCTGATCTTCCCGTGGGGCCGCCGCGCCGAAGCGCCGGGCGACCGCCTGGGCCACCGCGTCGCCGCGCTGCTGATGACGCCGAACGAAGCCCGCGATCGCCTGGGCCAGGGCGTGTTCCTGACCCCGTGCGAGAACAACCCCGGCGGCCGCATCGCCAGCTACCTGACCAAGGCGGTGCTGGCCGAGCCGGTGGAGCGCAAGTTCCTGAAGGCGCTCAAGAGCAAGGGCATCGAATCGCTGGACTTCGCCTCGCAGTTGGATGAGGCGGTGCGCCAAGGCGTGCTGTCGGCCGACGAGCGCCGTCAGCTGGAGGAGCTGCGCGAGATCACCATGGACACGATCAGCGTCGACGACTTCGACACCGACGAACTTCGCTCGGCGAGCTACTACCAGCGTGCCGCGGCGGCGGCCGACGACGGGCATTCGCGCGAAGCGGCCTGATCGTCCTGGCCATGCGACACCCACGACGGCGGACTTCGGTCCGCCGTCGTGCGTTCGGGGAACTGCAATGAGCCGACTGCTCTCGCTCTACCGCCGCATGCAAGGCTGGCCCGGGGGATCCTGGCTGTTCTCGCGTGCGGTGTGCTTCAAGGCGCCCTACTTCGCCAGCATCGCCCCGCGCATCACCGTCCTGGAGCCGGGCCGCTGCGAGGCGCGCATCGCGCACCGGCGGCGGGTCAGCAACCACATCGGCACGGTACACGCGATCGCGCTGTGCAACCTGGCGGAACTGGCCGGTGGAGTGATGGTCGACGCCAGCCTGCCGCCGTCGATGCGCTGGATCCCCAAGGGCATGCAGGTGGAATACCGCAGCAAGGCGCTCGGCCCGATGCATGCGGTGGCCACGCCGGACGTGGCGATCGTCGCCGCCGAGCGTGGTTACGACCTGCCGGTCAGCGTGGAGATCCGCGATACGCACGAGCACGTGGTGTGCTTCGCGCGCATCGCCATATGGGTGTCGCCACGCGTGCCGGCCACGGCCTCGCCCTGATCGCAGCGTCGCGTGTGCGGTGCGTGGCTCAATACGCCAGCAGCAGCGCCGCGATCGCCAGCGCTGCCGGCATCGCCTGCACGAACACGATGCGGCGGCTGACGCTCCAGCCGCCGTACAGGCCGGCCACGACCACGCAGCCGAGGAAGAACAGCATCACGTCGACCCGCTGCGCGACCAGGCCCCAGGCCAGGCCGGCGGCGAGGAAGCCGTTGTAGAGCCCCTGATTGGCCGCCAGCACGCGCGTGGCTTGCGCCTTCTCCGGCGAATTGCGGAACACCTTCATGCCCAGCGGACGCGTCCACAGGACCATCTCCAGCACCAGGATGTACACGTGCAGCAGCGCGACCGCGCCGACCAGGATCGAAGCCAACAGGATCATCGTGCTATCCGGCACAGGAGACAGGGCGTCAGCATAGCCAGCGGCCCGATGGGCGGCCAGTCCCCCGCCACGCGGCGCCGGCTCAGCGCGTTGGCGGCGTGCGTTCCGGCGGCAGCTTGGCCGCCTCGCGCAGCAGCCGCCACGCGCCCAGGGTCATGCCGGAGGCGGCCAGCAGGCCCGCGACGAACACCACCTGCGAGCCGAACCCCGACAGCAGCTTGTACAACCATGCGAAGCTGAGGTCGCTGCCACGGTAGATCACCGTATCGATCGCCGCGCCGGCCTTGTAGCGCCATTCGCGGCCGACCCGGGTGTACAGGGTCTCGCGGGCCGGCTTGGCCAGAGAGAACTCGCCGGCGCGGGTCACCACCTGCACCACCGCCACCAGCATCGGCAGCGGCGACACCGCCAGCACCGAATAGCCGAGCAGGATCGCGCAGCCGGGGATCAGCAGCGCCGGCCCGATGCCGAAGCGCGACAACAGCGCGCGGGTGACCAGCAACTGCAGCACCAGGGTCACCGCGTTCACCGCCAGGTCGATGTTCGCGTAGAAGGCGGTACTGGCCGCCGCATCGGTGTACAGGCGGCGCACGATCGCCGCCTGTTCGTTGTACAGCAGGGTGCCCACGCCCACGCCGAACACCGACATCAGCGCCAGCCAGCGCAGCAGCGGCTCGCGCGCGATCAGCTTCAGCCCGGCCAGCACGTCGCCGCCCATCGGCGCCTCGCCGCCGACCACGCCACGCTCGCGTTCGCGGGCGACCGCCCACAGCCGCAGGCGCAGCAGGCACACCACGCTGACCACCAGGAAGCCGGCCGACACCAGCATCAGGTTGGCGATGCCCACGCGCTCGACCAGGCTGCTGGCGATCACCGGTCCCAGGAACGCGCCGAGCGTGCCGGCGGCGCCGATGTAGCCGTAGCAGGCGCGCGCTTCGGCGTTGCTGAAGACATCGGCCATGAAGCTCCAGAACACCGCCACCGCGAACAGGTTGAACACCGAGATCCACAGGAAGAAGGCCATGCCGCGCCCGGGCACGCCGCTGTCGAACAGCACGTAGAACAGCAGCAGCGTGGCGATGAAGAAGCCGTACACCACCGGCAGGAACACCCGCCGCGGATAGCGGCTGACCAGCGCCCCGTAGATCGGCTGCAGCAACAACATGATCAGGAAGGTGCAGGTGAACAGCACCTGCAGCGCGAATTCCTTCAGCGGCATGCCGTGCGCCGCGAAGAACGCGATCATCGCCGGCGGGAACACCGCGGCCACGTCGGCGGAGGCGCCCATCGCCTCGCGCACCGGCCGCAGCACGTAGTAGCCGCTGAGCAGCGAGAAGAAGTACAGGAATGCCCACGCCAGCGGCGGCGAATCGCGCAGGGCACCGCGCAGCCGCGCCAGCGCACCGGGGGCATGCGGGGTGGCGCTCATTGGCGACGGACCCTGGTGCAAAAACGGGACATGGCGATTTTCGGGGGGCGGAAAACGCGCACGGTAGCTGATGCACCGCAACACCGCCAGCGCGTGCGCGATCCACAGCCCGCGCCGTACGCGCATCGCGCGCGGCGAACGGCCGCGCCGAGCATATGCTCTATCCTCGGCGACTAGCGTCGGCGCCAGGAACTCAGGGGACACCGCGGGTGTACGACTACATCATCATCGGCGCAGGCTCGGCCGGCTGCGTGCTCGCCAACCGCCTGAGCGAGGACCGCGACTGCAAGGTGCTGCTGATCGAGGCCGGGCCGCGCGACCGCAATCCCTTCATCCACATGCCCGCGGGCCTGGCGCGCCTGGCCAGCAACCGCCGCATCAACTGGAACTACCTGACCGAGGCCGAGCCGGCCTTGAACGACCGCCGCCTGTGGTGGCCGCGCGGCAAGGTGCTGGGCGGCTCCAGCTCGATCAACGCGATGTGCTACGTGCGCGGCGTGCCCGCCGACTACGACGACTGGTCGGCCGACGGCGCCGACGGCTGGGACTGGCGCGGCGTGCTGCCGTACTTCCGCCGCAGCGAATGCAACAGCCGCGGTGGCGATGCGCTGCATGGCGGCGACGGCCCGCTGCACGTCTCCGACCTGCGCTACCACAACCCGCTCTCGGACGTGTTCGTGGCCGCCGCGCAGGAAGCGGGCTTCCCGCACAATCCCGATTTCAACGGTCCGCAGCAACAGGGCGTGGGCCTGTACCAGGTCACCCAGAAGGACGGCGCACGCTGCTCGGCCGCGGTCGCCTACCTGGCGCCGGCGCGCGCGCGGGACAACCTGCATGTGGTCACCGACGCGCTGGTGCTGCGCCTGCTGATCGAGGGCGGCCGCGTGGTCGGCGTCGCCTATGCGCAGGACGGCCGCGAGGTGCAGGCGCGCGCCGCGCGCGAGGTGCTGCTCAGCGCCGGCGCGGTGAACTCCCCGCAGCTGCTGATGCTCTCGGGCATCGGCCCGGCCGATGCGCTGCGCCGCCACGGCATCGCGGTGCAGCTGGACCAGCCGCAGGTCGGCGCCAACCTGCAGGATCACCTGGACGTGTGCACGCTGTACCGCACCCGCCCGGGCATCAGCTACGACCGCCGCAACCAGGCCAAGATCGCCTTCGACTATTTCCTGCGCGGGCACCGCGGCGCCGGCAGCAGCAACATCGCCGAGGCCGGCG
The DNA here is from genome assembly GCF_034105425.1 of Xanthomonas sp. LF06-19. NCBI lineage: Bacteria > Pseudomonadati > Pseudomonadota > Gammaproteobacteria > Lysobacterales > Lysobacteraceae > Xanthomonas > Xanthomonas sp. LF06-19. The sequence continues at coordinate 52,948 of NZ_JAXGGH010000012.1, read as the reverse complement.
GCTTCATCCGCTCGCCATTGGCGCCGGACGCGCGCGCCGACATCCAGTTGCACTTCGTGCCGGCCATGCTCGACGACCACGGCCGCAACCGCCTGCCCGGCGACGGCTTCACCTTGCACGCCTGCCACCTGCAGCCGCGCAGCCACGGCCGCATCGCGCTCAACGACGCCGACCCGCGCACGCCGGCGCGGATCCAGGCCAACTATCTGAGCGATCCCGACGGCTTCGACCTGCGCATGCTGGTGGAATGCGCGCGCCTGGCGCGGCACATCCTGCAGCAGCCGGCGTTCGATGCATGGCGCGGCGCGCCGCTGCTGCCGGCGCGGGAGGACCTGGACGAGGCCGGGCTGGTCGCCTTCATCCGCGCCAAGGCCGAAACCATCTACCACCCGATCGGCACCTGCCGGATGGGCAGCGATGCGCAGGCGGTGGTCGACCCGCAGCTGCGCCTGCGCGGTCTCGACGGCCTGCGCGTGGTCGACGCCTCGGTGATGCCGCGCCTGGTCAGCGGCAACACCAACGGCCCGACGATGATGATCGCTGAGCGTGCTGCGGATCTGATCCGTGGGCGGGCTGTGCTGCGGGAGGGGTGAGGCGGCGGCTGCGCGCCGCTGCGCGGAGGGGGCGAGCGCACGAGTATCGCGGCGGTAGATCCGCTGCTGCGTGACCTACCCTCACCCCAACCCCTCTCCCGGGGGGAGAGGGGCTAGGCAAGCCGTGCGCGGCACGGCGATTGCATGTCCGTGGGTATCGGCCGCAGTCCCCGCCACCGCTCCGCCGGCAGGCCTGCAAACCCCCGTCCGAGGCGGGAAATCCCCAGCAGGATCAAGGCGATGCCTATTCATCTTCTCCCAGTTTGTGCATTCGAGAAATCCAGCGCTAGAATCGTGGCCGGCAGCACCTCACAGGCCTCAGGCGCAATGACACAGAACAGCAGGCACCGGCTCCTTCGACCGGTGGCAACCGGGTTGCTCGGGGCATTGCTGCCCTTTGCGATGTCCTCCACCGCACAGACGCCGGCGCCCGCACAACCGCTGCCGCCGCCGCTGCACACCGAAGCCACGCGCTACACCTCGCCGACCCAGCCGCTGCCCTACCGCGCTTCGCTCACCCAGAGCCAGGTGCTGCCGCTGGCCAAGGACTTCGATGTCGCCGCGCTGGAGTCGGTGGCCGAACAGTTGACCTATGGCGAGCGCGTGCCCGGCCTGGCGATGGCCATCGTGCACAACGGCCAGGTGCTCAGCGCGCGCGGCTACGGCGTCACCGACGTCAATCGCCCCGAGCAAGTCGATGCGCACACCGTGTTCCGCCTGGCCTCGCTGTCCAAGGCGTTCGCCGGCACCATGGCCGGCCTGCTGGTCAACGACGGCACCCTGCGCTGGGACAGCAAGGTCGTCGACTACGTGCCCGGCTTCCAGCTCAGCGACCCGGTCGCCACGCGCCAGTTGAACGTCGCCGACCTGCTCAGCCACCGCGTCGGCCTCACCTACAACGCCTACGACCGCGACGTCGAATCCAACATCGACTACTACACGCTCAGCCACAAGCTGGCCTATGCGCCGCTGAAGTGCGCGCCGGGCGAGTGCTACGCCTACCAGAACGTCGCCTTCAGCCTGATCGGCGACGTGGTGTTCGCCGCGTCCGGCAGCTTCTACGAGCAGTCGGTGGAGCGGCGCATCTTCAAGCCGCTGGGCATGAACGACGCCAGCATGGGCCTGGCCGGCATCCAGGCCAGCCCGCGCTGGGCGCGCCCGCATGTGCGCAGCCGCAACGGCTGGGTCTCGCTGACGCCCAAGCCGACCTACTACCGCCTGGCGCCGGCCGCCGGCGTCAACGCCAGCATCAGCGACATGGCGCAGTGGTTGATCGCGCAGACCGGGCATCGTCCCGACGTGCTGCCGGAGCCGCTGCTGGCGACCCTGCACGCGCCGCTGATCCTCACCCCCGGCGAGATGCGCTCGGGCTGGCGCCGCGCCCGCGTCAACTCGGCCAGCTACGCGCTGGGCTGGCGCGTGTTCGACTACTCCGGCCACCAGGTGATCTTCCACGCCGGCGCGGTGCAGGGCTACCGCGGCCTGATCGCGCTGGTGCCGGAACGCGACCTCGGCGTGGCCATCCTGTGGAACGGCGAAAGCGGCCTGCCCTCGGGCCTGCTGCCGACCGTGCTCGACCGCGCGATCGGCCTGCCGGCGCAGCGCTGGCTGGACGTGGACACCGACTTCGGCAGCGACAACCTGATGGCCGAGCGTCCGGACCCGAAGGACAAGAAGGGCGCCTCCTCGTCCAAGTCGGTGGCCTCGCCGCACTGAGCGCGGCTTCCCGCAGCATCCTCGCAGAAGGCGGCGCAAGCCGCCTTTCTGCTGTCTGCAGCGCTGACCTGCACTGCGTGTGCCCCTTCCCGGCTGGGACGCGGTGCCATTCCCGCAGCAACGACACGGCGCGGTCTCCGCCGCACTGACCGCGCGCTCGCGCAGCATCCTCGCGAACGGGCGCGCGAACCGCCTTTCTGCTGTCTGCAGCGCTGACCTGCGCTGCGTGCGCCCTTCTTCCAGGCGCGGGGACGCAGTCCTGTCCCGGCTGCGGCGATGCGCCGGAACGAGCGGACCATAAAAGTGTGGCCGCAACGCCGACGTCATGCCTGGACGAACGATCGGCGACTGCGTCCCCCAGCGGCAGCAGGCGCTCGGAGCGCCCGCGTACGGCCGCGGTGAGGGTGGTGGCGCACCGCCGCTTCCAAGATCGCGCACAGGGCACACGCCGCGCCCTCTCGGCATTGATCGCGATCCGGCATCTGGTGTCGCTGCGCCCCGCATCGCCGCAGGCTGCCGTTGGCGTGCTGGCAACCCGGTGCACCATCGCCGACGTGCGCGGGACAGCGCGCAAGGTGCGACTGCAGGACGCCTCCGATAACGACCGACGAGAAGCCTCCTGCGGAAGTCGACTGTCGTGCAACCGCGACGCGCGAAGTGGTGGGTACTTTCCGATGGCCCAATGCGTCGGGACTGAAGTCCCTCCCACAGCCACCCGGCGAGCTCGCAAGCCACTGTGGAAGTCGCTTCAGCAGCGACGGGCATTCCAGACAAAGCCCGTCGTGGCTGAATCCGCTCCCACAGGGGCTTGCGGCGAACCTACCGGATGCACTGTGGGAGGGACTTCAGTCCCGACGACGGAGGGTGTCGGCCGGCTTTCGGCTTCGCTTGTCGCGGCTGCACGACAGTCGACTCCCACAGGACAGACTGCATCCGGCGGGAGTGTGGCGAAAGCAGGCGGCCGGAGACTCCCCTCAGTCCACGGATACGCCGGAAAAACCCGTGATGCGGAGTGGAGGCGGGCAAGGCGCGCTGACGCGCTGCAAGTGCGCACGCAACGCCTTGGCTGGGTCGGCAAATGCCAGGCGTTCCGGCTGCTGTGGCGGCCCCGATCCCGACGGTCGGTTCAGGCCAGGGGCGATCATTGCGCGCGATATGACGGCCTTTGCTGCCGCCTACCGTCGTGTCGTTGCCGGCGTAGCTGTCGCGTAAATGCACGCCGACGATAACTGCCCGCGCCTCCCTCCCGGTACTCGCGTGGCTGCCCAGGCCGCACGTGCATGCCAGGGAGATCAGGTGGATGCGTTGCCCTGCCCGCAGGCGCTGACCGTGGCACGGAGACGACGCGGCTTGCCGCGTCGGTTGCCGATGCGACAGGCACAGGCGCGATGTCCACGTGGCAGCCTGGCAAGCAGGGCACAGGGAACGGGCAGCGTGGATCGGGAAGACGGACGCCGCGGGATCGTCGGACGAAGGCACCACGGGGGTACTCTCCGGTCGGGACTGAAGTGCCTCCCACAACCGGGACTGCGAGCACGCGCGGCAGGATGCCGCACATAAAAAACTCCCTCCCCGCTGGGCACCGGGGAGAGAGTCTAGGAACAGCGATCGGGATGGATCAGATCAGCGGCGCGGGCGTGGCCGGCAGCGCGACCGGAGCGGCCTTCTTCTTGCGAGCGGCCGGCTTCTTCTTCGCCACGGTCTTCTTGGCGGTGGCCTTCTTCGCAGTTGCCTTCTTCGCGGCCGGCTTCTTGGCAGCCGACTTCTTCACCGTCTTCTTGGCAGCGGTCTTCTTGGTCGCAGCCTTCTTCGCGGTCTTCTTCACCGCCTTCTTGGCGACGGCCTTCTTCGCGGTCTTCTTGGTGGCGGCCTTCTTCGCCGTCTTCTTCACTGCCTTCTTGGCAACGGCCTTCTTGACCGCCTTCTTCACCTTGGCGACCTTCTTGGCCACCTTCTTGGCGACCTTCTTGACCGCCTTCTTTACCGAAACCTTCTTCGCTGCCGGCTTCTTGGCGGCAGTCTTCTTGACCGCCTTCTTAGCGGCCGGCTTTTTCGCAGCTTTTTTCGTCGCCATGGGATGGCTCCTCGTCAGTGAACTATGGATTGAAAATGCCCAGTTAAAGCAACCTCGCGGCGATGCTCCGCCTGCGGGAACCGCCGGCGCGCGCTGCGGGCCGGATCGGATACAGAAACACCCGTACCGGATAGCGATACGGGTGCGATGCCAGGGGAGACGTTGCGTTTCTCGGAGGGAAGCGACTCCAACTCCACCATCTTCGGGTTCCTGGCGGATGTCCAAGTTGTGCTTCGCGTTTTGATGTCGATCCGATTCACTCGCTTGCGCAGCAACGTCTGCTGGGCGAAACCTAATCACGGTTTTTTTTACTGTCAACACTTCTACGCAATTTTTTTTTCGATGGCGCGCGCGCCACCGACGCCGCATGCCGCACTGGCCGCCTTGCCGACGCCGCCGATCGCCGACGCCGACGCCGCGAGGAAAACGGCGCATGCAAAAAAAGCAGGGAAATTTCCGTGTTTTCTGTAACGACACACTGCCTCGATCGCGTTGCGGGCAGGCAGCGGCGAAGCGTCGGCGGGAACCGCGGCGATGCACGCCAGCCTGTCCGCTAGCTGAAAAAAAATTTCGCGACCGCACGCGGTTCCGGCATCGCACAAGTGCAAATGCGCAAAAGTGCGCAAACTTTTTTGCGTCGTGCGGCGCTCACGACGCGCGCGATGCATGCGTGCCGCGTCGCCGGGTGGCGCCGCATCGCGCCACCGCGACACGACCTGCACGCACGTCGCCGACACACCGCGACGCGCACGACTGCCCTCGCCCACCTCCATGCCAAGTCGCCAACGCGTCCTCCGGCGATGCCGTTGCACGGTCGTGTCGACCGACGCAGCTCGCAGAGGTGATCGACTGGCGCTGGCACGCACCGCGCCGCCATGCGTCGGCGAAGCGAGCAGCGCGCACCGCATCGCCGATGCCCCCGCGTCGCCGACCCACGTTGCGTCTCCATGCCACGCTGCCCTGCGCCGCGTCGGAAAACCGGCGCCGGCCGACGCGCCGATCGTCGGCATCGGTCACCGCCAGACGCGACGGACACGCTGCGCTCGCGGTGCACCCGGCAGCGACCTCACATGGTCTTCGCAGCGACGCACGCAGCGACGCAGGCGACGCGCGTTCCGGGATCGCCATGCCGAGAATGGCGCTGCCGACGCGCGAACGCTGGCGAGCTCGCCGAGCCGCGCCCAAAAAGAAACCGGCCGCACTGGGCGGCCGGTTCGGGTATCGCGATGGGCGGTCGGCTCAGTGGCCGTCGTCCTCGAGCAGTTCGGCGTACTCGTCCGGCGACAGCAGTTCGTTCAACTGCTCGGCATCGTCCGCTTCCAGCACCAGGATCCAGCCTTCGCCGTAGGCGTCCTCGTTGATCGTTTCCGGCTTGTCGCTCAGCGCAGTGTTGACCTCGACGACCTTGCCGCTGAGCGGGCTGTACACGTCCGAGGCGGCCTTGACCGACTCGACCACGGCCACGCCGTTGCCGGCTTCGACGTGATCACCGACGTTCGGCAGCTCGACGTAGACCAGGTCGCCGAGCAGGCCCTGGGCGTGGTCGGAGATGCCGATGGTCACGCGACCGTTACCTTCGACGCGGGCCCACTCGTGGGACTTGAGGAATTTGAGGTCGCCAGGGATCTCGCTCATGGGGCTGCTCCGGAAGAAGACGGTATCGAGGATGGGAGTCTAGTGTAGCGAACCGCGCGCTTGGGAAAGAAGTCGCGCGCGGCGGACAGGACTCAGCCGAGCACGCCGGGCTGGACCTGGCCTTCGCGCACGAACGGGAACTTGACCACGCGCACCGGCACTTCCTTGCCGCGGATGTCCACGCGCACCGCACCCGGCTCGCCGGCCGGCACCCGCGCGAAGGCGATCGCCTTGCCCAGCGTCGGCGAGAAGGTGCCGGACAGGATCTCGCCGTCGCCGTTCGCGGTCAGCACCTTCTGCCCGTGGCGCAGCACGCCCTTCTCGTCCATCACCAGGCCGATCATCTGCCGCGGCGCGCCACCGGCCTTCTGCGCTTCCAGCACAGCGCGGCCGATGAAGTCGCGGCCCTCGTCGAGGGTCACCGTCCAGGCCAGCGCGGCCTCGTAAGGCGAGACGCTGTCGTCCATGTCCTGACCGTAGAGGTTCATGCCCGCCTCCAGGCGCAGCGTATCGCGCGCGCCCAGGCCGGCCGGCTTCACCCCCGCACCGATCAGCGCCTCCCAGAACGCCGGCGCCTGCGCTTGCGGCAGCACGATCTCGAATCCGTCTTCGCCGGTGTAGCCGGTGCGCGCGACGAACAGCGGCACGCCTGCGTCCGAGGTCGCCTCGATCGCGGCGAAGCGGCCGAGCTTCTGCGCCGCGGCACGATCCTGCTCGCGCAGCAGGCCGATCGCCTTGGCGCGCGCGTTCGGCCCCTGCACCGCGATCATCGCGAAGTCGTCGCGCTCGCGCACCTGCACGCCGAACGCCTGCGCCTGCTCGCCGATCCAGGCCAGATCCTTGGCGCGGGTGGCGGCGTTGACCACCAGGCGGAAGAACGCATCGGACATGTAATAGACGATCAGATCGTCGATCACCCCGCCCTGCGGGTTGAGCATGCAGGTGTACAGCGCCTTGCCCGACACCTTCAGCTTGTCCACCGAATTGGCCAGCAGATGGCGCAGGAACGCGCGGACCTGCTCGCCGTGCAGATCGACCACGGTCATGTGGCTGACGTCGAACATGCCGGCGTCGCGGCGCACCTGGTGGTGCTCGTCGATCTGCGAGCCGTAGTGGATCGGCATGTCCCAGCCGCCGAAGTCGACCATCTTGGCGCCGAGGGCGCGGTGGCTGTCGTTGAGGATGGTCTTCTGGGTCATGGCACGGGTCCGTGAGAAAAGTCCCCCATTATCGCTGGGGCGGAGCCGGGATTGGGGAATCGGGAATGGGGATTCGTAAGAGCGGCTTTCCTGGATCCGAAGGACTGGCGCTCGATCGCGCAGTGCCGTGGGAGCGGCTTCAGCGAAGACGGGGATCGGGGAGTTGGGATTCGGGATTAGCAAGAGCGGGCGTCCTGAGCCGAAGGACGCGCGCTTGATCGCTGCTCCTACGCGCAGGAAGATTGGGAAGGTGGAGGTACCGCGCACTCGCGGCACCAATCCCCAATCCCGACTCCCCAATCCCGGCTTTCAAACCGCCTGGACCAGCAGCGTCATCCCGTCCACGCCGACGATGCGCACCGTGCTGCCGGCCGGCAGGTCGGGGCCGCCGACGACCCAGAAGGCGTCGTCGACCTTGGCGCGGCCGCGGCCGCCGTGGATCGGCTGATCCAGGGTCACCATGCGGCCGATCAGTTGCTCGGCGCGGCGATTGAGCAGCGGCTGGTCGCTGGTCCGGCCGCGGTTGCGGAACCAGGTGCGGTACACCTGGATCGAGACGAAGCTCAGCACCACGAACGCGCCGACCTGCAGCAGCAGGGAGATGTCCGGGAACACCAGCACGGCGAGGAACACCGCCGCGGCGGCGAAGCCCATCCACAGCATGAAGGCGCCCGGCGCCAGCGATTCGGCCGCGAACAGCAACAAGGTCAGGGCACCCCAGGCCACTACCTCAATGCGCATGGCTCAGACTCCGTTGCGCGGCGGCACGCGCGGCACTGCCGGCGGGGTGGCCTGCTTGTTCAGCGCCTCGCGCGCCAGTTCGGCGATGCCGGCGATCGAGCCGATGATGCCGCTGGACTCCATCGGCATCAGCACGAACTTCTGGTTCGGCGCGGTGGCCAGTTCCTTGAACGCCTCCACGTACTTCTGCGCGACGAAGTAGTTGATCGCCTGCACGTCGCCTTCGGCGATCGCCTTGGACACCATCGCCGTCGCCCGCGCTTCGGCCTCGGCCAGGCGCTCGCGCGCCTCGGCGTCGCGGAACGCGGCCTCCTTGCGGCCTTCGGCCTCCAGCACAGCCGCCTGCTTCTCGCCGTCGGCACGCAGGATCTCCGACTGCCGCGAGCCCTCCGCCTCGAGGATCTGCGCGCGCTTCTCGCGCTCGGCCTTCATCTGCCGGGCCATCGCATCGACCAGGTCGCGCGGCGGCTGAATATCGCGGATCTCGATGCGGGTGACCTTGATGCCCCACGGATTGGTGGCATGGTCGACCACGTTCAGCAGCTGCGCATTGATGGTCTCGCGCTGGCTCAGCGATTCGTCCAGGTCCATCGAGCCGATCACGGTGCGGATGTTGGTCTGCACCAGCGCGATGGTGGCGATCTCCAGGTTGGAGACTTCATACGCGGCCTTGGCGGCGTCCAGCACCTGGAAGAACACCACGCCGTCCACGCGCACGACCGCGTTGTCCTTGGTGATGACGTCCTGGCTGGGCACGTCCAGCACCTGTTCCATCATATTGACCTTGCGGCCGACGCCATACACCCACGGAATCAGGAAGTGCAGGCCGGGCGACAGCGTGTGGGTGTAGCGGCCAAAGCGCTCCACCGTCCACTGGAATCCCTGCGGCACCATGCGCACGGTCTTGAACAGCACCACCACGCCGAAGAACAGGATCACCAGCGCAAGGAAGAAGGAAGACGGCATCAGGTCGCTCCATTAACCAGAAGAAGGAATCGAATCCGCAGTATAGCCAGCGCACGCGCACGTGCCGGTCACCAGCGGATGCGGCCCAGCAGCATGTCCTTGAACATCACCCAGTCGCCGGCAAGCGAGTACAGCGGGTGCTTGAAGGTGGCGGGACGGTTCTTCTCGAACACGAAATGGCCGATCCAGGCGCAGCCGTAGCCGCAGACCGGTGCGGCCCATAACCAACGCGGCTGGCCGGTGCACAGCGCCAGCAGCAGGCTCGCCAGCACGCCGAGGCTGCCGACGAAATGCAGCCGTCGCGACACCCGATGCCGGTGCTCGCTCAGATAGAACGGATAGAACTCGCGAAAACTGGAGAAGCGACGCATGCGATGGCCCTCCCGAGGCGACGCAGGCGTCCAGCATACGCTGGGAGAGCGGGCATGGTGCGCAGAGCCCGGACGCGACGCGCAGTTGCCATGCGGCCACGACGCGTAACGTGGCGCGGCATCCGATGATGCAATGCATCGGGACTGAAGTCCCTCCCACCGTGCACCCACCGCATTCGCCGCAAGCGCCTATGGGAGCGGCCGCCGTCGTGCCGTGGTGCGACGATGACCTGTATCGCGACCACAAGGCACCGCCCATCGCGCCGTGACGTGTCCTGCGGAAGTCAACTGTCATGCAGCCAAGACGCGCAACCTGGCGTGCTTTCCGATGATCCAATGGGTCGGGACTGAAGTCCCTCCCACCGTGCACCCGCCGCATTCGCAGCAAGCGCCTATGGGGGCGGCCTCCGTCGTGCCGCGGTGCGACGATGACGTGCCTCGTGGCGGCAAGGCACCGCCCATCACGCCGTGACGTGTCCTGCGGAGGTCAACTGTCATGCGGCCACGACGCGCAACCTGGCGTGCTTTCCGATGAGCCAATGCGTCGGGACTGAAGCCCCCCACAGTGCACCCACCGCATTCGCCGCCAGCGCCTGTGGGAGCGACCTCAGCCCTGCCGCGGCGCGAACATGATCACCGCCATGCCGGCCAGGCACAGGCCGGCGCCGAGCAGGTCCCAGCGCGTGGGGCGCATGCCCTGCACAGTCCACAGCCACAGCAAGGCGACGGCGACATAGACGCCGCCGTAGGCCGCATAGACGCGGCCGCTGGCGGCAGGATGCAGGGTCAGCAGCCAGACGAAGGCCGCCAGGCTGCCCGCGGCCGGCAACAGCAGCCAGGCGCTGCGCTGTTCGCGCAGCCAGAGATAAGGCAGGTAGCAGCCGACGATTTCCGCCACGGCGGTCAGCACGAACAGCAGCAGGGTCTTCATCCGGCCGCGGCGCGTTCTTCGTCCTTGGCGCGCTGCCAGTACGCCTCCTGCTGTGCCAGGGCCAGGCCATCCAGCGCGCCGCCGTCCTGCTGCGCCAGCCGTTCCATCGTGCGGAAGCGACGCTCGAACTTGAGGTTGGCGTGGCGCAGCGCCGCAGCGACGTCGACCTTGGCATGCCGCGCCAGGTTGGCGCAGACGAACAGCAGGTCGCCGATCTCGTCCTGCAGCCGTGCCGGATCGACTGCGGCGCCATGCGCCAGTTCCGCGCGCACTTCCTCCAGTTCTTCCTGCACCTTGTCCAGCACCGGCGCGGGGCCGGGCCAGTCGAAGCCGACCCGCGCCGCGCGCGACTGCAGCTTCAGCGCGCGCTGCCATTCCGGCAGGCCGCGGGCGATGCCAGCCAGTGCCGAGCCGTCGCGCTCGCCGGCGGCGGCGCGCTCGGCGCGTTTGATCTCTTCCCACTTCAGCGTCTGCTGTTCGGCATCGGCCACCTGGCTGTCGCCGAACACGTGCGGGTGGCGGCGCACCATCTTGTCGCAGATCGCCGCGACCACGTCGTCGAAGCCGAACGCGCCCTGCTCGCGCGCCATCTGCGCATGGAACACCACCTGCAGCAGCAGATCGCCGAGTTCGTCCTTCAGCCCGGCCAGGTCCTGGCGGTCGATCGCGTCGGCCACTTCGTAGGCCTCTTCGATCGTGTACGCGGCGATGCTGGCGAAGTCCTGCTCCAGGTCCCAGGGGCAGCCCTGCGCGGGATCGCGCAGGCGCGCCATGATGTCGAGCAGGGCAGGAAGGTCGTAGCGGGCTGGAGTCACGGGCGGGTTCCGGTGCGACGGCACCGCTGCCGCCTGCCGCCTAGTGTGGCAGAGCGCGCGCCGTGCGGCGCGCGCGCGTGGCGCGGCTCAGCCCAGCCAGTCGCGCCAGGGCAGCGCCGCATCGCCCAGCGCCACGAAGTCGCCGTTGAGCAGCGATTCGCGGCGGTTGTAGCGGAACGGCTTGCCGGTCGCGGCGGCCAGCAGCGCGCCGCCGGCGGCCTGCAGCACGCACTGCCCGGCGGCGGTGTCCCATTCGGAGGTCGGGCCGAAGCGCGGATACACGTCCAGGTCGCCATCGGCGATCCGGCAGAACTTCAGCGACGAACCCTGCGCGACCAGTTCGATCTCGCCCATGCGCTGCAGCAACGCGTCGGTACGCGCGTCACGGTGCGAACGGCTCGCCGCCACCCGCAGCGGCGCGGTGGCCGGACGTCGCGTATTCAGCGCGGTGTCGCGGAAGCCCTCGCGGCGGTACGCCTGCTCGCCACGCACCGCATGCCAGACGCGGCCATCGACCGGCGCCTGGACCACGCCGAACACCGGCGCGCCCTGGTGGATCAGCGCGATGTTGACGCTGAACTCGCCGTTGCGCTTGACGAACTCGCGGGTGCCGTCGAGCGGGTCGACCAGCCAATAGGTGGTCCAGTGCTCGCGCACCTCCCACGGAATCTGCGCCGATTCCTCGGACAGCACCGGCAGGTCCGGGGTCAGCCGCTCCAGGCCTTCGACGATGATCTGGTGCGCGGCCAGATCGGCCTGGGTCAACGGGCTGGTATCGGCCTTGTGCTCCACCTCGAAGCCGGTGGCATAGACGGACATGATGGCCGCGGCGGCATCGATGGCGATGGCGATCACGGTTTCGCGCAAATCACTGGTGAGACGGATCATTCGGCGCGACCCAGCCACTCGCGGGCGATGAACAGCGCCGCCAGCGAACGCCCCTCGGAAAAATCTTCACGCAACATCAGTTGATCCAGTTCAGCCAGTTTCCAGGGCACCACTTCCAATTCCTCCGGCTCGTCGCCGGTCAGTCGTTCGGGATAGAGATCTTGTGCAAGCACCAGCCACGACTGGTGGCTCATGTAGGTCGGCGCCAGGGTCATCGCGCGCAGTACGCGCAGTTGCCGGGCGCCGTAGCCGGCCTCTTCCTTGAGTTCGCGGTCGGCCGCCTGCAGCGGGGTCTCGCCGGCGTCGATGCGGCCCTTGACCAGGCCCAGTTCGTAGCGGTGCACGCCGGCGGCGTATTCGCGCACCAGCAGCACGGTCTGCGCATCCAGCATCGGCACCACCACCACCGCGCCATGGCCCGGCGCCGTGAGCCGGTGGAACACGCGGCGTTCGCCGTTGCTGAACTCCAGATCCAGTTCCTCGACCCGGCGCTCGGCAGCCGTTTCGCTGCGCTCGCGCACGGCATGAATGACCGGCAACCGACGGGTCACGCCGGCACCCTGCGGCGCCGGACGGCGTCGATCGATAGAATGCACGGAGCGAAGAACCTGTTCATGAGCGCGAAATGCTATCAGACCTGACCGCAGCACAGATGGCCGACGCGTGGCGCCAGCGCGACCTCGCCGTGCTCTGGCACCCGTGCACGCAGATGCGCGAGCACCCCGACACCCTGCCCCTGGTCCCGATCGCACGAGGCGAAGGCGCCTGGCTGATCGACCACGGCGGCCGCCGCTACCTGGATGCGGTGAGCAGTTGGTGGACCAACCTGTTCGGCCACGGCGAGCCGCGCATCGCCGCGGCCATCGCCGCCCAGGCCACGCAGCTGGAGCAGGTGATGCTGGCCGGCTTCAGCCACGAACCGGCGGTGCTGCTGGCCGAGCAGTTGTTGGCGCTGGCACCGCGCCAGGAGGGGCGCGCGCCGCTGTCCAAGGTGTTCTATGCCGACAATGGCTCGGCCGGCGTGGAAGTGGCGCTGAAGATGGCCTTCCACTATTTCCAGAACCGCGGCGAGACGCGGCGCACCCGCTTCGTCGCGCTGGAGAACGGCTACCACGGCGAGACCATCGGTGCGCTGGCGGTCGGCGACATCCCGCTGTACCGGCGGGTGTATGCGCCGTTGCTGGCGGAGGCGTTGTTCGCGCCCTCGCCCGACGCCTACCAGGCCGCGCCCGGGCAGAGCGCGCGCGAACGCGCCGATGTCGCCGCCGATGCGCTGGCCGACCTGTTCGACCGTCATCCCGGCGAGATCTGTGCGGTGATCCTGGAACCGCGCCTGCAGTGCGCCGGCGGCATGCGCATGCACGATCCGGCCTATCTGCGGCGGGCGCGCGAACTGTGCGACGCCAACGGCGCCTTCCTGATCGCCGACGAGATCGCCACCGGCTTCGGCCGCACCGGCACCCTGTTCGCCTGCGAGCAGGCCGGGGTGATGCCGGACCTGCTGTGCCTGTCCAAGGGCCTGACCGGCGGCTTCCTGCCGCTGTCGGCGGTGCTGGCCACCCAGCATCTGTACGACGCCTTCCTCGACGACAGCCGCGAACGCGCCTTCCTGCATTCGCACAGCTACACCGGCAACCCGCTGGCCTGCGCGGCGGCGCTGGCGTCGCTGCGGATCCTGCAGGAGGACGACGTGATCGCGCGTAACCGCAGCACCGCCGAGACCATGCGCGCGCTGTCGGCGCCGTTCGCCGAGCATCCGCACGTGGCCGACGTGCGCCAGGCCGGCATGGTGGTGGCGTTCGAACTCACCCGCACCGGCGACAAGCGCACGCCCTTCCCTGCGTCCGCACGCGTCGGCCTGCACGCCTACCGTGCCGCGCTGCAACGCGGGGTGGTGCTGCGCCCGCTGGGCGACGTGCTGTACTGGATGCCGCCGTACTGCGTGGACGCCGAGCAGTTGACGCTGCTGGCCGAGACCACGCTGGCGGCGATCGACGAGGCGGTGGCATGCGCCTGACCCGCTGCCATGTGGAGCTGCCGCTGCACGCCGGCGCAGAGTTGAGCCTGCCGGAAGACGTCGCCAACCACCTGCTGCGCGTGCTGCGGCTGCGCGAGGGCGATCCTTGCGTGCTGTTCAACGGCGACGGCTGCGATTACCCCGCCGAACTGCTGCAGGCCGGCAAGCGCAACGCCAGCGTGCGCATCGGCGCGGCGCAGCCGGTCGACAACGAGTCGCCACTGGCGATCACCCTGCTGCAGGGCGTGGCGCGCGGCGAGAAGATGGACCTGATCCTGCAGAAGGCCACCGAGCTCGGCGTCGCCGCGATCGTGCCGGTGTGGGCCGAGCGCACCGAAGTGAAGCTGGATGCGGCGCGGGTGGACAAGCGCGTGGCGCACTGGCGCAGCGTGGTGATCTCGGCCTGCGAACAGTCCGGCCGCGCGCGCGTGCCGCAGCTGAGCGCGCCGCTGGCGCTGGCCGATGCGGCGCGCGCCGCGGCGGACAGCCCGTGCCGGTTGATCCTGGATCCGCAGGGCGAACACCGCCTGCGGTCGCTGGCCATCGGCGGCGCTGCGGCGACGATCGCGATCGGCCCGGAAGGCGGCTGGTCGCCGCGCGACCGCGCCACGCTGGAGGCGGCCGGCTTCGTCGGCCTGCGCCTGGGGCCGCGCATCCTGCGCACCGAAACCGCCGGCCTGGCCGCGATCGCGGCGCTGCAGGCGCACCACGGCGACCTGTGAGTTCAGGCAAGCGATGACGCTGTAGACAGCGGCGCCGCAACGCAGGCGCCGCAGGCATGGGACATATATATGTGTCGACGCGCTACGGCACGCCAGGCACGCCGCGCCGGCGTTGCGGGACGCCGCCCATCGGCGCGGCCATCGCCGCGCCGGGCCGCTCAGTGGCGCTGCTGCAGGAACCAGTTCGCCGCGCCGATCACCCCGAGCTGGCCATGCTCGACCAGCTTTACCGGGATCTGCTCCAGCGCAGGACGCATCGCGCCCTTGTTCAAGTAGCGCTCGACGAAGCTGCTGGCGGACAGGAACGCGCCGATCTGCGGCAGGAAGCCGCCGGCCAGGTAGACGCCGCCCTGCACGCCGTACAGCAGGGCCATGTCGCCGACCACGCTGCCGAGCAGGCCGCAGAAGGCGGACAGTGCCTCGTGCGCGAGCGGATCGTCGCCGGCCAGTGCAGCCGCGGTGATGTCGCTCGGTGCGGCATGCGCAGGCGTGGCGCCACGCAACTCGCACAGTGCGCGATAGAGATTGAGCAACCCGGGGCCGGACAGGAAATGCTCCATCGGCACATAGGAGCGATCGCGCAACAGCCGCTGCGCCAGCGCCAGTTCCAGATCGTTGCCGATCGGCAGCGCGGCATGGCCGGCCTCGGTGGCCAGCACCATGGCGCCGCCCTGGGTCGGAATCCACACCGCGGCGCCGAGGCCGGTGCCCGGACCGATCACCAGCGCAGGCCCGCGCTGCGCCTTGCGCGGCCCAGTTAGATGCAGCACTTCGCTGGCGTCCATCGACGCGGCCGCATACGCCACCGCTTCGAAATCGTTGACCAGATGCAGTGCCTTCATGCCCAGGCGCTCGCGAATTTCCGGCGGCGACAGCGTCCACGGCAGATTGGTGGTGATGACGCGACCATCTTCGAGCGCGTAACCGGCGCTGGCGATCACCCCACGGGTCGGCTTCGGCCCCTGCACCTGGCCCAGGAACTCGCCGATGATCTCGGCCAGACCGGGATAGTCGGCGCAGCGGTATTTGCGATAGTCCAGCACATCGACGGACGGCGCCGGGCCGGCACCGGCAGCGCCTGCGACCAGGCCGATCCGGACATGGGTTCCGCCGACATCGGCAGCAATGAAGGGCTCGGCGCGCGGCACGGCCGCTGCCACTGATGAACTGCTTGCGGACACATCTTCTCCCGTTGCGCCAGAGCAGGCGCACGCCGATTCGGCAGATTGATCGATCGAGTGTCGGACCACCTTGACAACGTTGTCAAGGTGAATTTCACCCGCTTGTCGTTTTGTCTTCACCACTGCGACTTCATCGGCCGGATCGCCCGGCCGTTCGAGTGGTCGATCGCATGGCGCGTTGCATGGGTGAACATCCGTCGCAAAATTTCGCCGCATTGCACAAATTTCTGCCACACGCCCAGCCAACCGGCAGCGCTTGCCACACCAGGGCCTCGCGGCCAACGCAGGCCCGCTGCCCCCATCCGCGGGCATGTTTTCTTTTGTAGACAAGCACCTAGGAGACGCGACGGAAGGGCCGCGAAAGCCTCCGGAAAGATGCCGCGGCGAGCCTTGCTTGCATTCGTCAAAACCACGTGAAACGGGTGTTGACAACGCTGTCAGCGCTACGACAGACTCGGCTCACACAAGTTTTACAACTTCAAGACATGCCACGTTCAGGGGATTCAGACACAGCGACGCATCGCCGCTCCTCCCGCGCCAAGTGGCAGGACGCGCGCTGACGCTGCGACCGGCATCCCCGAACCGACGAAACCACGCCCCGAGCCGGGCCGGACGCAGCGGCGTCCGGATCAGGCGACAAGGTGCACTGCTGTATTGCTGGACTTGGTTGTTACCTGCAGGAACACAGGAAGGACTGGCGCCCTCGATGCCGCCGGTTGGCTACTTCCGCGTCAGCGACCGGACGACGCGCATCGAGATGCGATCCGCGCAGCGCCACCAGGCGCGGCGCCATCCACAAGGCCGGGCAGCGGCCAGCACGCCGGAACATCGGTTGGCACCTCATGCCCAAGTACTCACCCAGAGGTTTAGCCAATGAATAGCCGCACCACTACCTTAGCCCTCAGCATCATGGCCGCGCTGTACCTGTCCGGTAACGCCGCCGCGCAGGAAGCGCCCGCTTCCGCCAACGCGGATTCCAAGAACGTCCAGCAGCTGGATGCCATCACCGTCACCGGTTACCGCGCCTCGCTGGAGAAGAGCCAGTCGGTGAAGCGCTCGGCCAACTCCATCGTCGATGCGATCAGCGCCGAGGACATCGGCAAGTTCCCGGACACCAATGCCGCCGAGTCGCTGGCGCACCTGCCGGGCATCAGCGTGGACCGCCAGTTCGGCGAAGGCGAGAAGGTCAGCATCAACGGCACCGACCCGGCGCTGAACCGCGTGCTGCTCAATGGCCAGACCATCGCCTCGGGCGACTGGGGCGGCAACCCGACCGACACCAGCGGCCGCACCTTCAACTACACCCTGCTGTCGCCGGAAATCATCGGCCTGATGGAGGTCTACAAGACCCCGGAAGCCCGCATCGACGAAGGCTCGATCGGCGGCACCGTGATCGTGCACACCCGCAAGCCGCTGGACCTGCCGAAGAACACCATCCGCGGCTCGATCGGCTACAACTACAACGACCGTTCGGAAGAAGGCAATCCGCGCGGTTCGGCGCTGTGGAGCTGGAAGAACGACGACGAGACCTTCGGCGCGTTGATCTCCGCCACCCACGACAAGCAGGATCTGTCGCGCGCCGGCATCGAGTTCTTCGGCTACAACACCGGCGCCGGCATCCCGCCGACCGCGCGCATCTCCGGCGACGGTGGTAACGTCGCGACCGCCAAGATCCCGGTGGGCATCAATAGCGCCTTCTTCCAGCAGACCCGCGAGCGCAACGGCCTGCAGGGCGCGCTGCAGTGGAAGCCGAACGATCAGAACGAATTCAACCTGACCGGCATCTACATCAAGGGCAAGTACAACAACTTCAGCGAATCGCGCTACGTCTGCCCGGGCTGCGGCGACCAGGACAAGATCACCAGCGCGACCGTGCAGAACGGCTACATCACCCAGGCCACGGTCACCGACGGCGCCGGCAACGGCAAGCAGCCGTATGCGCAGCTGGACACCAACTACCGCGAAAGCACCGTCACCACCAAGAGCCTGAACCTGCGCCACGACTTCTACGGCGACAAGTGGGTGTTCACCTCGCAGGTCGGCACCACCGAGGCCACCGGCGGCAAGAACCCCGAATACCTGATGAAGTTCCTGCTGAAGGACGGTGGCTACAACTTCGGTTACGACGGCAGCCACACCGACGTCAACTACGACAACGCCAGCGCCGCCAACTGGGGTCTGGTCGGTTCGCCGGCCGGCCTGGCGCCCGGTTCCACCGCCGCTTCGGCGATGCAGGCCGGCGGCATCTACTACGCCAAGAGCACGGACAAGGAGAAGTACTTCCAGTTCGACGCCGCCCGCGATCTGGACTGGGGCCCGCTGAACAAGCTGCAGCTCGGCTACAAGTACATCAACCACGACAACGGCGTCGACGCCCGCGGCAACCGCATCAACACCACCAATGCGATTTCGCTGACCGACTTCAGCCCCGGCACCACCCCGAGCGGTCTGTACGACGGCCTGGGCGCCAGCGGCGACCTGACCAACTGGCCGACCGCCAACCTCAACTCGGTGATCAGCTACCTGCGCGGGCAGCCGCAGGGTCCGTACAACCGCGACTACGGCTCCTCGTTCGACGTCAAGGAAATCACCAGCGACCTGTACGCGCAGCTGAACTTCGAGTCCGGCGCGTGGCGCGGCAACCTGGGCGTGCGTTATGTCGACACCAAGGACAAGTCGCTGTACTGGCAGAGCGCCGATGGCGGCGCCACCTACAACCAGACCCAGGTGAGCAAGCAGTACTACAAGCCGCTGCCGAGCTTCAACCTGGCCTACGATCTGGATACCGACAAGGTGCTGCGCTTCTCCGTGGCCAAGGTGATGGCACGTCCGCGCTACGGCGACCTGGCCGGCTCGTTCACCATCAACAGCAGCAACGGCAACCTGACCGCAAGCGGCGGCAACCCGGACCTGAAGCCCTACGAGTCGACCAACTACGATCTGGCCGCCGAGTGGTACTTCGCCCCGTCCAGCATGCTGTCGGCGGAACTGTTCTATCGCGACATCAGCTCGTACATCGTCACCACCACCTCGCAGCAGCAGCTGACCGATGCGGTGAGCGGCGTGAGCGGCCTGTTCACGGTGACCTCGCCGATCAACGCCTCCGACGCCAAGGTCAAGGGCGCCTCGCTGAACTACCAGCAGGCCTTCGGCTACGGCTTCGGTCTGCAGGCGAACTACACCTACGCCACCGCCGACGCCAGCACCGGCCTGAACCTGCCGTACCTGTCGAAGAACACCTACAACGTGATCCCCTACTGGGAAAACGGTCCGTGGATGGTGCGCCTGAATTACAGCTACCGCTCCAAGTACTTCACCCAGGTCGGCCGCCTGAACTCGCAGGTGTTCACCGACGAGTACAAGCAGCTGGACCTGACCGCCTCGTACGAGATCAACGACTGGATGAGCGTGAGCTTCAGCGCGACCAACCTGCTCGACTCGACGTACTACTGGTACAACGAGGTCAAGTACGCGCCGATCGGCATGTACAAGAACGGCCGCGGCTACCAGGCGCAGCTGAACTTCAAGTTCTGATGTAGCACCGGCGCGCCACCGTCCCTCCACGGTGGCGCGCTTTTTCGTGTCCGGCGCGGCGGCGCCGGCATCGTCTTCTGCAACAAGGAGTGCCGTTCCATGACGACCGAGACCCGCCCCAGTGCGGACCGATCCCGCCACGCCGGAGCCGCACGCCAGACCCTGGCCAGCGCGCTGGCCCTCATGCTCGCGCTGACGGCCCTGCCCGCCGGCGCCGCGGATGCGCCGTCGCCGACCGCGCCCACCGCCACCACCCTCAGTCCGGAACAGATCGACCAGCAGTGGCTGCAGGCCACCGCCAAGTACGCGCCCGAACGCGCGCGGCTGGTGCGCGAAGCCAACGATGGCGCGCGCGGCGGACCGTTCCGACCCGACTGGACCTCGCTCAAGCAGTACCGCTCGCCGTCCTGGTACGACAACGCCAAGTTCGGCATCTTCATCCATTGGGGCGTGTTCTCGGTGCCGGCCTTCGGCAACGAGTGGTATTCGCGCAACATGTACCAGCAGGGCAGCAAGGACTACCTGCACCATCGGGAAACCTACGGCCCGCAGTCGCGCTTCGGCTACAAGGACCTGATCCCGCTGTTCACCGCGCCCAAGTTCGATCCGCAGGCCTGGGCCACCCTGTTCCGCGATGCCGGCGCCCGCTACGTGGTGCCGGTGGCCGAACACCACGACGGCTTCGCGATGTACGACTCGCAGCTGTCGGACTGGACCGCGGTCAAGATGGGCCCCAAGCGCGACGTGCTCGGCGAGCTGTCCAAGGCGATCCGCGCACAGGGCCTGCATTTCGGCCTGTCCTCGCACCGCGCCGAGCACGACTGGTTCTTCGACGGCGGCCGCCAGTTCGACTCGGACGTCAACGACCCGCGCTACGCCGGCCTGTACGGCCCGGCGCAGATCCGCCTGCCGGGCAAGGACGACGCCGACGTCACCAACGACTGGACCCCGGTGTCGCAGGCCTGGCTGGACGACTGGCTGGCGCGTACCACCGAGCTGATCGACCGCTACGACCCGGACCTGATCTATTTCGACTGGTGGATCGCGCACCCGACCTTCCGCGGCACCCTGCCGACCATGCTGTCGTACTACTACAACCACGGCGCGGCCAAGGGCGGCGTGGTGGTGAACTACAAGCTCGGCGCCTTCCCCGAAGGTGCCGGCACGCTCGATATCGAGCGCGGCCAGCTCACCGGCATCCATCCCACGCACTGGCAGACCGACACCTCGGTCAGCAACGCCTCGTGGGGCTATGTCGAGAACGACACCTACAAGACGCCGACCTTCATCATCCACATGCTGGTGGACGTGGTCAGCAAGAACGGCAACCTGATGCTCAACATCGGTCCGCGCGCCGACGGCTCGATCCCGGACACCGAACGCGCGATCCTGCTGTCGATCGGCAAGTGGCTCAAGACCAACGGCGAGGCGATCTACGACAGCACGCCGTGGCGCAGCTACGGCGAAGGCCCGACCGAAGTGGTCGGCGGCACCTTCCAGGACACCAAGACCAAGCCGTACACGCCCGAGGATTTCCGCTTCACCACCGGCCACGGCGCGCTGTACGCGATCGAGCTGGGCTGGCCGGCCGACGGCCAGGCGCTGATCCGCTCGCTGAAGCCGGCCGATGGCGTGCGTGGCGTCACCCTACTCGCCAACGGCAAGCCGGTGCCGTTCGAGCAGCGCGCCGACGGCCTGCACCTGCGCCTGCCGGCCAAGCCGGTGGGCGAACACGCCTACGTATTCCGCATCAACCTGTCCTCCCCCACTCCGCCAACGGATCCCTCCCGATGATCAAGCGTTTCGCCGGGCTGCTGTTCGCCCTCGCCCTGGCCTGCGGGCCGGCCATGGCCAAGAACCCGACTGCGCTGTTCTATCTGATGAACACGCAGAAATCGACCAATTCGTTCCTGGCCCACCTCGACAAGATCGACGTGGTGGTGCCGACCTGGTACGGCGTGGACCAGAGCGGCCTGGTCAACGGCACCCCGAACATGTACCTGTACGAGATCGCCAAGCAGCACAAGCTGCGGGTGATGCCGATCCTGTCGATGACCGCCGGCCGCGAGGGCTTCCACAAGCTGCTGCACGACGAGGACGCCAAGCAACGCATGATCCAGGCGCTGCTGATCCACGGCCGCAAGCACGGCTACTACGGCTTCCAGTTCGATTTCGAGAGCATCGCCTGGACCGACCGCGACGCCTACTCGCTGATGGTCAAGCAGACCGCCGAGGCGCTGCACAAGGCCGGCTTCAAGCTGTCGGTGGCGGTGGTGCCGAACGCACCCGGCTATGCCGAGGGCGGCGCCTTCGCCAAGTGGATGTGGGAGTACTGGCGCGGCGCCTACGACCTCAAGGCGCTGAGCGCCTCGGCCGACCTGATCAGCCTGATGACCTACGACCAGCACACCCGCTGGACCGCGCCCGGCCCGGTGGACGGCATGGTGTGGATGAAGAAGCACCTGGACTACGCGCTGACCCAGGTGCCGAAGGACAAGCTGTCGCTGGGCATCGCCACCTACGGCTACCGCTGGTACACCGGCAATCCGGTCAAGCCCGACGGTACCGAAGCCTCCAACATCACCGCCGACTACATCGATGCCGACGAATCGTTCCCGCTGGCGGAAGAGCAGCACGCCACCGTGCAATGGGACCCGGTGGAGCAGGAGTCGTGGTTCTACTTCTACCGCGACGACATGCGCGAATGGGTGTTCCGCCCGGATGCGCGCAGCTTCCGCGCCCGCTACGAGCTGACCAAGCAGTACGGCCTGGAAGGCTTCAGCTGCTGGGTGCTGGGCGCCGAAGATCCCAAGGTCTGGGACGAACTGCCGACCGCGGCGCGCTGAGCGGCCGCACGACCGAGATGCGACACGAGGGGCACGCGGCGCGCAGCGAACGCGCCGCGCTCACCCCAGGCTACCTCACAGCCTCTACGATACGCATCTCGATCGCTTGAGGTAGACCGATGACTGCAGTGGGTGCACACCCCCGATTGCCGCACCGCCCGACGCCCGCCGCCGCGCGCATCGCGGCGGCCTCCCGCAACGCCTGGCTGGGGTTGTCCCTGCTCGCCTGTGGCAGCCTGCTCGGCGGCTGCGACCGCGCTCCGCCGCCAGCGCCGGCACCCGCGGCCAAGCCTGCCGCAGCGCCGCCGCCGGCCCCGAGACACGATGACGACGACGACAAGACGCCGCTGCCGTTGATCCCGGCGCCGGCCAAGGCCGAGCGCGACGGCGGCACCCTGACCATCGGCACCGGCGCCGTGCTGTCGGTGCCCCTCGACGACGCCGGCGCGCAGCGCGTGGCGCAGCAACTGTCGCAATTGCTGAGCAAGACCCGCGGCCTGTCGCTGGAGGTGCGTGCGGAGACCATCCCCGCCGACGGCAGCATCCGCCTGCAGCTCAATCCCAATACCGAGGTCGCGCAGGCCGAGGGCTACACGCTGGACGTGGACCCGCGCACCATGCTGATCCAGGCGCGCGAGGAGCGCGGCCTGTTCTACGGCGCGATCAGCGCCTGGCAGTTGATGACCCCCGACGCCGGCAAGGGCGAGGTGGACGTGCCGCAGGTGCATATCCGCGACTGGCCGCGCTTCGGCTGGCGCGGCGTGCTGCTCGACGTGGCGCGGCACTTCCACAGCCCCGACACGGTCAAGCGCCTGCTCGACGCGATGGCCCAGCACAAGCTCAACGTGCTGCACCTGCACCTGACCGACGACCAGGGCTGGCGCATCGAGATCAAGCGCTATCCCAAGCTCACCGAGATCGGCGCCTGGCGCACCCCGCCCGGCGCGGGCACCCACGGCCTGCCCGATCGCTACGGCGGCTTCTACACCCAGGACCAGATCCGCGACCTGGTGGCCTACGCCGCCGAACGCCACATCACCATCGTGCCGGAACTGGACATGCCCGGGCACGCGCAGGCGGCGGTGGCGGCGTACCCGGAACTGGTCGGGGTGACCCGGCAGCGGCCCAAGGTGTCGGTGGACTGGGGCGTCAATCCCTACCTGTTCAACACCAACGACAAGAGCATGACCTTCATCCGCGGCGTGCTGGATGAAGTGCTGCAGCTGTTCCCCTCGCCGTACATCCACATCGGCGGGGACGAAGCGGTCAAGGATCAGTGGGAACGCTCGCCGGCGGTGCGCGCGCAGATGCGCAAGCTCGGCATCAAGGACGCGCATGCGCTGCAGGGCTGGTTCAACCAGCAGCTGGCCGACTACCTGACCCAGCACCAGCGGCGCCTGATCGGCTGGGACGAGATCCTGGAAGGCGGGCTGCCGGCCAGTGCGTCGGTGATGTCCTGGCGCGGCGTGGACGGCGCGGTCGCCGCCGCCAAGCAAGGCCACGACGTGGTGCTGGCACCGGCCGGCTGGATGTACCTGGACAATCTGCAGAGCGCACGCAACGACGAGCCCAACGGCCGCCTGGCCACGCTGCCGCTGCAGAAGGTCTATGGCTTCGACCCGGTGCCGGCCGCGCTCAGCCCCGAGGAGAGCAAGCACGTGCTCGGCGTGCAGGCGGCGCTGTGGAGCGAGTATATCCCCTCCACCTGGCATATCGACCATGCGCTGTTCCCGCGACTGAGCGCGGTGGCCGAGGCGGGTTGGTCGCCGATGGCCGCACGCGACTGGAACGGCTTCCTGCAGCGCATGCCGGCGCAGCTGGACCGCTACCGCCTGCAGGGCATCGCCTACGGCGACGGCGCCTTCGCCCCGGGCATCGCCGTGCAGGGCGGCGACGACGCCGCGCTGGACAGCGGGAAGGCCACCGTGGTGCTGGGCAACCAGGCCAAGTTCGGCAGCTTCCGCTACACCACCGACGGCAGCGAGCCCAAGGCCGATTCGCCGCGCTACACCGCGCCGTTCGCGGTGACCCTGCCGGTCACCGTGCGCGCGGCCACCTTCGCCGACGACGGCCGCCTGCTGGCCGCGCCGCGCAGCCGCATCCTCGACCGCGCCAACCTGCTCAGCCGCGATACCCAGGGCCTGGCTTCGTGCGAAGGCGGCGAGCTGGGCCTGCGCGTGCCGCTGCTGCCGGACCTGGCCGACCAGGACACGCCGGTGTTCAACATCGACCTGTTCACCAGTTGCTGGCGCTACGCCGACGCTCGACTGGACGGCATCGACCGCATCCGCATCGACGCCGCGCGCCTGGCGCGCAACTACGGGCTGGCGCACGACCAGGCCAAGGTCAAGCGCTACCCGGCGCACAGCCCGCGCGGCGAGTTCGAAGTGCGGCTGGGCGACTGCAAGGGCAAGCTGCTGGCGCGGCTGCCGCTGCCGGCCGGCAAGACCCTGGGCGACCAGTTCGCGCTGGAAGCGCGTCTGCCCAAGCAGACCGGCGTGCACGACCTGTGCCTGCGCTCCACCGCGCCCATCGCCGGCCCGTACTACGCCATCGGCGCCGTCCATCTGATCGACACCGCGGCGCAGGCGCCCCCCGCCGCCGCGCACTGACCACGGAGACCCTCGCATGACCCAGCCGCCCCGCCGCCCCCGTTCCGCGTCGCGCACGCGCCTTCCTGCCCGCCTCGGGCTGCTGCTGGCGCTGGCCTTGCCGGCGCTGGGCCAGGCGGCGGCGCCGGCGACACTGTCGCTGCAACAGGGCTGGCAGGTGCGGCTGGCGCCGGGCGATGCCAACGCCAAGGCGCACCCGAAGGCCGCGCAATGGCTGCCGGCGCAGGTGCCGGGCACGGTGCAGACCGACCTGATCGCCGCCGGGGTGGTGCCCGATCCGTTCTATCGCGACAACGAAGCGCAGATCCAGTGGGCCGGGCTCAGCGACTGGCAGTACCAGACCCATTTCCAGGTCGACGCGGCCCTGCTGGCGCGCCCGCACCTGGAACTGGTGTTCGACGGGCTGGACACCTTCGCCGAGGTCTACCTCAACGGCAAGAAGCTGCTCGCCGCCGACAACATGTTCCGGCAGTGGCGGGTCGACGCAAAACCGCTGCTCAAGCGCGGCGACAACGTGCTGGAAGTGCGCATCGCCTCGCCGATCAAGAAGATCCAGCCGTGGCTGTCCAAGCAGCCGTACGCGCTGCCCGGCGCCTACGATTCGGCGTTCGGCGACGAGCCGGTGGCGCGGCACAGCTCCACCTACGTGCGCAAGGCGCCGTACAACTTCGGCTGGGATTGGGGCCCGCGCATCGTCACCGCCGGCATCTGGCAGGGCGTGCGCCTGGAAGCCTGGGACGACCTGCGCGTGGACGGCCTGCGCATCGCCCAGCAGCGCGTCGACGCCGACGCGGCGCAGCTGCTGGCGCAGCTGCAGGTGCAGGCCGGCCGCAGCGGCGAGGTGCAACTGGACCTGGACGTGCTCGGCCCCGACGGCCAGCGCGTCGGCCAGTTCAGCCAGCGCGCGGTCGTCGATCCAGGTGCCAACACCCTGACCGTGCCGGTACGCATCGCCAAGCCGCAGCGCTGGTTCCCGGCCGGCTACGGCCGCCAGGACCTGTACACGTTCAAGGCGCAGCTGCGCGATGCCGCCGGCGAGCGCCTGGACGTGCAGCGCGTCACCGGCCTGCGCAGCGTCGAGTTGCGCCGTGAGAAGGACCAGTGGGGCAAGAGCTTCGCCCTCGTGGTCAACGGCATCCCGGTGTTCGCCAAGGGCGCCAACCTGATTCCGTTCGACAGCTTCCCCACCCGCGTCGACGCCGCGCGCATGCGCGGCTTCCTGCAGTCCGCACGCGACGCCAACATGAACATGCTGCGCATGTGGGGCGGCGGCCATTACCAGCCGGACAGCTTCTACGAAGACGCCGACCGCCTGGGCATCATGATCTGGCAGGACTTCATGTTCGGCGGCGCGATCCCGCCCTACGACGTCGCGTTCCGCGAGAACACCCGCGCCGAGGCCGAGGAGCAGGTGCGGCGCCTGGGCGATCACCCCAGCATCGTCATCTGGTGCGGCAACAACGAAGTGCAGACCGGCTGGGAGAACTGGGGCGACCGCATCAAGTTCAAGCAGTCGATCGACCCGGAAGAGCGCGAACGCATCGTCCGCGGCATGACCACGCTGTTCGGCACGGTGCTGCGCGAGGCGGTGCAGAAGTACGATAGCGACACCCCGTACTGGGCGACCTCGCCGGGCACCGATTTCGACGGCGCCGCCGACCAGCCCGACGACGGCGACATGCACTACTGGAAGGTCTGGGGCGGCCCGGCGCTGCCGGTCACCGAGTACCTCAACGTGACCCCGCGCTTCATGTCCGAATACGGCCTGCAGTCGTTCCCCGAGATGCGCACCATCCGCGCCTTCGCCGAACCCGGCGACCTGCAGCCGGAATCGCCGGTGATGCGCGCGCACCAGAAGTTCGACAAGGGCAACGGCAACCAGCGCCTGCTGCTGTACATCCGCCGTGCGTTCGGCGAGCCCAAGGACTTCGCCAGCTTCGTCTACCTGAGCCAGATCATGCAGGCCGAGGGCATCACCCTGGCCGCCGAACACCTGCGCGCCTCGCGGCCGCAATCGATGGGCTCGCTGTACTGGCAGCTCAACGACGTGTGGCCCGGCGCGTCGTGGTCGAGCCTGGACTACTTCGGCCGCTGGAAGGCGCTGCAGTACCATGCGCGCCGCTTCTACGCGCCGGAACTGATCGCCGCACTGCGCGACGACAAGGGCCAGACCACCGTGTCGCTGGTTTCCGACCGCACCACGCCGCTGGCCGCGCGCTGGCGCATGCGGGTGATGGACCTGTCCGGCAAGGTGCTGAGCAAGACCGAGAAGCCGGTGACCCTGGCGCCGCTGTCCAGCGTGCGCGTGGGCAGTTTCAGCGATGCGCAGTTGCTGCGCCGCGCCGATCCGCGCCGCAGCGTGGCGGTGTTCGAGTTGCTCGACGGCGAGCGCGTGCTGTCGCGCACCCTGGTGTACTTCGACGCGGCCAAGCGCCTGCAGTGGCCGCAGGCCGACATCCGCAGCGAGCTGCGCGCCGATGGCGACGGCTACGCGCTGACCCTGAGCAGCGCCACGCTTGCGGCGCAGGTGTGGCTGAGCTTCGGCGACCTCGACGTGACCTTGTCCGACAACGCCTTCGACCTGCTGCCGGGCGAGCCGCTGACCGTGCGCGTGCATAGCAGCGCCACCCTGGAGCAGGTGCGCGCGGCGCTGCAGGTGCGCGATCTGGGCGGGACGATGGCTGGCGCGCCGGCCGAACCGGCGGAGGCGAAGTGATGGGCAAGCCGATGTCGCGGGCGGGCGTCACCTTGTGGGAGGGACTTCAGTCCCGACGTGGCATTACCGGTAAAGCGTCGGGACGGAAGTCCCTCCCACAAAAGCGCCTCTACCTGGCGCTGTGTGCGATCGGCCTGCTCGCCACCCCGCTCGCCCATGCCGACGAGGCCGAGGACCGCGCCGCCGCGCTGGTGGCGAAGATGACCCGCGCCGAGAAGATCGCGCAGGCGATGAACGCTGCGCCGGCGATCCCGCGCCTGGGCGTGCCGGCCTACGAGTGGTGGAGCGAGGGCCTGCACGGCATCGCCCGCAACGGCGAGGCCACGGTGTTCCCGCAGGCGATCGGCCTGGCCGCGACCTGGAACGCCGAGCTGCTGCACGACGTCGGCACCGTCACCTCCACCGAGGCGCGGGCCAAGTTCAACCTCGCCGGCGGCCCCGGCAAGGACCATCCGCGCTACGCCGGGCTGACCATCTGGTCGCCCAACATCAACATCTTCCGCGACCCGCGCTGGGGCCGCGGCATGGAGACCTACGGCGAGGATCCCTACCTCACCGGACGGCTGGCGGTCGGCTTCATCCACGGCCTGCAGGGCGACGATCCGGCGCATCCGCGCACCATCGCCACGCCCAAGCACCTGGCCGTGCACAGCGGGCCGGAACCGGGCCGCCACGGTTTCGACGTGGACGTGTCGCCGCACGATTTCGAGGCGACCTATTCGCCGGCGTTCCGCGCCGCCATCGTCGACGGCCAGGCCGGCTCGGTGATGTGCGCGTACAACTCGCTGCACGGCACGCCCGCCTGCGCCGCCGACTGGCTGCTCGACGGCCGCGTGCGCGGCGATTGGGGCTTCAAGGGCTTCGTGGTGTCCGATTGCGATGCGATCGACGACATGACCCAGTTCCACTACTACCGCGCCGACAATGCCGGCTCGTCCGCGGCCGCGCTCAAGGCCGGGCACGATCTGAACTGCGGCTACGCCTACCGCGACCTCGGCATCGCCTTCGACCGCGGCGAAGCCGACGAAGCCCTGCTCGACCGCTCGCTGGTGCGCCTGTTCGCCGCGCGCTACCGGCTCGGCGAACTGCAGCCGCGGCGCAACGATCCGTATGCGCGGCTGGGCGCCAGGGACATCGACAGCGCCGCGCACCGCGCGCTGGCGCTGCAGGCCGCGCAGCAATCGCTGGTGCTGCTGAAGAACGCCGACGCCACCCTGCCGCTGCGCCCGGGCCTGCGCCTGGCCGTGCTCGGCCCCAACGCCGACGCGCTGGCCGCGCTGGAAGCCAATTACCAGGGCACCTCGGTGCAGCCGGTGACGCCGCTGCAAGGGCTGCGCACGCGCTTCGGCGCCGCCCAGGTCGCCTATGCGCAGGGTGCGCCGCTGGCCGCCGGCGTGCCCGGCATGATCCCCGAGACCGCCCTGCGCAGCGACGGCAAGCCTGGGCTGCGCGGCGAGTACTTCGACAACCTGGACCTGGCCGGCACGCCGCGCGTGCAGCGCCAGGACCGCGTGGTCGGCTTCAACTGGGACCACGTGGCCCCGGCCAAGGGCGTGGACAAGGACCGCTACTCGGTGCGCTGGAGCGGCGAACTGCTGCCGCCCGGCCCGGGCGACTACACCCTGGCGGTACGCGTGGCGCGCTGCTTCGATTGCGCCGGCCACGACCCGGTGCGCCTGTACATCGACGACCAGCTGGTGGTGGCCGGCAACGCCGAGGACAAGCACGTGCCGGCCGGCATGCACAACGCCGACGGCCGCAACGTCGAGACCGTGCTGCATTTCGACGACGCGCGGCCGCGGCGGATCCGCCTGGAGCTGGAACACCGCGGCCAGGACCAGGGCCTGCGCCTGGAGTGGCTGGCGCCGCCGGCGCTGCAGCTGGCCGAGGCCGAACGCGCGGTGGCACAGGCCGACGCGGTGGTGGCCTTCGTCGGCCTGTCGCCGGACGTGGAAGGCGAGGAACTGCGCATCGACGTGCCCGGCTTCGACGGCGGCGACCGCAACGACCTGGCCCTGCCAGCCGCGCAGCAGGCGTTGCTGGAACGGGCCAAGGCCAGCGGCAAACCGCTGGTGGTGGTGCTGATGAGCGGCAGCGCGGTGGCGTTGAACTGGGCCAAGCAGCATGCCGACGCGATCATCGCCGCCTGGTATCCCGGCCAGTCCGGCGGCACCGCGATCGCCCAGGCACTGGCCGGCGACATCAACCCCGGCGGGCGCCTGCCGGTGACCTTCTACCGCTCGACCAAGGACCTGCCGCCCTACGTCAGCTACGACATGAAGGGCCGCACCTACCGCTACTTCAAGGGCGAGCCGCTGTTCCCGTTCGGCTACGGGCTGAGCTACACCCAGTTCGCCTACGACGCGCCGCAGCTGTCGACCGCGACGCTGCAGGCCGGCCAGCCGCTGCAGGTGAGCGCCACCGTGCGCAACACCGGCGCGCGCGCCGGCGACGAGGTGGTGCAGGTGTACCTGCAGTACCCGCAGCGCGCGCAGTCGCCGCTGCGCAGCCTGGTCGGCTTCCAGCGCGTGCACCTGCAGCCGGGCGAGGCGCGCACGCTGAGCTTCGCATTGGATGCGCGCCAACTCAGCGATGTCGACCGCAGCGGACAGCGCGCGGTCGAGGCCGGCGACTACCGGCTGTTCGTCGGGGGTGGTCAGCCGGGCACCGGCGCACCTGGCGAGGACGCGGCGTTCTCGATCAGCGGGCGCATGGCCCTGCCGAAGTGAGCGACGGGGCCGCCCACGGCCCCTGTCTACGAAATGCGCCAGCGCATGCGGCGGTGCAGCGTAACGGCCCGGCGCGCTGCCGCCGCCGGGCGCCATCCCCGCACGTTGCAGCGTCCTGCTAATTTATTTTTCACGACCTATTGACAGTCTTCCGGGACAGAGGTATCGATAACACGTCGGTGCCACGCATCGACGATGCCAGACGCGCCGAACGCCGCAGCATTTGCGGCGTTTTCCAGGGCAGTTCCAGGGGTGATGTGCCATGTCATGCAGTCGTCGCAGCCAGGATCGATGCCTCGCCGGAGTTCCGGCGCCCTGCCTGTCGTCCGCGTTCCGCGCGGGCACGCATGGGGGCCGCTGCGCATGACCCGTCGCTACAAGCTGAGCGCGCTGCGTTCGCGCTCCAAGTGCATCGCCGGCTACTCGCCGCCACGCCACTGATCGCCATCTAACGGTCCGCCCAGCCGGCAGACGCCTCGCGTCGGTCGCCGTTCGCTCTGTCCTGTTCGCACGCCGCCCGGCGTGCGGTTCGAGCGCGCGCGCCTTCCGTCCACCGTGTCTGCCATCCAGGAACGCAGCGGCGCGTCGCCTTCGGCGCGTGCCCGCACCGATCACGATCAGCGAGGTGTCACGTGGCAACCCATCCCCATTGCAAGCGCAAGGCGCTGTGCGCCGCCATCCTGGCCATCACCGGCCTTGCCGCCACCGCACCGGCGCTGGCCGGCACCGTGCAGGGCGAACTCAAGGAGCGCAGCAGCGGCAAGCCCGCCGCCCATGCGAAGGTGGCCATCGCCGGCACCGCGCTCAGCGCCGTCACCGACGCCCAAGGCCGCTTCGTCATCGCCGACGTGCCGGCCGGGCAGTACGCACTGCAACTGGACTATCCCGGTTTCAGCGCGCCGGAAACCACCGTGCAGGTCGCCGACAGCGGCGCCGCCACGGTGTCGATCGCGCTGGACGAGGCCAAGCAATTGCAGACCATCAGCGTGGCGGCCAACCGCTACGACGCCAGCACGCTGAAGATGAATTCCTCGAACACGGTGGACGTGCTCTCGGCCAACGATCTCGAGCACACCGCCGTGCACAACGTCGCCGAGGCGCTGGGCCTGATCGCCGGCATCAACATCACCTACAGCGGCTCGGGCTACTTCGGCGGCGTCGACGGCGCCGCGCGCGGCGAAGGCATGTTCGCCTCGGTGCGCGGCCTGCCCTCCGAGTACAACGTCAACCTGATCGACGGCGTCACCGTCGCCCAGGGCATGCCGTACAGCCGCAGCGTGCAGTTGAGCCTGCTGCCGCCTTCCGGCCTGCAGACCATCGTCGCCAACAAGACCTCCACCGCCGACATGGACGGCGACGCGATCGGCGGCACCCTGGATTTCCGCACGCCCACCGCCTACGACTACAAGGACGCCACCAGCGGCAGCGTCACCGTCAGCGGCCGCGTCGAGAGCCGGGCGCGCGACTACGGCGGCGACGGCCTCGGTGGCGGCCTGGCCGGCGAGTTCCAGCACAAGTTCGGCGACGAGCAGCAGTTCGGCTTCTACGCCAGCGCCTACTACGACTACCGCACCTCGACCAACAGCGAGGTGGCCGCGGCCACCAGCGCGCTCAACGACGGCTCCTGGAAATTCCTGCACGCCAACGCCGACGGCAGCAACGCCGCCGGCTACGCGCCGCAGGACAACTTGACCAGCACCGGCATGAACGTCGGCGTGGTCGCCGGCTGGGAGCGCCGCTACGGCGGCAACGCCGCCTTCGACTGGAACGTGGACGACACCCTGTCGGTGTACGCACGCGCCACCTACGCCTACGCCAAGACCGACCAGGGCACCACCTTCGTGCAGTTGCTGCCGCAGGACGTCAGCTTCGTGCCGACCGCCACGCCCGGCGTGTATTCGCCCAACATCAACCGCATCGCCGCGCGCTTCTGGTACGAGACCAACCCGGAAATCGCCGACCTGGCCACCTTCCAGGTGGGCGCGCGCAAGACCGCCGGCAACTGGACGCTGTCGCCGAACCTGTTCTACAGCTTCGGCGACAACGACCGCCCCGACCACATCGAGATCGACGGGCGCGAGGACAAGTTCAGCCAGGCCAATTTCGCCTACTCCGGCAGCAGCCTGATGCGCTACGGCAGCGGCGCCTTCCCCTACCCGCAGCTGACCCCGGCGCTGCTGGCGCAGGTCAACAACATCCCCTCGCTGTACGCCAGCAGCTACGGCGAATCGACCAAGATCTACTCCGGGCAGAAGAAGGGCGGCGCCAAGTTCGACGCGCGCTACGACTTCGCCGACGGCGCGCTGACCGCGCTGCAGTTCGGCGTGAAGTACAGCAAGAGCAGCCGCCACTACAGCAATCGCGACTGGTGGACCGGCCCGGTGCCCGACACCAGCACGCTCGGCGACCTGGGCATCTTCAACGGCGGCTACGCGGCGATCTTCCCCGGCAAGTACCACTGGGCCACGCCGCGGGTCAGCGAAGGCGCGGTGGCGCAGGTCATCGCCAACCACCTCACCGACGACGACCTGGATACCTGCGGCAGCGCGTTCTACGTCAACAACTACAACTGCAACACCATGCGCGGCACCGAGGCGGTCAGCGCCGCCTACGCGATGGCGACCTTCTCCTTCGGCAGCCTGGAAGTGGTGCCGGGCGTGCGCTTCGAGCACACCAGTATCCACAACACCTTCTGGACCACGCCCACCGACAGCGACGGCAACCAGCAGGTCGGCTATTTCGCCGCCAACAGCACGCATTACGACCAGCCGCTGCCGAGCGTGTTCCTGACCTGGCGCCCGGACAGCGCCACCACCTACCGCGCGGCGCTGTGGACCAGCTATACGCGGCCGGCGTTCGTGCAGTTGGGCGGCGGCAGCCAGATCAACATCTCCAACGGCATCACCACCATCAGCCAGGGCAACCCGGACCTGAAAGCGATCACCTCGACCAACCTGGACCTGTCCGGCGAGTGGGCGACCGACCATGGCGGGTTCTTCTCGGTGGCCGGTTTCTACAAGCGCCTGCATCACTACATCTACGATGCGGGTTCCGGCCAGGCCAATTCGGGCACCAGCGGCAGCGGCACGGTGTTCTACCAGATGCCGACCAACGGCGGCGACGGCCGCGTCTACGGCGTGGAGGTCAGCGCGCGGCAGCGCTTTCAGGATCTGCCGGCGCCGTTCGACGGGCTGGGCGTGAGCGCCAACGCCACGCGCCAGCATGCGCACGCCGATCTGGGGATGGTCGGCTTCGAGGACGAGCAGATGCAGTCGGCGCCGAATGCGATGGCCAATCTGGAGTTGTTCTACGAGCGCTCGAAGTTCTCGGTGAACCTGAGCTATCACTTCAGCAGTTCGTATCTGCTGAACTACGACTTCCTGCACCAGAACGCGCCGTGGGACGATCTGTGGGCGCGGCCGACGCGGCGGGTGGATCTGCACGCGGGCTATCGGTTCGACAACGGGGTGAATGTGGATCTGTCGATCTCCAATCTCACCAAGGAATACAGTTACTGGGGCCATGTGGGCCGGCACAATCTGGCGGTGTCGGACATCGTGGATGCCGGCATGATGACGTTGTTGACCGTCAAGTACGCGTTCTAGGCCGCGGCGGCGTGCGCACTGGGATGCCATCGCGGAGCGTTGCCAGGGTCTTTGCGGGAGCTTCTTCAGTCCCGACGGGACTTATCGACTTAGCCTCGGCCACGCTTTTTGTGGGAGGGACTTCAGTCCCGATGGGCTTTCCCGATGCGGCCTGGACCAGGCTGCATCGGCAGCCCGCTCGCGCAGCGCGCACCCCGCTTGTCGTAGGAGCGGCTTCAGCCGCGACAGGCTCTACCGACAAAGCCTGGACTATGGCTCTTGTGGGAGGGACTTCAGTCCCGACGGGCTTTACCGGTACTGCGTGGGTAGGCAAGCAAGAGCAAAAGCTTTCGCCTGGCGGCGAGTCACTTTTCTTTGCTTGTGCAAAGAAAAGTAACCAAAAGAAAGCACACCCCGCCTTCGCGCCCGCTACGCGGGTCCGCTCCGCTGACGGGATTTTCGGACGGGGCATCCTGCCCCGGCCGAAAACGGCGCACATCCTTGTGCACCGCCCCCCTACGGGGGGTTTTACCCGCCAGCTCCGCCGCTGCGGAGGGGGCCCGGGAAAGGCAAAAGCTGAGGAGCAACAGCAACAGCAACGGCAACGGCAACGGCAACGCTCCGGCTGGAGCGTGCATTGAAACGCCGCGCATTCTGTCGGTTCGGTTTGCTGGCGCCGTTGGGCTTGGCGGCGATGCCGATGCTGCGTGCGGCGGTGCCGGCATTAGCGCCGGTGCCGGACGGGCGGCCGCACGCGTTCGGCTTCGCGCAAGGATGCTTCACGCTTGACGGGCAACCCTGGCAGATCCGCAGTGGCGAACTGCATCCGCTGCGGATCGCGAAGGCGGATTGGTTGCATCGGATTCGCATGGCCAAGGCGATGGGGTTGAACACCATCGCGCTGTACCTGATGTGGAATGCGCTGGAAACGGCGCCGGGTCAGTTCGATCTGGACAGCGACGAGCGCGATTTCGTCGGGTTCATCCGGCTGTGCCAGCAGGAGGGGCTGTGGGTGTATCTGCGCCCGGGTCCGTATGTATGCGCGGAGTGGACGCTGGGCGGATTGCCGCCGTATCTGCTGCGCGAGGCGAACATCCGTCTGCGCGATCGCCGCGATGCGCGCTACATGGCGGCGGTGGAGCGCTACATCGGGGCGATCGCGTCGCGCATCGCGCCGTTGATGGCCAGTGCTGGCGGGCCGGTGCTGATGCTGCAGATCGAGAACGAATACTCGATGCACGGCAGCGACGTCGGCTATCTGCAGGCGCTGGCCGCGCTGTGGCGGGCGCATGGGGTCGAGGGGCCGTTCTCGCTGGCCGAAGGGCTCAAGGATCTGCGGCGGCGCCAGGCGATGTTGCCCGGCGCCGCGCTAGGCCTCGATGGTCCCGATCTGCACGATCTGCAGGCGGCCACGGCCTTTGCCGGGCAGGCGCCGGTGTGGGTGTCCGAGGGCTACCCCGGCTGGCTCACGCACTGGGGCGAGCCGAAGTTCGCGCGTCGCGACTATGCGCCGCTGCTGCGCCGCATCGCCGCCGCCGGCTATTCGTTCAATCTGTATGTCGTGCACGGTGGCACCAATTTCGGTCTCAGTGCCGGGGCCAATGCCGAGGACGACGGCTCGCAGTTCCAGCCGGCGCTGACCAGCTACGACTATGGCGCGCCGATCGACGAGGCCGGCCGTGCCACGCCGGCGTACTTCGCGCTGCGCAAGATCATCGCCACGCAGGCCGACACGCCCGCACCGCCGGTGCCCGCCGCACCGCGACGTGCGCACTTCGCTGCGGTGCAGGCCACGCCCGTGGCCGCGCTGTGGGACAACCTCGGCCCCGCGCTGCAGACCGACACCCCCATCGACAACCAGCGCCTGCTGGGCCAGGACCAGGGCCTGGTGCTGTATCGGCGCCGGATCGGTGCGGGCCAGTCGCTGCACCTGGGGCAGGTTCACGACTACGCGGTGGTGCATCTGGACGGGCGCGAACTCGACCACGTGTCGCGAGTGCGGCATCCGCACCTGCACAGCGCGCTGCAGTTGCGCCTGCCCGATGCAGCGCAGGACACGCGCGATCTGGAAGTGCTGGTCGACAGTTTCGGCCACATCAACTTCGGCCCGGCGTTGGGCGATCGCAAGGGCCTGCTCGGTCCGGTGCGGCTCGATGGGCAGGAGCTGCACGGCTGGGAGGTGCGCGGGCTGGCGCTGGACATGGATCCGACGCCGTCGCTGCGCCCGCTGCAGGCGCCGCCGCAGCGCCCGAGCCTGTTCTTCGCCACCGAGTTCACCCTCGACCAGCACGGCGACGTGCACCTGGACATGCGCGACTGGCGCAAGGGCTATCTGTGGGTCAACGGGCGCCTGCTCGGCCGCTACTGGGACATTGGCCCGCAGCAATGCCTGTATTGCCCCGGCGCCTGGCTGCGCGCCGGGGCCAACCAGGTGCTGATCCTCGATCTGCATCGCCTGCAACCCGGCCTGGTGCGTTGCGCCGACGGTCTCGTCCCCACGCCTGCCACGCAGCCCGTCGCATCCCTTCCCTCCCCACAGGATCGCGCATGCACATGACATCGCTCGCCGCACCCGTCGCGTCCTCCTCGTCCGCCGCCGACCAGGGCGCGCCGCCGCGCACGCTGGGATTCTGGAGCGCGCTGTCGGCCAACCTGCTCAACATGATCGGCATCGGCCCGTTCATCACCATCCCGCTGGCGCTGTCGGCGCTGGCCGGGCCGGCGGTGCTGCTGGGCTGGGTGGTCGGCGCGCTGCTGTGCCTGTGCGACGGCCTGGTGTGGGCCGAACTGGGTTCGGCGATCCCGCGCTCGGGCGGGCCGTACCACTACCTGCGCGAGGCCTATGGCCGCGACCGCGCCGGGCGTCTGTTCGGTTTCCTGTACCTATGGCAGACGCTGCTGACCGCGCCGCTGTCGGTGGCGGCGGCGGCAGTCGGCTGCGCGCAGTACCTGGCCTACCTGATGCCCGGGCTGAGCCACACCGCGCTCACCGGCATCGCCATGGCGCTGTGCCTGTTCAACACCGCGCTGCTGTACCGGCAGGTGCGCTCGGTGCAGTTGCTGTCGCTGCTGGTCAGTGCGATGGTGATCGCCGCCTGCGTGTGGATCGTGCTCAGCGGCGCGCTGCATTTCGACATGGCGCTGGCGCGGGAGTTCCTGCAGGCGCGGCCGGCCTCGCCGCACGGCTTCTGGCTGGGCTTCGGCGCGGTGGCACTGATCGCGGTGTACGACTACGGCGGCTACAACAACGTGTGCATGCTCGGCGGCGAGATCCGCAAGCCGCGCCGCACGATTCCGCGCGCGGTGCTGTGGTCGATCCCGATCGTGGCAGTGCTGTACCTGGGTTTGAACGTGACCCTGCTCGGCGTGCTGCCGTGGCAACAGGCGGCGCAGTCCAAGGCGGTGGTGGCCGACTTCATGCAGGCCATCTACGGCCCGGTGGGCAGCACCGT
This sequence comes from Xanthomonas sp. LF06-19, assembly GCF_034105425.1. NCBI lineage: Bacteria > Pseudomonadati > Pseudomonadota > Gammaproteobacteria > Lysobacterales > Lysobacteraceae > Xanthomonas > Xanthomonas sp. LF06-19. The sequence goes on along the minus strand of NZ_JAXGGH010000012.1, from coordinate 15,626 downwards.
GGCGGTGGCGCTGATCGTGCTCGCCAGTTGGGGTTCGGCGCTGGTGGTGCTGCTGGGCTATTCGCGGGTGCCGTATGCGGCGGCGGCCTCCGGCCAGTTCTTCGGCGTGTTCGCGCGGCTGCATCCGCGCGGCCGCTTCCCCACCGTGTCGCTGCTGTTCGTCGGCATCACCTCGGCGCTGGCCTGTCCGCTGTCGCTGGACGACCTGATCGCCACGCTGATGATCATCCAGATCCTGTTCCAGTTCCTGGCGCAATGCCTGGCGGTCGTGCTGCTGCGGCGGCAGCCGCGGCGCCGCGCCAGCTTCGCCATGCCGCTGTATCCGTGGCCGCTGCTGATCAGCGTCTGCGGCTGGCTGGCGCTGCTGGCCACCAGCCCGCTGCCGCGGCTGCTGGCGGCGGTGCTGGCGCTGTGCGCGGGCACCGCGCTCTATCTCATCCAGGCCAAACGCGAGGCAGCATGGCCCTTCCAGCAATGAAAACCCATGACGTCGCGGTGGTCGGCGAGGTCTATCTCGACCACATCTTCAGCGGCTTCAGCACCTGGCCCGGGCCGGGCGAGGAAGCGATGGCGCGGCACTACCATCGCGACCTCGGCGGCGGCACCGTCAACACCGCCTGCGGGCTGGCGCGGCTCGGGCGCAAGGTCGCGCTGATCGGCGCGATCGGCGCCGGCGACCGTGACTGGTTCGCGCAGCGCCTGGGCGCGTTCGGCGTCGGCACCGAGGGCCTGGTCGACCACCCCGCCGGCACCGGCGTCACCGCCAGCGTGTCGCTGCACGACGACCGCTCGTTCTTCACCTACCACGGCGCCAACGCCGAGCTGGAACCGCTGTTGCGCAGCGCGGCTGCGCTGGAGGCGATGTGCGCCGCGCGCCATGTGCACTTCGCCCTACCGCTGCCGGCGACGCTGGCGCGCACGCTGCTGCCGGCGTTGCGCGCGGCCGGCTGCAGCACCTCGCTGGACGTGGGCTTCAACCCGCCCTGGCTGGCCGATCCGGACAACCACGCCACCTGCCGCGCGGTCGATCACTTCCTGCCCAATCAGAAGGAGGCGGCACTGGCCGGTTGCATGGGCGACGACGCCGCGTCCTGCGCCGCCTGGGCGCAGGCGCTGGGGCTGGCGCAGGTGACGATCAAACTCGGCGGCGCCGGCGCCTGCGTGGTGGATGCGGCCGGCGCGCGATTGGTTGCCGCGCCCGTCGTCGCCGTGCAGGACACCACCGGCGCCGGCGATGCCTTCGATGCCGGCTTCATCGATGCGCTGCTGGACCACCTTTCCCTCGACGCCTGCGCGCAGCGCGGCTGCCTGTGCGGCGCCGCCTGCTGCACCGCGCTCGGCGCGCTCGACGGCCTTCCCGATCCCCCACGTCTCAGGAGTCTCCATGAGCAGTTCCTTTCCCAACCGTAAACTCGCCCTGATCGGCGGCGGCGGCGTGCGTGCGCCGCTGGTGGTGTACGGCGTCAACGATGCCGCCGAAGCGCTCGGTGCGCGCGAGATCGTGCTCTACGATCCCGACCAGGAGCGGCTGGCGCTGATGGTCGCGCTGGGCCGCGCGGTGGTCGCCGAGTTCGGCGGCGACCTGCAGGTCAACGCGGCCAGTTCGGCGGAAGCGGCGATCGACGGCGCGCATTTCGTGCTCAACAGCATCCGCATCGGCGGCATCCGCCAGCGCGCCACCGACGAGCACACCATCATCCGCCACGGCTACGCCGGGCAGGAGACCACCGGCCCCGGCGGCGTCGCCAAGGCGCTGCGCACGGTGCCGGTGGCGATCGAGCAGGCGCGGATGGTGGAGCGGCTCAGCCCCGACGCCTGGCTGGTCAGCTTCACCAACCCGGCCGGGCTGATCACCCAGGCCATCAGCCGCCACACCCGCGCGCGCGTGGTCGGCATCTGCGACACGCCGGTGGAGCTGTTCCACAACATCGCCCGCGCACTCGGCGAGCCGCCCGCGGACGTGGACTGCGAGTACGTCGGCCTCAACCACCTGGGCTGGATCCGCGCGGTGCGCGTGCGCGGCGAGGACGTGCTCGACCGCATCCTGGCCGACGACGCGATCCTGCGCCAGCTGTACCTGGCGCCGCTGTTCGACTTCGACATGCTGCGCACGCTGCGGCTGATCCCCACCGAGTACCTGTACTTCTACTACGAGCGCAGTCGCGCCCTGGAGAACCAGCGCGCCAGCGGCGCCAGCCGCGGCAGCGAGATCGAACGGCTCAACCACACCCTGATCGCCGACCTGCGCAGCCGCCTCAACGCCGGCGACGGCAGCGGCGCGGTGCAGACCTACGCCGCCTACCTGCAGCAGCGCTCCGGCTCGTACATGCGGCTGGAGGCCGAGGCCGGCTCGGCCTTCGCCGACGACCTCGCGCCGCAGCCGGACCCGTTCCGCGCCAGCACCGGCTACCACCGCATCGCCGTGGACGTGATGAGTTCACTGACCGGCGCGCTGCCGGGGCGGCACGTGGTCAACGTGCGCAACCAGGGCTGCATGCCGGAACTGGCCGACGACGACATCGTCGAGATCTCCTCCACCATCGAGCGCGACCGCATCACCCCGCTGCCGGCGCGGCCGATGCCCGAGGCGATCCAGGGCCTGGTGCGCACGGTCAAGGCCTACGAACACGCCGCCATCGACGCCGCGCTCAGCGGCAGCCACCTGGACGCCTGCAAGGCGATGCTGATCCACCCGGCCATCGGCGAGTGGAGCCCGTCGCGGCGACTGCTGGAGGCCTTGTTCGGCCATGCCGGCAACGGCGACGACGACGGCGAGTGCGTGTGCTCGGGACCGATGCACTGGCACGGCGCGCATCACCACCACTGAGCCGGCCGGTTGTGCGGTCGCAGGATGCAACGGACGGCCACACGTTGTAAGGTCGTCGCAAATTGGTCCGTCATAGGTACCATCAACCTGCCCTCCCGGCCGCGGCCGGCGCCTCCCCGGCGCCGGCCCGTGCCGGGAGCGTTTGTCGATTCCACGGAGCGTTCCAGGCCATGCCCACCCGCCGCGACATCCTCCACTTCCTCGGCGCCAGCGCCGGCGCTGCGCTGCTGAGCGGGGCGCTGCCGGCCGCCGCCGCGGCGTCGGCTTCTGCCGCGCTGCCCAGCAAGCGGCCGCCGCCGGGCAAGCGCCGCTTCGTCAGCGCCGCGGTCGAGCGCCAGTTGCGCACGGTCAAGGCCGGCATCGCCGATCCGCGCCTGGCCTGGCTGTTCGAGAACTGCTACCCCAACACCCTCGACACCACGGTCGAGACCGGCACCCGCAACGGCAAGCCGGACACCTTCGTCATCACCGGCGATATCGAGGCGATGTGGCTGCGCGACTCCTCCGCGCAGGTGCACCCCTACGTGCCGCTGGCCAAGCGCGACCCGGCGCTGCGGCGCATGTTCCATGGACTGATCCAGCGCCAGGCCGCCTGCATCCGCCTGGATCCCTACGCCAACGCCTTCCTGCCCGACGGCACCAGCCAGCGCCTGAAGTGGTCGGTGGCCGACATCACCGAGATGAAGCCCGGCGTCGGCGAGCGCAAATGGGAAGTGGATTCGCTGTGCTACCCGATCCGCCTGGCGCACGAATACTGGCGCGCCAGCAGCGATACCGCGCCGTTCGACGACGACTGGCGCGAGGCCATGCACGCGGTGGTGCGCACCTTCCGCGAGCAGCAGCGCCTGCACGGCCGCGGCCCGTACAGTTTCCAGCGGCCCTCGCCGCTGGCGACCGAAACCCTGGTGCTGGACGGCTACGGGCAGCCGACCCGGCCCAACGGCATGATCCACTCGATGTTCCGCCCGTCCGACGACGCCTGCCTGTACCCGCTGTTCGTCCCCGCCAACCTGTTCGCGGTGACCTCGCTGCGGCAACTGGCGACGATGAGCGAGGCGCTGCATCACGACGCCGCCTTCGCCGGCGAGTGCCGCGCCCTGGCCGACGAGGTCGAGACCGCCACCCGAAAGTTCGGGCAGATGCGCGACGCCGACGGTCAGCCGTTCTGGGCCTACGAGGTGGACGGCTACGGCAACCAGTTGTTCATCGACGACGCCAACGCGCCCGGCCTGCTGAGCCTGGCCTACCTGGGCTGCTGCGATCGCCGCGATCCCGTGTTCCTGCGCACCCGGCAACTGGCCTGGAGCGAGCGCAACCCGTACTTCTATCGCGGCCGTGCGGCCGACGGCGTGGGCAGCCCGCACAGCGGCCTGGGCACGATCTGGCCGATGTCGCTGATGCAGTACGCCCTGGCCAGCGACGACGACACGCAGATCCGCCAGTGCCTGCAGTGGCTCAAGACCACCGACGCCGGCAGCGGCTTCATGCACGAGGCCTTCGACAAGGACAACCCGAGCACCTTCACCCGCGACTGGTTCGCCTGGGCCAACACCCTGTTCGGCGAACTGATCATCGACCTGCACCAGCGCAAGCCGCAGTTGCTGAAGGCCTGACGCGATCACTGCATCTGTGGGAGGGACTTCAGTCCCGACGGGCCTGACCGACAACGCGTCGGGACGGAAGTCCTTCCCACAACAGCAAACACACCCCCACCGCACCGCCGCACACCCCGAGGACAGCACCATGGCCACACGACGCGGTTTCCTGCAGGGCGCCATCGCCCTGGCCCTGTTCGGCAGCAGCGGCATCGCGCGCCTGGCGCAGGCACGCGCCGGCAGCTACGCGCTGCCGGCCGATGCGCGCGCCAAGGCCGAACTCACCCGCAACGTCGACGTGTTCATCGGCACCGGCGGCCACGGCCATACCTTCCCCGGCGCCACGCTGCCGTTCGGCATGGTGCAACTGAGCCCGGACACCTACAACGCCGACTGGGACGCCTGCTCCGGCTACCACGCCGACGACGGCTCGATCATGGGCTTCTCGCACACCCACCTGTCCGGCACCGGCATCGGCGACATGCTCGATTTCCTGGTGGTGCCGGCCACCGGCCCGGTGAAGCTGCAGCCCGGCACGCGCGAGCACCCCGAGACCGGCTACCGCTCGCGCTACGACCATGCCGACGAAGCCGCCTCGCCCGGCTACTACCGCGTGCGCCTGAAGGACAGCGGCGTGCATGCCGAACTCACCGCCACCGCGCGCGCCGGCCTGCACCGCTACCACTTCCCCAAGGGCAAGCCGGCGCACCTGCTGCTGGACCTGTGCCACGGCATGCAGGACAAGCCGGAGATCCCCGCCCGCGTCGAAGACGCCAGCCTGCGCCTGGTCGACGCGCAGACCGTCACCGGCGGCCGCCGCGTCTACCAGTGGGCCAAGGGCCGCTACATCTACTTCGCCATGCGCCTGTCGCGGCCGTTCACCAGCGCGCAGCTGTATGCCGACGACCAACCGCTGGCCGCGAGCGCGCGCAGCGCCGACGGAAACCGGCTGAAGCTGGCCCTGCACTACCCCGATGCCGCCGACGCGCCGCTGCTGGTCAAGGTCGGCATCTCCGCGGTCAGCGCCGAGAACGCCCTGGCCAACCTCGACGCGGAACTGCCCGACTTCGACTTCGCCCGCGTGCATGCCGCCGCCGTCGCCGAATGGGAAAAGGAACTGGGGCGGGTGCGCATCGACAGCGACGACGAGGCGCAGCGCCGCATCTTCTACACTGCGCTGTACCACAGCCTGATCGCGCCGACCCTGTTCAGCGACACCGACGGCCGCTACCGCGGCATGGACCTGCAGGTGCACCAGGCGCCGGCCGGCTACCACAACTACAGCACCTACTCGCTGTGGGACACCTACCGCGCCCTGCATCCCTTGCTGACCCTGGTGCAGCCCGAACGCGTGCCCGACCTGGTGCAGTGCCTGGTGCGCGGCGCCCACGAATGCCCGCAAGGCGTCGCCATCTGGCCGCTGCAGGGCGTGGAGACCGACTGCATGATCGGCTACCACTCCGCCGTGGTGCTGGCCGAAGCGCACGCCAAGGGCTTCACCGGCATCGACTGGAAAGCCGCCTACCCGGCGTGGCGCAAGCGCGCGATGGACGACGACGTGCACGGCCTGGCGCTGTACCGGACGATGGGCTACATCCCCTGCGACAAGGTCGACGAATCGGTCAGCCGCACCCTGGAATTCGCCTACGACGACTGGGCGGTGGCGCATCTGGCGCAGGCGGTCGGCGCCGACGACGATGCCAAGCACCTGCGCGAACGCTCGCGCCAGTACCGCAACGTGTTCAACCGCGAAAGCACCTTCGTGCAGCCGCGCCTGAGCGACGGCCAGTGGGCCACCCCGTTCGATCCGCGCGCGATGGGCCACAGCGCGCAGTGGCGCGACTTCACCGAGTCCAACGCCTGGCAGGCCACCTTCCTCAACCAGCACGACCTGTACGGCTACATGGACCTGTTCGGCGGCCGCGACCACTTCGTCGCCAAGCTCGACGAACTATTCACCACCAGCTCCGAACTGCCGGCGGACGCGCCGCCGGACATCGACGGCATGGTCGGCCAGTACGCGCACGGCAACGAACCCAGCCACCACGTCGCCTACCTCTACGCCTACGCCGGGCAGCCGTACAAGACCCAGGCGATGGTGCGGCGGCTGTTGCGCGAGCAATACCACGACGCGCGCAACGGCCTGTCCGGCAACGAGGACTGCGGGCAGATGAGCGCCTGGTTCGTGCTCAGCGCGCTGGGCCTGTACGCGGTGGACCCGGTCAGCGCCAACTACGTGCTGGGCAGCCCGCTGTTCAAGCGCGCCGAACTGGACGTGGGCAATGGCCGCACCCTGCGCATCGTCGCCCACGGCAACAGCGCGGCCAACGTCTACATCCAGAGTGCACGCTGGAACGGCAAGCCCTACACCCGCAGCTGGCTGCGCCATGCCGACCTCGCCGCCGGCGGTACGCTGGAGCTGGAGATGGGGCCCAAGCCCAACACCGCGTTCGGTGCGGGCAAGGACGATCTGCCGCCATCGTTTAGCTGACGGCCGGGAATCGGGATTGGGGAATCGGGATTGGTGGTTCCCCACATCCGCGCCTGTGCGTGACCCGATCCAATTTGGCGCGCGCCCCGGTCGTCCTACTGTCGCACTCGCATCGCTTTTTTCGAGAATCCCCCATGCCGCGTAAGACCCTCGCCGCTCTCGCCCTCGCCCTGGCGTTCGCCCTGCCCGCCACCCACGTGCGCGCGGCCGACAGCGGCACCGCCTGGCCCGCCTTCGCCACCCAGGGCGATCACTTCATCCGCGACGACAAGCCGTACCAGGTCATTTCCGGCGCCATCCACTTCCAGCGCATTCCCCGCGCTTATTGGAAAGATCGCCTGCAGAAAGCGCGCGCAATGGGCCTGAACACGGTGGAGACCTACGTGTTCTGGAACCTGGTGGAACCGCGGCCGGGCCAGTTCGACTTCAGCGGCAACAACGACATCGCCGCCTTCGTCGACGAAGCCGCGGCGCAAGGCCTCAACGTGATCCTGCGCCCCGGCCCCTACGTGTGCGCCGAATGGGAAGCCGGCGGCTATCCCGCCTGGCTGTTCGCCGAACCCGGCATGCGCGTGCGCAGCCAGGACCCGCGCTTCCTTGCCGCCAGCCAGGCCTACCTGGACGCCCTCGCCGCCCAGGTCAAACCGCGGCTCAACGGCAACGGCGGCCCGATCGTCGCCGTGCAGGTGGAGAACGAATACGGCTCCTACGGCGACGACCACGCCTACATGCGTCGCAACCGCGCCATGTTCGTCCAGGCCGGCTTCGACAAGGCCCTGCTGTTCACCGCCGACGGCCCCGACGTGCTCGCCAACGGCACCCTGCCCGACACCCTGGCCGTGGTGAACTTCGCCCCCGGCGACGCCAAGAACGCCTTCGAGACCCTGGCCAAGTTCCGCCCCGGGCAACCGCAGATGGTCGGCGAATACTGGGCCGGCTGGTTCGACCAATGGGGCGAGAAGCACGCGGCCACCGATGCCACCAAGCAGGCCAGCGAATTCGAATGGATCCTGCGCCAGGGCCACTCCGCCAACCTCTACATGTTCGTCGGCGGCACCAGTTTCGGCTTCATGAATGGCGCCAACTTCCAGAAGAACCCCAGCGACCACTACGCCCCGCAGACCACCAGCTACGACTACGACGCCGTGCTCGACGAAGCCGGCCGCCCCACCCCCAAGTTCACCCTGTTCCGCGACGCCATCCAGCGCGTCACCGGCATCGCCCCACCGGCGCTGCCCAAGCCGATCCGCTTCGTCGAACTCCCCGCCACGCCGCTGCGCGAATCCGCCTCGCTCTGGGACAACCTGCCCGCCCCGGCCGCCACCACCGACACCCCGCAGCCGATGGAGCGCTACGGCCAGGCCTACGGCTACATCCTCTACCGCAGCACCGTCACCGGCCCGCGCAAGGGCAGCCTGTACCTGGGCGACGTGCGCGACGACGCCCGCGTCTACGTCGACCGGAAGCTGGCAGGCAGCGCCGAGCGCCGCCTGCAGCAAGTGGCGGTGGACGTGGACATCCCCGCCGGCCCCCACACCCTCGACGTGCTGGTGGAGAACACCGGCCGCATCAACTACGGCGCCCACCTGCCCGACGGCCACGCCGGCCTGGTCGACCCCGTGCTGCTCGACGGCAAGCCCCTCACCGGCTGGCAGACCTTCCCCCTGCCGATGGACGACCCGAGCACGCTCACCGGCTGGACCACCGCCAAGGTCGATGGCCCCGCCTTCCACCGCGGCACGGTGAAGATCGGCACGCCTGCCGATACGTTCCTGGACATGCGCACCTTCGGCAAAGGCTTCGCCTGGGCCAACGGCCATAATTTGGGCCGGCACTGGAATATCGGGCCGCAGCGGGCGTTGTATTTTCCGGCGCCTTGGCAGCGGAAGGGCGAGAACAGTGTGATTGTGTTTGATTTGGATAGCACGCCTGATGCGAGCGTGCGGGGAGTTACGGGGCAGGTTTGGAGTACCCCCAATAACTGACTTCTCCGCGGAGGGTGCCGTCCGGTAAATTCGGATGGCGCGGGATCAAACAACTTGTCTACAAATTAAGGCCGCCGGCGGTTCGCCGAGCGGCCTTTAACTTGTGACGGCCGTCAACAAGTGATAGCGTCGGCCTTGTGTGGGGATGCACGGGGAATGCGGCGGGTTAGACGCAAGGATTATGCGATAGCAGGAAGGGTGAAAAATCGAATTCGGGGTGCGTGCTACTCCGAACGGAGCGGTATCGGTGCGCCACAGACCTACTTCACACGTCGTTTTATTCTAAATAGTAGTTAAAACGCATGGAGATTGATCACGGCGATCAGTTCAAAGAGCTATGTGCCAACTACGGCGCAGCCATGTACTTCGCCCAGGTTCTGGAACACGGAATTGCTAATGCACTGATGTTTCTTGACCTTATCCCAAGGACATCTGCCAAATACACACCAGAAGAGCATGATGCTTTTTTTGAGGGTCAGTTCGCGAAGACCCTTGGCAACTTAATTCGAGCACTGAAATCCGTTGCCCTGCTTCCCAACGACCTTGAGAACGCGCTAGTTCAAAGCAAGGAGCGAAGATCCTATCTTGCTCACCATTTTTTTCGTAACGCCGTGGAAGATGTTCACCTTGGCAGATATGACAAGCTGCTACTGCAACTTGAAGAGCATCGATCATTTTTCCAAGACGCAGATGCCAAGCTTCAAGAATTTATAACGCCTGTCATGCTGCGGCACGGCTTCACAGATGAAACTTTAGCGCAGGCCATGAAAGCGTACTCGGAGCACCTTGGCAATGGACCGTAACAATTCATTCAAGCCAAACTCGCTTCGCGAGCCATCTTAATTCAGTCGTGAGCCCCACAATCCGACCAATCGCAAACCAACAACTGAGATGAAAAATGCTAGAAATTCCATCGCTTGATTTGGAAGCTGTGTTCAACGAGGCGGCCTTTCCAGAGTACACCTATGTGGATCCGAAGGAGTATCCCTTCATCAAGTCCGCGCTCCGCGCGAAGGGAAAGCACGTCACAATAGCGGGAGCCTCTGGGTCGGGCAAGACTACTGTTGTAAACAAAATTCTTCGCGACCTTGATATCAAGCCCACAGACATCTTGCTGATTAATGGTCGCGAGTATAAACACCATACGCAGTACTTGGAGATGCTCGGTTCGATCATCGGAGTCGATCCAACGTATGATGAGGTAGCTCCCTACCTCTCATCTCAACGACTGGCAATTATTGACGACTTTCACCATCTGAGCGAGACAGTGAAAGATGGCCTGTCGGAGGACTTGAAGCTTTGGCACGAGAAGGGCGTTCGCTTTGTCCTGATTGGTATCGCCTCCAGTGCTCGCGATCTTGCAGGAAACGACAAGGAAGTCGGCATTCGGAATGACGTCTTCGACCTGCGAACACAAGATGAGGATTTCGTGCGAAAGCTCATGGCTCAAGGAGCAGAACATCTAAAGCTGCGGTTCACCGAGCGCTTTGTTCAAGAAACTGCTGCCGGGTCAAAGGGTATTCCTTCGGTGGTGCAGGCTATCTGTCGAACTGCGTGCATCAAACATGGCATCGAGAAGACGCAAGCCACTGAGGTAGAAATCGACGAGTCGCTAGTGAACATCAGGCAAGAAGTCCTGCGCATCTTCGAGCATAAGTACTTTGACAAGATTGTGGCTCTATCAAAGGGGAAGCTCCAGGCCAAGTCAGTTCACAACACATATTTTGACATCGTAGCGGCGATCGCCAAGGACGAGAGATCGGACATTCCAACTGAGTATCTCTATCGCACAATCGTCGCGCCGATTTCGGATACTAAGAAGAAGAACCAAAAATCAACCTCCTACTACAATTGCCTCAACTATTTGGGCGACGTGATTAAAGACTCCAAACTAGATGATGTGATCATGTATCGAAAGGGAAAGTCGATCTCAATTGAAGACCCCACCTTCCGCTTTTATTTAAACCTCTTAGACCTGGATGATATCCGCCGACGGATTCACATCCGAAACGATGAATACCCTTGGGATGTAGCAGTATCGTTCGCTGGCGAAGACCGCCCCACAGTACTGGAGTTCGTGAAGGGCTTGGAAGAAAAGGGAATATTTCCCTTCTATGACTTCAACTACCAAGCTCAACTCTGGGGTGTTGACCTTCAGAAGCGCCTTGCAGACATCTACGCAAACGATGCGCTCTACATGGTAATTTTCATTTCGTCAAAGTATCCTGAGAAGGATTGGACACGATTTGAATTTGAGATCGGAAAAACAGCTGGGGCAAAGCGTCCAGAGGCTTACATCTTGCCGATCATCATTGAGGATGTGCCAATGGTAGGGTTGGCGAACACTCTCGGCAAGGTCTTCCTGAAGGACCATGACATCGCGTATTGCGTCGACCTGCTGACAGCGAAGTTAACTGCGGAACGCTAGCTGCCACGCTGCTAACATGTTGCTCAACGGGGCGTCCTATACCAAGCCGCGGTTATTAACCGGTTGATGCTAATCGGGAGAGCGTGGGGGATACATCACGGACAGAGGAACGTCGTGGACATTATAGCAGATTGGCTTGACACCGAAAAGTTATTGGGCGCTGCTGAAACTGAAGACGAAATCGGCGTCGTGCTACGTATGCATCTCGCACTGGAGAAGATTCTCAATCACTTCTTGCGCTCTCGGATCACAAGCGACCTTGTCCCATACATCAAGGTGCCAAGCTTCACGGCGCAGAAAATCGCGCTGGCAGCGGCCTTTGGCATGCCAGTTCCTTTCTTGGCGTCTGCTCATGAGGTCAACCGCATTCGTAATGGCATGGCCCATGATGGAGATCCACTTTCCAAAGATAAGGTTGCTCAGCTTTCTAGGCAAGTTGACTCTATTTCAAGAATTAACATTCATTTCCATCCACTCGCCAAACGTTACGTTGAGTTCTCGCAAAATCAACCCGGAAAAATGTTCACTTTCGGAGCTTCCGGCGCAAGAATCGACTTCCTAATAGCTTCATTTGTTCTAGTCACAGAGATGGCGCAATGGCTGGCAAACGAAAGATCGCCGGATGTTACCTAACAGTTAATTTAAGCCGAGACGGCTTCGCCGGCCGGCTTAATTCACGCGTTAGCGCCACAAGGGCAACCGTTCCACACTTAAAGTACAAGCCTTACTACTATTAGAACGGACCGACGCTCGCGGAGCCGCTCAGGGAGGAGCTGAGTGATAATGAAATGAGTCGCAACATGAGCCACTTCTTTGGTGTGATCGGCCAATACTTCTCAGATGTGGGAGCAGTAGTTGAGCCAGTTGGGGATGGCGTCGTTGGCATTACCGCGCATATGACAGAAAAAGACTGCGACTCACACGTCAAGGACAGCCTCAACAGCTTAGACCTGTACCCTTCAAAATTCGCACGTGGTCATGCCAACAATTTATTCGAATAACCGGTTCTGGTTCACTTACAAGACTAATGTTCGCACTTCAGCCAAAGCCGTTGACATCCCCAAAAACCAGTAGCACAATCTTTCCAAGGAGCGTAGAAACTCCTCACAGAGCGGCACCCACCTCCGTCAAACCGGTGGGTTTTTTGTGCCTGTTCGTAGGCACACTCCGACGCGCTGTCTGCGTCGGGAGGGCGGTGAATACAACACCCTTCGGGGAAATAAGCCCGCCGGCTCTGTGCGGTTTCTAACCTCCCGACATCCCGTCGCCGTTCGGCGCGGGTTTCTGTCTGCCAAGGAGGCTGTGCCATGCGTCAACCGTCACCCCGCCCCGCCGCTCCCTGCAAGCGCAAGTCGCACAAGCATCGCCACTGCCCGCAGTGGACGATCGTCGAGTCGTCGCTCATCCCCATGCTGACACCCGAACAGGTCGCCGCCGCCAACGCCGCCGATCTTGCCCGCGCCTCGCGACCGCCCCGCCGCCCACGCCCGCCACAGCAGTGCACCGTCGGCTGCGGCCACTCCGCCAACGGCAAGCGCACACCCGCGCTGCGCCTGGGCGGCCGCTGGATGGAAGAACTGGGCTTCACCATCGGCAGTACGCTGCGCGTGCAGGTGCGCGACGGCGAACTGGTGGTTAGCGTGGCCAGCAAGGGCTGACACGGCAGTCGCACACCACGCGTATCAAAAGATTGCTGAGATGGCGACCAACCACTTTGTTTCAAGACAGAGAAAATTGCACTTACCCCGTCAGCTTCCCTAGATCGACAACCACAGCTTCCCCGGGAACGCGGTCAGGTTGACTTCATAGCCATAGTCTCGCCTGGTCGATGGCAGTCTACGCGCTGGCTGGCCTGGGCAATGGCCAGATAGCTGCAGTTATCATGTATTCTGAATGACTATGGACGACGCCAAAAACCCGATCGCGTGCCCCAAGTGCTTGAGCAGTTCTCACATTCGCGAGAAGACGCTTCTCATTGGATCCGCAAGTCCGAGAAAAATTTTTGGGGACGGTGAGGAGCGAGTCGGGTATCGACGAAAAGATCAACTTGCCGTGGATGAATGCAAGAGCGAAAAGTTGCAACCAGAACCACTACAGCAGTTCGTGGCTGGATATTATTGTGGAGTCTGCGGAATTGGCTTCCTGCCCGACGATATTGTCGAAAGCTCAATCTGGCCCGCTCCCGTTTTGTTTCGAGAATAAGCACGGAAATCGGCCACTCACCGACCGACCCGAGGCCGCATCCTTAACGCGCCACCCACATCGCATCCCAGCCACCGCATGATCGCGCTCCTGCTTCCCCTGCTGGTGCTCGCCGCCCTCGGCTTCGTCCTCAGCCTCATCGTCCACCTGATGGCGCTTGCCGGGTATGTGCCGCCAGGCGGCGAGGCCGTCTTCGCCATGCACTTCGGCGTCTTCATCGTCTGGTTGCCGACCGTGCTGCTTTCCCAGTAAACAGGAGTAAACAGGGGTCAGAGTGCACTTCCATCTTCTTCTACTACCGATCTGATCTTCGGCGGCCGCCCGATTCGCGCAGGGCCGGCTCGACGGCCAAGCTGGCGTTCAATCGCCTCGCGGAAACGGTCGTTGCCCAGCGCGTATTGCCGCTGCACGTTGAGGCGGATGGCCGCTGTCTCGTCTGGGTCGATCGCATCCAGCACGAAGCGGCGATAGTGGTCTGCGCGCTGGCCGGCCGGGGCAATGGCTAGATAGCTCACATGGGGTTGTACCAGCGCGTTAGCCTGTCCGAGGCCATTGCAGGAATGGCTCGACCACCGGTAGTCCGCTGGATCGGCAACCATGCCAGCGCGAACAGGATTGAGTTCGACGTACCGATAGCAGCGAAGCAGATAGATGTCGTCTTGCACTGGACACGACTTGTAGCGGCCTTCCCACAATGTACCGGTGCGATGGTATTGCGTGTTGATGTAGCGCACGTAGCGGCGACCAAGCGACTGCATCAGCGTCGGTGCCGTATCGGGCTGTTGGCTGGTGAGCAACAAATGCACATGATTGGTCATCAACACGTAAGCATGTATGGCAATGCCGAACTTGAGTGCCAGTTCGTGCAGATCCTGCAAGTAGCGTATACGATCAATGTCGGCGAAGAAGCATGGTTGCCGATCATTGCCCCGCTGCACGATATGCTGAGCGACGTATGGAAAATCCAAACGGGGACGACGTTGCATGTGCGATCCTTCCCGCTGATGTGGGATCAGCTTCGTGCGTTCGAACGCCCCTTCCCATCGGGCAACGTCCAGACTCTGTGTAGGGAAAGTGCACTCTGACCCTGGTTTTCCTGGTTTTCTGCCGGCCCTTCGACGTTTCTCCGCTCTGAACCAGAGCCAGCGTGGCGCTGCCCAATGAGGCTCTAGTCGACTACACCTTTGTGCTGGAACAGGATAAGTGCACTCGATAAGTGCACTTTACCTCTGATTTTACGTTGTCACGACCGGCAACAAAGCGGCCTATTCGTCGCTACATTCCTTCGCGTCTTTGAGTTCGACCGGAGCCAGCGCGACGCCGTCGCTGGTTTCGCTGATCCTGGAGATGGTGAGATGGCAGGTTTGGCGCGAGAGATCCAGGGAAACTTCGTAGTCCTGGCCTTTTTCGGGAACGAAGGACACGCCGAAATCCTTGCAGCGGCTCGAAATGCCGATCGGGCCCGTGGTTTCGTAATACGAGGCGTGAATGGCGATGGGCTCGCCGGCGGCAATGGCGTATTCACGATAGAACGCCTTGGCCAGGATGCCGCTACGTTGTTTGAGGGTGGTGACATTGGGAGTGACCGCCATTCCCAGGGAAATGTTCTTCTTGCTGCCGAAGGCACCGCTGAAGCCTCTACTGGAGGGCGTTTCGGTTTCAGCCTCACCGCCATAGCACATGGCGTTGCGATAGAACTCCAGGCCAATCGCGGCCTGCCCGAAGAAACGGATCCGCGCCTGGTTGTCCGGGTTGACCCCTGCCTGCTCGCCCTCGTCGTCGTAGGGGATGGCTGCGGCAGGACAAGCTGCCGCGAAAAGCGCCGTCAGCATAAAAAGTTTGGTGAGGAGTTCCATTCTGACCATCATCGTAGCTTCAGATGGCAATAGCGGCGGCTGGCGGAGTTTCTGAAGCTGTTTGATCGTTCCGGAACAAGAGTCCGAAGCAGAGCGCGGGGGCGCACCCGACGTCCCCCCGGTTTTGAGTAGTAAGGCGATTTGGAGTCCAATCCCCAACAAGACGGAGATTGGACGTGAAGAAGCGCTTTTCCGAAGAGCAGATCATCGGCTTCGTGCGTGAGGCCGAAGCCGGCGTGGCG
>NZ_JAXGGH010000011.1:0-105156 GCF_034105425.1 Xanthomonas sp. LF06-19 | reverse complement strand
CGCGATCACCTCGGCGCCGCTGGCGCGTAGCCGATCCAGCGGCCCGCCCGGCTCCTGCAGGGTCTGCATCGGCAACGCCGCGAAACTGGAGCGGTTCTGCGCCAGCGCCCGCTCGGCCACCTGCAACCAGGCCGCCTGCGCACGCTGGCGCACATCGCCCAGGCCCAGCTTGCGCGCGATCGCCGCTTCGCCGACCGCGTCCAGGCAGACCCGGTACTGATCGTTGGCGGGCAACGCGGCCAGCGTGTCCAGATCGCCTTCGGACCACGCATTGGCGCGCTGGCGCATCGTCTCCAGGTCGCGATCGATGACCTGCAAGGTGCGCGCGAAACAGGCACTGTCGTTGAGCGAGGTCGCCCGGAACTCCTGCAGCGCGCGCTTGGCGTCGGGCACCTTGACCTCCACCACCACCGGCACGATCGGCACCCTGGCGCGCTTGGCCGCACGCGCGATCACCGGCTGCACGACGCTGCCCAGGCTCAGGCCGGAAGTGCGCATCGCCGCTTCGTACAGCTCCTGCGCCGCGAACACCGGCCGCCAGCGTTCCACGCTGCTGTCGCGGCCCAGGTAGCGCGCCTTCAGCGGCAGCCAACGCGCATACAGCTCCGGCGGCAGCACCTGCTGCAGGGTGCGGTCGTCGGGATTGCGCCGCGCCTTGAGCAAGGACGGCAGCAGCATCAGGCTGCGGAACATGCCCAGGCCCGAGTCCAGGGTGAGGGTCGGCGCCGCGATCACCTGTTGCGATTGGGCGATCACCCGCTCCACTTCGCCCGATTCCCACTGCATGCGCTTGGGCAGCGGCGACACCGTGCCGAGGATCCACAGCACGTGGTCGCCGCGGCGCACCTGCCACAGCCCCGGGCCGGGCTGGCGCCCGCTCACCAGCACCGCCTCCAGGTCGACCACCGGCGGATGGGCTGGTGCGGCCGGCGTCGCGGTCTGCGCCTGCGCGGCGGGCATGCCCGCCGCCAGCAACGCCGCCGCCAGGCACAACGCCGGGCCGAGCCGGCGCGCGACGGCCCCCGGCGCGGTCGCTGCGCGCACCCCGCGCCGCGCCGTCATCAGTCCGCCAGCTTCGGCAGGTGCGTGGCCAGCGGGTCGGTGTCCGCCAGCAGTTCGAAGCGCTCCCACAGGAACCCCGGCGCCACCACGCAGCGCACCAGGCAGTAGTCGGCCAGCGGACGCGCGGCCTGCCAGGTGCCGGCCGCGATCACCACCGACGGCATGCCGCCGCGCTCGCTGGCATCCAGGCGGTAGCGCTGCAGGCCATGCTGCGGATCGAAGCCCAGCAGTTCCAGTGCCCCGCCCTCTTCCCATTGCCAGGTCTCGTCGGCATCGATGCGGTGCCAATTGCTGACTTCGCCCTGCGCCAGCAGGAAGCGGATCGCGGTGCAGGCCGGGCGCAACGTCTGCTCGTGCTGCACCATCAGGGCCGAGGTATGCACGCGCGCGTAGCGCCCGCCTTCCGGGTGCGGCAGCAGCGACAGGTCGCGCACCAAGGCGGCGATTCGGAAGGCGGCGGCGCTGGACATGCCTCCAGTCTAATCCGGCGCGTGGCCGTGCGGATGTCAGGCCGCGCCATTTCCGCGGCGGCGGCCGCTCGACGTCACGAGGGGCGCAGCGAGTCGCGTGCAGGCGGCATGGCGCCCAGCCGCCTGCCGTGCCGCAGGCACAGGGCGAAGAACACCAGCAGGTCCCAGCTGTAGCGCTTGAGCAGGCGCCGCGGCTCGCGCAGCAGGCGATAGATCCATTCCAGGCGCAGCCGGCGCACCCAGGCCGGCGCGCGCCGGGCGGTGCCGGACAGGAAGTCCAGCAACGCGCCCACGCCGAACGCCAGCGGCACCTGCAGTTGCGCCGCGTGCTGCAGCAGCCAGCGCTCCTGCAGCGGATTGCCGAACGCCACCAGCAGCACGTCGGCGCCACTGGCGTTGATGCGCGCGGCCAGCCCGTCGCCGGCCGCGGCAAACTCGGCATAGCCGTCGCAGGTACCGACCACCTGCTGCCCCAGCGACTGCCGCAAGGTCTGCGCCGCGGCGTCGGCCACGCCGGGCCGGCCGCCGAGCAGGAAGAAGCGCAGCGGCCGCGGGCTCTGCCGGCACAGCGCCGGAATCAGGTCGGTGCCGTTGAGATTGCCGGCGAAGCGGCGGCCGTGCACCAGCAGCGCGCCCAGGTCCATGCCGATGCCGTCGTTGACGATGCACACGTCCGGCGCGGCCAGGCGCTCGCACAGAGCCTGGCACTGCACCACGAAGTTGGTGTTGGCGAAGAACACCTGGCGGCGCTCGCCGCGCGCCAGCGCCTGCAGCAACGCGGCAACGAACTCGGTCTCGGTGCTGCGCAGGATCGGATAACCGCCCAGCGCCAGCACCTCGCCGGTCGCGCGTTCACCAGAGGTCATGCGGAAAGCTCTCCAGCAGGCCGCGTTGCACCGCGGCCAGGTCGAACACGGTATTGCCGCCCAGCGCCACGCATTCCTCCACCGTGTGCCCGGCATGCCAGCGGCCGCGGCCGGTGCCGGCATAGTAGTCGTCGTACTTGAAGCGGTCCTCGCCGTTGCCCCAGTCCAGGTACACCGACGGCACGCCGTAGGCTTCGGCCAGGATCAGCCCGTGCAAGGAGCTGGACACGACCAGGTCGGCGCCGAGCAGTTGCCGCACGAACGCGGCCGGCTGGCGGTTCGGCAGCACCAGGTGGTCCTTGTACTGCGCATACTTGTCCAACGGTTCGTTGAAGTGCGGCACCACCAGGAACGGCTGCCGTGCCGATGGCGCCAACAGCGCCTCGCGCGGGAAGAACAACGGCATCAGCAGACCCGGATCGCCGTAGACCTCCGGCACCTGCAGGCCGCGCTCGCGCAGGAACGCGCGGGTCTTGGGGCCGCGCACCGCACGCACGTCGAGCTGGCGGAAGGTATGGCGGTCGGCGGGAATCTTGCCGTTGACGCCGCTGCCCCACACGGTGTCGCCGTCGCGGGCGAAGTGCAGCACCGAGCCGATCGCGATCAGCCGCGTGCGCTTGTCGCGCTTGTCCAGCAAGGTGCGGTCGCGCTGGCCAAGCACGTTGGAGACGATGATCTTGGAAAGATGATCGCCGACGTTGATCTCGCCGTTCTTCGGCTTCCACCAGAACAGCGCCCGGCGCTCTTCGTAATCGATCCATTTTTGCAATGCGGACATCGGTCCTCCTTGGTTGCGCGGGGGGTACGGCGGACAAGCCGGGGCCTGGACTCAGGCCACGCCGTCGGCGAACAGACGGGTCTCCGGGTAGGCGGCCGGGTCCAGCACCCGGTCGGTGGTATCGGACCAGCTCAGGCACTGCCGATGGCGCACGTGCGGCGCCTGCAGCGCCTGCCCGATCGCCGTGACGATCGACGCCTCGTCGCCGGGCGTGTAACCGAAGCGCGACGGATAGCGGCCGACCACGGCATTGGGACAGACGGCCGGCAGGCCGAAGAAGTCGTACTGCAGCAGCTTCATCGAACTGTCGGCCAGATACGCCGGCACCTGCTCGGACGCGTACGGGGCGATGCCGAAGCGAGCGTGCTTGATGTAACGAATGGTCTCGGCGTGCTTCATCTCGCCGTACACCACCACGTTGTCGCCATAGCCCGGCGCGCGCCCCATGCCCGAGCCGATCACGTGGAAGGTGACCTGCGGGAAGGCGCGGCTGGCGGCGACGAAGAAATCGGGATCGAACAGCATCGAGCCCACCGCCACCGCATGGATGCCCTCGCCGTACGGCGACGGGTCGCCCAACGTGTGCAGATCGTGGTCCACGCCGTGGCCGACGTGGTACACGTTGTGGCGGCTGGCGACCTCCTCGGCCATCGCCGGCGACACCAGTGCGATCACGTCCAGGCTCGGCGCCACGCGGTCGAATTCGCGCTCGATGTAGTCGGCGACGTTGATCGTGCTCAAGCCGTCGGAGGCGCGGTACACCTTGCGTGCGGTCGGATTGATCCGCGCCGCCAGCGCGATGAACGCCACCGCGATGCCGCTCTCGAACACGATCACATCGGCCTCGCGCATCCAGCGGATCAGCGTGGCCGGCGCGCGCGCCGCGTAGACCTTGAACATCAGGTCTTCCAGCGGCCGCAGCCAGCGCCGCCGGGTGTTGAACGGATGCAGCAGCGCGCGCCACAGATAGCAGTCCACGCCGTTGTGGCGGACCACCTGGTTGGCGGTCGCGTCCAGCGGCAGGCGCAGGTCGCCCTTGAGCCGCGACAGCAGGCTGTAGCGCAGCGAGAAGAACCGCGTGGGGCCGCGCTTGGCCAGCTCGTCGGCAATGAAGTGGATGTTGGCGCGACGCGGCGTGCGGTAGTCGTGCGCCGACAGCACCAGATAGCACGGCGCACGCCCACTGGTGGCCGCGGCCGGTGCCGATGCGGGCAGCGCCGCTGCGGAAGAATCGCTCATGCGCTCGCTCCTGTGCGGGTGGAAGGGAAAGAAAGACGCGGCAGTCCGGCGTTCATCGCGGCCCCCGCGCCTGGCGCAGCAGCGTGCGCATCTGCAGGATCGCCAGCACGTCGCGGCGGAACGCCGGCCACAGCGCGAACACCAGCAGGCAGCCCAGCGCCATCGCCACCGCGCCGACGATCAGTTGCAGCCACAACGACGCGCCACCCCACTGCTGTGCGGCGAAGTACGCGGCAACGCCGCAGACGCCGTAGCCGAGCACCGCGCGCAAGGCGTTGTTGAACAACTCCCAGGCCGGGATCTGCGGCGCGATGCGCGCGATCCAGATCACCGACAGCGGCCACATCACCAACAAGCCCAGCGTGTAGCCCACGGTCACGCCCATCACGCCCCACAGCGAGCCGGCGAAGATGCAGGCGATCAGCATGACCCGCCCGACCACCGAATACACCAGTTGCTGGCGCATCAGGCCCAGCGCCAGGAACACCCAGTAAGTGGCGTAGGACGCGGTCTGGAAGATGCCGCCGAGGGTCAGCACCTGGAACAGCGGCACTGCCGGCCGCCACTGTTCGCCCAGCACCAGCACGATCAACGGCATCGCCAGCGCGCAGGCGAAGGAGAACAGCGCGACGATCAGGTGCACCATCACCGTCTGCCCGCGCAGCAGGAAGTTGCCGAAGCGCGGCGGGTCGTCCTGCAGCTGCGACAGCACCGGCAGCGCCACCGAGGTGGCCGGTGCGTTGATCTGGTTCAGCGGCATCATCAGCAGCTGGAATGCGCGGTTGTACAGGCCCAGCGCCTCGGCGCCGATGCGGTGGCCGATGATCACCTGGCCGACGTTGCGGCTGGCGTAGCCGAGCAGCTGCGCGGCCATCAGGTTCCAGCCGAAGCTCAGGAAGGTGCGCATCGGCGCATCGCGCCGGTAGCCGCGCGGCAGCCAACGCGCGCAGGCGCCGGCGATCAGCAGATTGACCAGCGCCTGCACCACCTGCTGCCAGACCAGCGCCCAGTAGCCGTAGCCGGCCAGGGCCACGCCGACGCCGGCCAGCAGGCCCAGCACCTGCGCGCCGACGTCGCTCAGCGAGACCTGGCCGAAGCGCAGCGCACGGCTCAGGTGCGCGCGATACTGCGTGGTCATGCCGTTGAACAGGAAGGTCACCGCCAGCGCCTGCGAGATGCCGAGCAAGGCCGGCTCGCGGTAGAAGTGCGCGATCCACGACGAGGACAGGAACACCACGATCGCCAACGCCAGGCCGATGCCGCTGTTGATCCAGAACAGGTTGTCGCGCTGCTCGCGGCTGACGTGCTTGGCCTGGATCGCCGCCGAGGACAGGCCGAAGTCGCGCAGGATCTCGGCCATGCCGACGATCGCCGTCACCATCGCCATCAGGCCGTAGTCGTAGGGCGTCAGCAGCCGCGCCAACAGAATGATGCCGCCGAACTGCACCACCATCTTGGCCAGCTGCCCGGCCATGGTCACCGCCGCGCCGCCGGCGGCGCGCGCGCCCAGTCCGGGTTGCGGCGCTGCCGGCCGCGGGGTCTCGGCGCTACTCATGCGTCCTCCCCGCGGCGCACGGTCAGCGCCTGCAGATAGCTGCGGTAATGCTGCAGGCCGATGCCGTTCCAGTCGCGCCGCGACAGGTCCGGCACGGCGTCGGCGGGCAACTGCTGCGCCTGCGCCAGGGCCTGCGCCAGTTGCTCCGCATCCAGCTCGCCCCGGTACAGCTGCACCCACTGCGCGCCGACCTCGTCGGCGATGGCCGCATTGGCCTCGCTCCACGGCGCCAGCACCGGGCGCGCCAGCGACAGCGCCAGCAGCAAGGTGCCGGAGTTGTGCATCTGCCGGTACGGCAGCACCACCAGTTCGGCCTCGCCGATCTCCTGCGCGAGCACCGCGTCCTCCACGTACTGCAGGCGCGCGCTGATCCGCGGATCCTCGGCGCAGGCGCGCTCGACCACACCGCGGATCTGCGCATCGATCGGATTGCCGGCGATGCGCAGGCTGAGTTGCGGATCGGGCAGCGCGCCGAACGTCGCGATCAACGTCTCTACGCCCTTGTACGGGCGCAGCAGTCCAAAGTGCAGCAGGCGCCCGCGCACCCGCGGCGGTTGCGGCAGCGGCGCGTACCAGTCGCGGTAATGGCCGTGCAGGATGGTGTCGGTGGCCGGCGTGCGTTCGGGCGTGGTCGCATTGATGCGGATCCAGCGCGCGGTCTGGCGGTCGATCCAGCGCAGCAGCAGACGTTCGCGCCAGCCCTTGTCCTCGTGCGGCGCCACGTTGTGCAGGGTGCGCACCAGCGGCACGCCAGCCAGGCGCAGGCGCAGCAGCAGAACGGCGACACAGAGCTGCTTGGCCAGCGTGCCGAGCGCCGTGCGATGCCGCAGCAGGTACTCCGGCCAGTGCAGGTGCAGCACGTCGTAGCGCGACAGCAGCGCCGCGCGCATCGAGAAGAAGCGCAGCTGCACCTGCGGCGGCAACGCCGCGTAGAGCTGGGTCAGATAGGGATTGGTGGTCGCGGTCGGGCGCTCGGTGGACAGCAGCACGGTGACCGCCGGCGCGGCCTGCTGCGACGTGCCATGGCGCTGGCTCTCGCCGCTCATCGGCCGCCCTCCGTGCCGCCCAGCGCCAGGCGATATTCGTCCAGATAGGCGCCGACCACACGGTCCCAGTCGTAGCGATGCGCGTAGGCCATTGCCGCTGCGCGCTGCGCGGCGAAGTCCGCATCGGTGCCGGCGGCGAAGGCGCGCACCGTGGCCGCGGCCGCCTGCGCATCGGCCGGGTCGACCAGCACGCCCTGCCCCGACTCGCGGTGCAGGCGCGCGAACGGCGGGATGTCGCTGAGGATCGGCAGCAGCCCCGCGCTCATCGCTTCCACCGCGGCCAGGCCGAACCCCTCGTGCCGCGACAGGCACACGAAGTACTGCGCGCTGCCGAGCAACTGCGCCAGTTGCGCCTGGGTCGGCGCCACCTGCAGGCGCACTCGCTGCTGCAGGCCGCGCTCGGCGATCGCCTGCTGCAGGTCGGCCATGCTGAAGTCGTATTCGCGCCCGGCCACGATCAGTTGCCAGGCCGGATCCTGCGCGGCCAGCGCGCGCACCAGGTCCAGGGTCTCCAGCAGGCCCTTGTTGACCGACCAGCGCCCGAAGTAGATCAGCGTGCGCCCCGGCGTGGCGCTGCCCTGCCCGGCGAACTTGTCCACGTCCACCCCGTTCTCGATCACCCGCAGCCGCTGCGGCGCGACCACCTGCGAGAACAGCTGGCCGTCGTTCTCACTGGTCGCCACCACCCGCGCGTAGGCGAGTGCGGATGCACGGGTGAGGGTCTTGAACCAGAGCATCTTCAGGCGCGAGGCATAGGTGGTATGGAAAAAACCGCCATGGGTGGACACGATCATCGGCACACGGTGCAGCGGCCGGGTCAGGGCCAGGAAGTCGTAGAAGAAGTCGATGCCATGCACGTGCAGCAGATCGGCGCCGCGCACCGCCGCCAGCACCGACGGCGCCAGCGGATAGCGCGAGGAGCCGCGGTACGGCAAGCGCACGATCGGCACGCCCTGGTGGCTGTCACGCGGCACCAGGCGCTGCTGCGGATCGGTGAACACCCGGTCCAGGCTCACCACCTCGACCTGGTCGCGGCCCTGCTGCAGATGGCGGCGCGCGATATTCAGCACCACCTCCTCCATGCCGCCGACCGACGGATGGAACTGGCGCACCACATGCACCACCTTCATGCCCGGCCTCCGTCGCGCCCGTGCGCGGCCCGCAGCGCCGCCGTCATGCCGTCGCTCCCGCGACCGCACTGCGGCGCACGCCGATCATCCACGGCGCGATCCGCACCAGCACCACGCGGATCGGCACGCTGGCCAGTACCGCCAGCACACTCACCGACACCGCCCAGGCCGGTCCCCAGGCATCGCCGCGGACCAGGCCGGTACGGGCGGCGACCCCGGCCATCACCGAGAACAACAAGGTGTGCGTGCACAGGATCAGCAAGGTATTGCGCCCGATCCACTGCAGCCAGGCCCAGTGCTGCAGCAGCCCGGCGATGCACAGCGCCATGGCGCTGCCGAGCAGGCTTGCGGCCAGGAAGCCCAGCGGGGAATCGCCGAACTTGAGCATGTTCACGTCCACGCGGCCGTTGTGCCAGGCGATCGCGAACCAGGCCGCACCCAGCAGCAGCGCCGCGAGCGCATTGCCGGCCGGCCGCGCCGGCCACCACTGCGCCCGCGTGGCCGCGAGCGCACCGATCGCGAAGAAGCACAGCGCCACCGGCAGCACGTCCAGGGAGAACGGCAGGCGCATGTCCTGCCCCGGGAACCAGCACGCCCAGCCCCAGGCCAGCGGCAACGACAGCCCGGCCAGCACAGGCAAGGACAGCGTCCGACGCAGCGCCAGATACGCCAGCGTGGTCACGAACAGCGCCGGCAGGAACCACAGCGCCGGCATCACGTAGAGCTTGGGGCCGATGCCGCTGACCAGGCCCAGCAGCGGCTCCCACCACGGCCGGTCGCCCCACAGCTGCGCCTTGCTGCCGATATGCCGGGTCAGCATCCAGTACGCGTAGGCGACGAAGAAGAACGCCACGTACGGCAGCAGCAGGCTGCGCGCCAGCTTGCCGACCGTGGCCAGGGTCAGCGGGCGGTTGCCGAAGGCCTCGCCGACCCAGCCCGACAGCAGGAAGAACATCGGCACGTGGAAGCTGTAGGCCAGGATGACGTAGGCGTGCGGAATGCCCTTGGCGTGCCCGAACACCACCAGCAGGATCGCCAGCGCCTTGGCCGCATCGATGCGCATATCGCGCGGCGCGCGCGTCCGCGCGGTGCGCGCCTGCGCCGGCACGGATGCGGAAACAGCCGTGGCGGGCGCGCTCATGCCGGCACCGCCGGGAGACGCGGAGCCGGCGTCGCCGCTGTCGCCGGCAGCGCCGACGCATCGCGCAGGCGCGGCGTCATCTGCCACAGGCACCCGCAGACGAACCACCACAGCGCCGCAGTCTTGATCGAGAAGTAGCCGTTGGAGACCAGCAGGCTCAGCGAGAAGGCGAAGATCAGCAGGTTCTTGAACAGCTGCCCTTCGATGGTGCGCATCAGCATCGCGAACGAGTACGCCAGCAGGAACGCCAGCACCAGCAGCACCGACTGCGAAGAGATGAAGTAGGCGATGCCGCTGTCGAAGTAGCGGTACGGCTGGTCCACGTCCAGCCCCATCCACGCATCGGCGCTCATCCTGCGGATCGAATCGACGGTGAAGAACACCCGCCCCAGCGTGGTGTCCTCATAGCTCTGGATGCCGGAGGCCCACACCAGCAGCCACGCCCCGCCCATCACCGCGAAGAAGATCAAGAAGCCCAGGCGCTGGTCCATGCGCAGCAGCAGCGGACTCAGCAGCGCCATCATCACGCAGGTACCGGCGGCCAGGCGCCCGTCCGAGGCCACGATCAGGAAGCCGATCATCGCCACCGAGGCGACGATCGCCAGCGGCCGCATCCAGCGCCAGAACGTCAGCAGGATCGCGGTGAAGAAGATGATGAAGTTGCCCATCGTCACCGGCTCGATGAATACCGAGGAGGCGCGCGGCAGGTTCGAGGACGGCAGGAAATTGCGTGCGCCCGGCCGTGTCGCACTGACGAACAGGTTGCTGTCCTGATTCCAGAAGCTCGACGCGCTGGCGCCGCGCGCGTTGACGAAATAGCTCTTGGGGTTGACCACATCGCCGTAGACCTTGGGCAGGGCCAGCTCGAACACCGCCACCAGCGACACCAGCAGCGCCATGCGCACGAACATGCGCGGCAGCGAGCCGGTATAGGCCGCGCCCAGCAACAGGAAGGCGAACGGGATCAGCGCATCGCGGAAGAACTTCGGATCCAGCGTCCACGCCATGAACAGGCGCACCAGCATCAGCAGCGCCAGCAGCGCGATGCCGGTGAACACCATCGCCATGCGCTTGCGGTCCAGCGCGCGCATACCTAGCAGGAAACAGGCCGCATAGACCGCCAGTTCCACCGCGTAGGTCATCGCCGGGCTGACCCGGAACACCTTGGCGTTGATCACCGCCAGCACGAAGTTGTAGCCGACGGCGAACAGCAGCACCAGCTCGATCAGCAGATTGCGGCGTTGCTCGCGCAGCGGCATGTCCGGCACGCTCAGCATGCGCACCTCGCTGCGGCGGCGGCGCATTGCACGCCAACGCGGCCATCGGCTGCCGTCACGCGCGGCAGAAACGTGTCGCGCGCCACGTCATTCGACGCAGGCAGCACGGGAACGACGGCGACGCGGAGGCGGCGCCGGCGCTGTACACGGTCGGCGGGAAGAAGACGCATCGGGCGCATCAGTAGGCGGTCTTCTGCCCGAGCACCTTGAACGCGGTCAGCACGATGATCCGCGTATCCAGCCACAACGACCAGCGGCGGATGTAGTCCAGGTCGTACTGGATGCGCTTCTTCATCGTGCGCAGTTCCGGCGTCTCGCCGCGGAAGCCGTTCACCTGCGCCCAGCCGGTGATGCCCGGCTTGACGTAGTGCCGCTGCATGTAATGGTGGATCAGCTTTTCGTAGTGGGTGTTGTGCTGCGCCGCGTGCGGACGCGGCCCCACCACAGACATGCTGCCACCGAGCACGTTGAACAGCTGCGGCAGCTCGTCCAGGCTGGTGCGGCGCAGGAACGCGCCGAAGCGGGTCACCCGGCTGTCACCGCGCGTGGCCTGCACCACCACGTCGCTGGGCTCCTGCTGCACGCGCATGGAGCGGAACTTGTACATGTAGAACTCGCGCCCGCCCAGGCCGTGGCGGCGCTGACGGAAGAACACCGGACCCGGCGAGCTCAGCTTCACGCCCACCGCGATCGCCAGCATCAGCGGCCACAGCACGGCCAGTGCGGCCAGGGCCACCAGCTTGTCCTGCAGCGCCTTGGCAACCACGAAGTAGGTGTTGCGGTCCACCCCGCCCTGGCGCAGGTTGATCACCGGTACGTTGCCGATCTGGTCGCCGGACTGGTTGAGCATGCCGAAGTCGAACAGATCGGGAATCAACCGGACCTGGATCGGATAGCGGTCCATGCGCTGCAGCAGCTGCTTGATGTGGTCGCGCTCGCCCAGCGGCAACGAGATCCACACCTGCTCGACCTGGTGGTCGTCGAGGTAGTCGATCAGCGCGTCGGCGGTGCCCTCGCCCAGGCATTGCAGCTTCTGCGGATGGTCGGCCACCGACAGGTCGTAGTCGCTGCTGAAGTAGCCCACCACCTGCATGCCCACCCAGGGATTGCGGCTTAGGTAGTTGTGGATCTTCACCACCGGATGGCGCAGGCCCACCACGACCACGCGCTGCACGTCCACGCCTTCCGAGCGCAGCCGGTTGAGCACACCGCGCACCAGCGTGCGCGAGAGCAGCAGCGTCGCCAGGCTGGTGACGAACCAGGTGCCGATCCACAGCCGCGAGACCTGCTGGCCGAACTGCACCACGAAGGCATGCATGGCGAACAGGGCGAACACGCCGCCACAGGCCAGGCTCAACACCATCATCTCGCGCAACAGGCCGCGCCCGCGCCAGCTGCGGTACAGCGGGAACAGCGCGAAGCAGATCACCGCGTACAGCAGGGTGGTGCCAATCGCCACCCGGTAGGCCGGTTCCGGCATCCAGGTGCCGAACAGCAACCGGTGGGTGAGCAACGCGCCGCCGACCATGACGGTCAGGTCGGACACGCGCAACAGGATGTCTGCCGCGGCCGCGTACTTGGACAACATGCGCGGCGAGGAGGTCGTATAGGTGGCGCTACTCAGGTCTGCCAAAAGCATGATCGGGATTCCTATCCAAACCCGGTCGATCGGCATGCGGGGGAACATGCGACGCCGCCGGGCCTCGATTTCGCCTGCCTGTGGACCGCTGCGGCGCCTCCCTCGCCGACCCCAGGTCCACGGCAGCCCGTGATTACTTCAACAGAACAACGTCTTCGTACAACCGCGCTGGAAAATAATGGAGCACCTCATTGCCTAGCTGAACCACGTATCACCTCACTGAAGACTGTGCGTCGAACCGATGCCGTTGTGTGCGGTGCGGCACGCACCCGCGCCTCGCGCGGTGCGGCGCGCCATGACACCGCGACATCACGCCGAGGCCGCCGCCGCGGCTTCGGCCTCGCGGATGAAGTAGCGCACCAGCGCCACCGCCACCGCCAGGAACAGGCCGAACACGAAGGCCAGCGCCAGGCCGAGCAGCTTCTTCGGCGAACTCGGCTTGCCCGGCACATCGGCGCGGTCGACGATCGAAATGTTGTTGGTGCCCACGTTGCCGACCACGCCGATCTCCTTGTAGCGCTGCAGCAGCGCATCGTAGAGCTGGCGGTTGGTGTCGGCCTCGCGGCGCAGCATGGTGTAGCGGATGCTGCGGGTCTGCAGGTCCAGTTCGTCGTTCTTCAGCGCTGCGATGCGGTCGGCCAGCAAGGTTTCCTGCTGACGCGCCGACTCGTAGTCGTTCTTCAGCGCGCTGCGGATATTGGCGACCTCGTCGGCGATCTGGCGCTTGGTCTCGGCGATCTGATTCTGCAGGCGCTGCATCTCCGGGTAGCCGGGCTGGAACGTCGCCAGCTTCTGCTGGTAATCGGCGGTCATCTTGGCCTGCTCGGCGCGCAGATTCTGGATCAACGGGTTGCTGACCACCTGCGGCAGGCCCATGCCGTCGCCGATGCCGGCCTGGCGCCAGGCCGCCTCGGCCTTGATCCGCGCATCCTGCGCCGCGGCCAGGCGCACATTCAGTTCGCTCATGTTCTGCGTCGGCAGCGAGGGCTTGTCCTCGCCCATCGACACGATCTGTTCCTGGCTGGAATAGTCGACCGCGTTCTTCTCCGACTCCTCGACCTTGTCGCGCAGCTGCGCCAGGCGTTCGGACAGGTAGCGCGCGGCGAACGAGGACGCCTGCAGGCGGCGTTCCTGGGTCGAGGCGATGAACATCTTGGCGTAGGTGTTGGCCACGCGCGTGGCCAGCACGCGGTCGGGCGAATCGAAGTTGATCCGCACCAGGCGCGAGTCGCGCACCGGCTCGATGGTCAAGGCGTCCAGCACCGGACCGACCAGCGCGTTCTCCGCCGCGGCGGCACGCGCCTGCGGCGTCGGCGCACGCCCGTCGCCGTTGTCCTGCAGCTTCTCCAGGGCCTCATCGACCAGCGGTTTGAACGCCGGCGCCTCAGTCAGCTTGGCCTCGCGAATCACCTGCCGCGCCAGCGACCGGCTGCCGAGCAGTTCGTACTGCGTCTGGTAGAAGTCGCGATCCTGCGGCGATTCCACCGGCATCAGGTTGGCGACATTGGCGACGTTGAGCGATTCGCGCTCGATCTGCAGCACGCTGGTGGCGCGGTACTTCGGCGTCATCAGCAGGAGGACCAGCAACGCCAGCAGGACGACTGCCCCGGTGATACCGATGATCAGCCAACGCTGCCGGTACAGCGCATTCCAGTAATCCAGCAGGCCGATGTCGGCCGGGCTCAGCGGGGCACCCACAGGACGCGGGCGCGGCGCGGAAACGGGAGGCAAGGTGGAGGCGCTCATCGGTAGGCCCTCCAGACCATCACGAACGGGGTCAGCTGCACCACGGTGCGCAGCAGTACCAGCGCATCGGAGCGGTACACCACCACGATGTCGCCGCCGTAGATCGCCGGATCCGGCGCGGCGCCCTTCTGGATATCGCGCAGATCGAAACGCGCCAGCATCTTCTGCCCGCCCACCGTGCGGAACACCACCACATTGCCGCGGCTGGCCACGTCGCTGACGCCCTTGCCCAGAGACAGTGCCTGCTGCAGGGTCAAGGCGGAGCCCTGGATGGGATAGATGCCCGGCTCGCTGACCGCGCCGGTGACCGTGACCCGGTTGCCGGTGAACTCGTCGACCAGCACCGACACCTGCGGGTTCTGCAGATAGCCGTTGCGGTAACGGTCGGCGATCTCCTTCTGCAGCGCATTGACGCTGGAGCCGGCGGCCTTCACGTCGCCGATCAGCGGCAACGAGATGCGGCCCTCGTTGTCGACCCGCACCTGCCGTTCCAGATCGTCGACCTGGAACACCTTGACCGTCAGCAGGTCGCCCGGGCCGAGCAGGTATTCCGGCTTGCCCATTGAAGCGGCAAGCGGATCGCCCGCCGGCAGGTCGGTACGCATCGCCGGCCCGCTGCTGCATGC
Source organism: Xanthomonas sp. LF06-19 (assembly GCF_034105425.1). NCBI lineage: Bacteria > Pseudomonadati > Pseudomonadota > Gammaproteobacteria > Lysobacterales > Lysobacteraceae > Xanthomonas > Xanthomonas sp. LF06-19. The sequence continues at coordinate 90,581 of NZ_JAXGGH010000011.1, read as the reverse complement.
GGACAGCAGCCCCAGGCAGAACAGGGCAAGCGCCCATTGGAAGGTCACGGAAAGTTTACCCATGCGCGATGCTGATGCCCTCTGTCGATTGGTTTTCGAAGCGCCGCACTCCCCCAGCCGGCCAGGGTTCCGTTCCCGGTCGGAGGATGATTACGGTGTCAATTCCTGCCTGGGACGAACGGCCCTGGCCAACAGCGAAGCTTCGTGTTGCAACGCACTATGGCACAGGCATCTGCCGCCACCAAGGCGTTACCCGACATTTTTTTGACGCAGTAACGTGAGGGTTCAACTACATGTCCGGCTATTCAGCGTAGCAAGGACCCGTGAACGTTCCATCGACGCGATGTTAACGTGATCAATGTCAAGGCATTGACGCTGCGCAGCTCTCAGTTCCCATGGGGCTTTCCGCTCTGGTGGGGCGACGACCTCGTCGCGGGACAGCGCAATCCCGCGCATTTTGTCTACGGCGACGCGCCAGCCTCTCTGCGCCGATACAGATCGCCCTATGTCGCGATACCGACACGCGTTGCCATCCCGGCGGGCAGCCCATTGCCGACACCGGCCGCACGCGCGCCGCCGATCCGACGCGCCCAAACAAAAAAGGCCCATGTCGCAGACATGGGCCTTCGAAAGATGGTCGGGGTAGCCGGATTCGAACCGACGACCACTAGTCCCCCAGACTAGTGCGCTACCAGGCTGCGCTATACCCCGGTGTGTTGCGTCTCCGCCGTCAAGGCGGACCCGCCTTGCGGCGAGCTGGCGATTATAGCGGGTTTGCCGCGGCCATTCCTAGCGGCAGCAGCGCCGCCATGGCTCACCGCCGCAGCAACTGCAGGACTTCTTCCAGCTCCTGCCGCACCTGCTTGATGATCTGGTTGCTCAGCGCCGATTCCTGGCGGGCACCCTCGCCTTCCAGGCGCAGGCGCGCGCCGCCGATGGTGTAGCCCTGTTCGTACAGCAGGCTGCGGATCTGCCGCACCATCAGCACGTCGTGGCGCTGGTAGTAGCGCCGGTTGCCGCGCCGCTTGACCGGTTCCAGGCTGGGGAATTCGGTCTCCCAATAGCGCAGCACATGCGGCTTGACGTCGCACAGCTCGCTGACCTCACCGATGGTGAAGTAGCGCTTGGCCGGAATCGGCGGAAGTTCGCGGTTACTGCCCGGGTCCAGCATAAGCCTCCACTCGCTCCTTGAGCTTCTGTCCGGGGCGGAAGGTCACCACCGTCCGCGCCGAAATCGGGATCTCTTCGCCGGTCTTGGGATTGCGGCCGGGCCGTTGGTTCTTGCGGCGCAGGTCGAAGTTGCCGAAACCGGACAGCTTCACCTGCCGCCCCTGCTCGAGCGCATCGCGCAGCACGTCGAAGAACGCATCGACGAATTCCTTGGCCTCGCGCTTGTTCAGCCCGACTTCGTCGAACAACCGCTCGGCCATTTCCGCTTTGGTCAACGCCATCGCCCTGCTATCCCCTGTCCTTCTCAACCACGCATCCGCGCGTCGTGTTCCCGCGCCAGCGCGGCCACCGCATCGGCGACCACCGCCTCCACGTCGCGGTCCGTCAGAGTGCGCGTGTTGTCCTGCAAAATCAAGCCCATAGCGAGACTCTTGCAACCAGCCTCGACCCCCGCGCCGACGTAGCGGTCGAACAGCACGACCTCGCGCAGCAAGGGCCCCACCGCCGCGCGCACGCTGCGCGCCAGCGCCGCCCAACTCACCGCGTCCGGCACCACGAAGGCCAGGTCGCGACGCACCGACGGGAACCGCGACAGCTCGGCGGCGCGCGGCAGGGCACGCGCGGCCAGCGGCGCCAGGTCCAGCTCGAACGCCAGCACATCGACGTCGATCTGCATCGCCTGCAGCAGCCGCGGGTGCAGTTGGCCGATCCAGCCGATCCGCACGTCGTCGCGATAGACGTCGGCCGACCGGGTCGGATGCGCGAACGGGTGCGCCGACGGCCGGTAGTCCAGGCGTGCGCCGGAGGCCGCGGCCAAGGCTTCCAGGTCGCCCTTGAGGTCGTGGAAATCGACCTTGCGCGCCGGCAGGCCCCATTGCAGGGCGTCGGCATCGCCGCACACCGCCGCCGCCACCCGCTGGGTTTCGGTCGGCGCGGCGCCGGCTTCCGCCGCCGCGGCGAACACCTTGCCCAGTTCGAACAGGCGCACGCGCCCGGCCTGGCGCGCGGCGTTGCGGCCCAGCGCGGCGACCAGCCCAGGCAGCAGCGACGGACGCATCACCGCCAGTTCGGCGCTGAGCGGATTGGCCAGGGCCACGCGCCCGTCGTGCAGGCCCCACTGGTCCAGCAGCGCAGCATCGACGAAGGCGTAGTTGATGGTTTCCAGCAGATCGCGCGCCAGCAACTGGCGACGCACGCTGCGCTCGTCCAGCTGGGTCTCGCTGTCCATGGCGATGCGCGTGGCGCCGCCGGGCAAGGTGGTCGGCAGGCGGTCGTAGCCGTGGATGCGCGCCAGCTCCTCGATCAGATCCTCTTCGATGGCGATGTCGAAGCGGCGGCTCGGCGCGGTGACCTGCCAGCCGTCGGCCGAGGCGACCACGTCCATGCCCAGCGCGCGCAGGATGCGCTCGACGTCGGCGTCGGCGATCTCGATGCCGAGCACGCGCAGGATGCGCGCGCGGCGCAGCGCGATCGGTGCCGGTGCCGGCAGGAATTCGGGCAAGGCGGCCTCGACCACCGGGCCGGCGCGCCCGCCGGCCAGCTCCAGCACCAGCCGCGTGGCCAGCTCCAGCGCCTGCCGCGGCAGCGCCGGATCCACGCCGCGCTCGAAGCGGTGACCGGCATCGGTGTGCAGGCCGAGCTTGCGCCCACGGCCCATGATCGCGGCCGGCGCGAAATGCGCGGCCTCCAGGAACACGTGGCAGGTGGTCTCGGTCACGCGGGTGGCGTGGCCGCCCATCAGGCCTGCCAGCGCCACCGGCCGATCGGCATCGGTGATCAGCAGGAACGCCGGATCCAGCACGGCCTCGCGGCCATCGAGCAGGGTCAGGGTCTCGCCGTCGCGCGCGTGGCGCACGCCGACCGGGCCCTGCAAGGTGTCCAGGTCGAAGGCATGCATCGGCTGGCCCAGTTCCAGCATCACGTACTGGGTGATGTCCACCAGCAGCGACAGCGGACGCACGCCGCTGCGGCGCAGGCGTTCGGCCATCCACAGCGGCGTCTTCGCCGCCGGATCCAGGTCCTCGACCACGCGGCCGCAATAACGCGGCGCGTCGGCGCCCGCGTCCAGCGCCACCGGCAGCGTACGCTCGCTGCTCACCGCGGCCGGCGTCACCGCCAGCGGCAGCACGTCGCTGCCGCAGGCCGCGGCCACGTCGTAGGCGATGCCGCGCACGCCGAAGCAGTCGGCGCGGTTGGGGGTGAGCTTGATCTCGATGCTGGCGTCGGGCAGGCCCAGATACTCGATCAGCGCCTGGCCGATCGGCGCATCGTCGGGCAGTTCGAACAGGCCGGACGCGTCGCTGTCCAGGCCCAGCTCCTTGGCCGAGCACAGCATGCCGTTGGACGCGACGCCGCGCAGCTTGGCCGGCTTGATCGCGATGCCGCCGACCTGCGCACCGACCAGCGCCAGCGGCGCGACCAGACCCGCGCGCGCATTGGGCGCGCCGCAGACGATCTGCAGCAATTCGCCCTGCCCGGCATCGACCCGGCACACCTGCAGCCGGTCGGCCTCGGGATGCGGCGCAGCCTCGACGATCCGCGCCACCACCACCTGCTGCAGGCTGTCGCCGAGCGGCACGACCTCCTCGACCTCCAGGCCGATGGCGGTCAGGGTCGCGGTGAGCTGCTCACGCGTGGCCTGGGTCGGAACGTGGCTGCGCAGCCAGTTTTCGCTGAATTTCATGGAAGGGCCGGGAATCGGGAATGGAGAATGGGGAATCGAAGACGCGGTCTACTAGGAACGGAAACGGAGAGGGGAAACGAGCCTTTGCGTTGCTTTGCCCATTCCCGATTCCCGCTTCCCGACTCCCAGCCTCAAGCAAACTGCCGCAGGAACCGCACGTCGTTCTCGAAGAAGGCGCGCAGGTCGTTGACGCCGTAGCGCAGCATCGCGAAGCGCTCCACGCCCATGCCGAAGGCGAAGCCGGTGTAGCGCTCGGGGTCGATGCCGACGTTGCGCAGCACGTTCGGGTGCACCATGCCGCAGCCGAGCACTTCCAGCCAGCGGGTGCTGCCGTCGGGCTGCTGCCAGGCGATGTCGACCTCGGCGCCGGGCTCGACGAAGGGGAAGTAGCTGGGACGGAAGCGCATCTGGAAATCGCGCTCGAAGAACGCGCGCACGAACTCGGCCAGGGTGCCCTTGAGGTCGGCGAAGGTCGCGTGCTCGTCGACCAGCAGGCCTTCGACCTGGTGGAACATCGGCGAATGGGTCTGGTCGCTGTCGCTGCGGTAGACCTTGCCGGCGGCGATCATGCGCAGCGGCGGCGCATGCTCCCCCATGTAGCGCACCTGCACGCCCGAGGTGTGGGTGCGCAGCAGGCGGCCGTCGCCGAAATAGAAGGTGTCGTGCATCGCCCGCGCCGGGTGGTGCGGCGGGAAATTCAACGCCTCGAAGTTGTGCCAGTCGTCCTCGATCTCGGGGCCGTCGGACAACTCGTAGCCCAGCCGCGCGAAGATCTCGGTGATGCGCTCCAGGGTACGGGTGACCGGATGCAGCCCGCCGCGTTCGCCGCGCCGGCCCGGCAGGGTCACGTCGATGCGCTCGGCGGCCAGGCGCGCGTCCAGCGCCGCGGTTTCCAGCAGCGTGCGGCGCTCGGCCAGCGCGGCGGACACCGTGTCGCGCGCGCGGTTGATCGCCTCGCCGGCCAGCTTGCGCTGCTCCGGCGCCAGCGCGCCGAGCTGCTTGAGCTGGGCGGTGATGCTGCCGCTCTTGCCGAGCAGCGCGACCCGCAGTTGCTCCAGCGCCTCCGGACTCTGCGCCGCGGCGATATCCGCCAGCGCCTGCCCGCTCAGGGAATCGATCTCACTCATTGCACTCGCGCCTCACTGCTCCGGCCGAACCGTGGCCACCGTGTCCCGCCGATGCGGGACCTCACCTACCCGGCAGGCGCCCCGCATCGGGACGCCCAAAAACGCAAAAGGGGAAGGACTTGCGCCCTTCCCCTGCATGCCTGCGATGGCTCCCGCCGAAACCCCGCACGTGGACGCACGGGTTTCTGCAGGGACTCGCAAACTTATGCCGCCAGCGCGCCCTTCGCCTTCTCCGCCAGGGCGGCAAAGCCCTGCGCGTCGTGCACGGCGATGTCCGCCAGCACCTTGCGGTCGAGGGTGATGCCGGCCTTGAGCAGGCCGTTCATGAAACGGCTGTAGCTCATGCCGTTGATGCGGGCCGCCGCATTGATGCGGGTGATCCACAGCGAACGGAAATTGCGCTTCTTCTGCTTGCGGCCGATGTAGGCGTACTGCTGCGCCTTGATCACCGCCTGCTTGGCGACGCGGAAGACCTTGCGACGGGCGTTGTAGTAGCCCTTGGCAAGGTTCAGAACTTTCTTGTGACGGCGGCGCGCCTGGACGCCACGCTTGACTCGAGCCATGGTTCAGTCCTCAGAGGTAGGGAAGCATACGGTCCAGACGGCCTGCGTCCTCGGCACGGACGTGGTTCGTCTGCCGCAGGTTGCGCTTCCGCTTGGTCGCTTTCTTGGTGAGGATGTGGCTACGGTTGGCGTGGCCGGCCTTGTACTTGCCGGAGGCGGTCTTGCGGAAACGCTTGGCCGCCGCCCGGTTGGTCTTGATCTTGGGCATTGCAATGTCCTTGATGGTGTTTTGTCACTGGTCAGGGCGGTGGCTGCGCCACACTTTCCGTCCGTGCCCTTACCTGCTTGTAAGCCCTTGATCCACTGAGGATCCGGGCGGGTCCTATTGCCGCGCGAGCGGCAAACCCGATGAACTGGGCCGCGCATTATGCCAGGGCTTGGAATGCCTTGCAAATCATGCAGTTCGACGGGCGCTTGCGCGCCGGGATTCGGGATTCGGGATTCGCGCAGGCTGCGCGGCGCACGAGCACGCCGCAACGGCGCAGCCGCGCTACGCCCGGAACGTCAAGAAGAAGCTGGCCACAGAGACCCGAGAACCGCGCGCCTGCCGTTGGCGGGGCGCGATCCCGTGCTGCGGCGGCGGATCAGCGCTTCTTCGGCGCGATCATCATCACCATCTGCCGGCCTTCCAGGCGCGGACGCGATTCGATGACGATGTCTTCGCCCAGATCGGCCTCGATCCGCGCGGCCATTTCGCGACCGAGCTCCTGATGGCTCATCTCGCGGCCGCGGAAACGGATATTGACCTTGACCTTGTCGCCTTCCTCGATGAAACGGCGCATGTTGCGCAGCTTGATCTGGTAATCGCCTTCGTCGGTGACCGGACGGAACTTGATTTCCTTGATCTCGACCTGCTTGGTCTTCTTCTTGGCTTCGTTGGCCTTTTTCTGCTGCTCGAACTTGAACTTGCCGAAGTCCATGATCTTGCAGACCGGCGGATCGGCCTGCGGCTGGATCTCGACCAGATCGAGTCCATCCTCTTCGGCCAGCGCCAGCGCTTCGTCGCGGGTCAACACGCCGACCATCTCGCCGTCCGCGCCGATCACGCGCACGCGCGGCACGCGGATCTCTTGGTTCTTGCGGTTCTGTTTGTTGTCAGGGGTACTGATGTTGCAATCTCCCAGGGGAATCGGACTGGCGCGGACGGAGGCTCCGTCCGCACCAGGGTGGTGTCACGCCAACTGCTCGGCGCGCAGCCGTTCGGCGAAGGCGGCGACCGACATGGTGCCCAAATCCTCCCCCGATCGCGTACGGACCGCAATCGCGCCGTTTTCCGTCTCGCGGTCGCCCGCGACCAACAGGTACGGCACCCGCTGCAGCGTGTGTTCGCGAATCTTATAACCGATTTTTTCGTTCCGCAAATCGGCCTCGATGCGGAAGCCTTGATTTGCAAGGAGTTTCCGCACGTTGTCTACATAGTCTGCCTGCGCGTCCGTGATGTTCATGACCACGGCCTGCACCGGCGCCAGCCAGGCCGGGAACATGCCGGCGTGATGCTCGATCAGGATGCCGATGAACCGCTCCATCGACCCGACGATGGCCCGGTGCAGCATGACCGGATGCTTCTTCTGGCTGTGCTCGTCCACGTACTCGGCGCCGAGGCGGCCGGGCATCATGAAATCCACCTGCATGGTGCCGAGCTGCCAGGTGCGGCCGATCGCGTCCTTGAGGTGGTACTCGATCTTCGGGCCGTAGAAGGCGCCCTCGCCCGGCAGTTCCTGCCACTCCACGCCGCAGGCGCCGAGCGCGGCGCGTAGCGCGGCCTCGGCCTTGTCCCAGGTGGCGTCGTCGCCGAGGCGCTTTTCCGGGCGCAAGGCGATCTTGATCTGGATGTCGTCGAAGCCGAAGTCGCCGTACACCTTCAGCGCCTGCTGGTGGAAGGCGGTGACCTCGGCCTCGATCTGCTGCTCGGTGCAGAAGATGTGGCCGTCGTCCTGGGTGAAACCGCGCACGCGCAGGATGCCGTGCAGCGCGCCGGACGGCTCGTTGCGGTGGCAGGCGCCGAACTCGCCGTAGCGGATCGGCAGGTCGCGGTAGCTGTGCAGGCCCTGGTTGAACACCTGCACGTGGCCGGGGCAGTTCATCGGCTTGACCGCGTAGGTGCGCTTCTCCGACTCGGTGAAGAACATGTTGTCCTGGTAGTTGTCCCAGTGACCGGACTTCTGCCACAGCGACACGTCCAGGATTTGCGGGCAGCGCACCTCGCCGTAGCCGCTGTCGCGGTAGACCTTGCGCATGTACTGCTCGACCACCTGCCAGATCGACCAGCCCTTGGGGTGCCAGAACACCAGGCCCGGGCCCTCTTCCTGCAGGTGGAACAGGTCCTGCTGCTTGCCGATCTTGCGGTGGTCGCGCTTGTCGGCCTCCTCCATGCGCAGGATGTAGGCCTCGAGCTGCTTCTTGTCGGCCCAGGCGGTGCCGTAGATGCGCTGCAGCTGCTCGTTCTTGGCGTCGCCGCGCCAGTAGGCGCCGGAGATGCGGGTCAGCTTGAAGGCCTTGAGAAAACGCGTGTTCGGCACGTGCGGGCCGCGGCACATGTCCACGTATTCCTGGTGGTAGTACAGGCCCATCGCGGTGACGTCGTCGGGCATGTCCTCGATCAGGCGCAGCTTGTAGTCCTCGCCGCGCTGCTTGAACAGCTCGATGACCTCGGCGCGCGGGGTGACCTTCTTGATCACGTCGTAGTCCTGCGCGATCAGCTCCTGCATGCGCTTCTCGATCGCCGCCATGTCCTCGGGGGTGAACGGGCGCTCGCTGTAGATGTCGTAGTAGAAGCCCTCGGCGATGACCGGGCCGATCACCATCTTGACCTCGGGATACAGCTGCTTGACCGCGTGGCCGACCAGGTGCGCGCAGGAGTGGCGGATGATCTCCACGCCCTCGGCGTCCTTGGCGGTGATCAGGCGCAGACTGGCGTCGTGGTCGATGAGGTCGCAGGCGTCGACCAGGCGGCCATCGACCTGACCGGCGATGGTCGCCTTGGCCAGACCGGGGCCGATGGACTGGGCCACGTCCATGGGGCTGACGGGGTGTTCGAATTCGCGGCGGCTGCCGTCGGGGAGCGTGATCGTGATCATGGGAGTCGGCGGAAAGGGAAACTGGGGGATGACGTCCGCGCCACCTCGGCGGCAGGCCAGCCTGGGCGCGGGATAGAAAGAAGGCGCCACAAGGGCGCCTGCTCGGACAGCCTTGGGCGGGAACTCAAGCGAGGGCGGTGGTAGTGCTCATGTCGCACGCTCGGCCGGCGTTGCCGCGGGCCACCCATGTCCGGATCAGGTCGATAGACAAGAATGGTAAACCAGCTTTTACCAAAATGGTAATTGCGGCCGTTTACCAAAACGGTCATTCCTGGTGCGCGCCCGAGGTCTTCGCTGCGCCGCAGCAAGAGCTACAGCGGGCGCCATGGCATGCTTCGCCGACGTTTTCTCCGCACCCGGACGCGCCGTCATCAAAGGCAAGGCCACATCGCTGGACATCGCCTACCTGGCAGGCGTATCGCAACCCACGGTCTCGCGCGCGCTGCGCGGCAGTCCGGCGGTCAACGAGCAGACCCGGCGCAAGATCCTGGCGATCGCGCGCGAGTTGAACTACAAGGTCGACAAGCACGCCTCCAGCCTGCGCCTGCGCAATGCCGGCACCCTGGCGCTGCTGTTCTTCGAAGACCCGACCACCGACGACTCGCTGATCAATCCGTTCTTCCATTCGATGCTGGGCTCGATCACCCGCGCCTGCGCCCGCCACGGCTACGACCTGCTGGTGTCGTTCCAGCAGTTGTCGGACAACTGGCGCGCCGACTACGGCGACAGCCAGAAGGCCGACGGGCTGATCCTGCTCGGCTATGGCGACTACCTGCAGGCGCAGCAGCGGCTGCAGCACCTGGTCGACCAGGGCACGCACTTCGTGCGCTGGGGCGCGGTGCTGCCCGGGCAGCCGGGGGTGTCGATCGGCAGCGACAACTTCCAGGGCGGGCACGACATCACCGCGCACCTGCTGGCGCAAGGCCGCCGCCGCATCGCCTTCCTCGGCGACGCCTCCAACCATTACCCCGAATTCCTGGAACGCTACCGCGGCCACCTGCAGGCGCTGCGCGCGGCCGGCGCCGACGCCACACCGGCGCTGCAGGTCGATGCGATCACCACCGAGCAATCCGGCTACGAGGCGGCGCTGGCCCTGCTCGGCCGCGGCGAGCGCTTCGATGCGCTGTTTGCCGCCAGCGACCTGATCGCCATCGGCGCGTTGAAGGCCTTGCGCGAGCACGGCCTGCGCGTGCCCGAGGACGTGGCCCTGGCCGGCTTCGACGATATCCCGGTGGCGGCCAGCGTCGATCCGGCGTTGTCGACGGTGCAGCAAGACACCAAGCTGGCCGGCGCGGTGCTGGTGGACACCCTGCTGGCGCAGATCGCCGGACAGCCGGTGAGCAGCCGCACCCTACCGGTGACGCTGGCGCTGCGCGGCTCCTCGCTGCTGCGCAACTGAGCCCTGCTCGGGCACCGACGCGCCGACGGCCGGCGCGCTGACGCCGACCGGCAGTGCCGCGTTCACGGTGTCGGCGCGACCCCGTCCTTGGCCGCCATCAGCCAGCGCAGCCGCGCGCGCAGGTCCGGGCGCACGATCGGCGCATCGGACAGGAACACGCGCACACCATGTGCCGGCACCTCGGCGCGCAGCGCACCGGTCACCTCGGTGGCGCTGCCGTCGAAGCCGTCGTGCCAGGTGCCGGGCTGCAGGTAGCGGCGCACCTCCAGCGTGCGCGGCGCGTCGCTCTTGTTCAGCAGCACCAGCGCGGTCTGAGTGCTGCCCGCATGCTGGAACACCCGGTAGAACACCGCCTCGTCGCCGGACAGCTGCAGATTGAGCTGCAGGCCGCGCTGCAACGCCGGGCTACGCTGGCGCAGCGTGGCGATGCGCCGCAGCGGCGCGAAGATCGGGCTGCTCGGCGCCGCGTTCACCCGCTCCTGGCCGAAGTAGTTGCGGTTGCCGGCGTGCTCGGCGCGCCCGCGCATGAAGCCGGTCTCCGAGCCGTAGTAGATCACCGGGATGCCGCGCGCGGTGAACAGCCAGTTGTGCGCATCGATGAAACCGGCGTCGCTGGCGTCCAGCCGCGCCATGTCGTGGTTGTCGTAGAAGGTCATCAACTCGTACGGATTGGCGTACGGGCCGCGCTCCAGGTACAGCGGCGGCTGCAGCGTCTCGTAACCGCGCCGGGCATGGCCGAAGGTCGCCGCCAACGCCTGCTTGAGCGGAAAATCCAGCACGCTGACGCCGGCGTTGTCGGCCCAGGTGTGACCGGCGATCTTGTGCGCGTTGTAGTCGAAGTCCTCGCCGAACATGAACATGCCCGGACGCTGCGCGCGGATGCGGCGCACGAACTCGTGCCAGAAGCTGTCCGGCATCCAACCGATGGTGTCGATCCGGAACGCATCGGCGCCCTGCCCCAGCCACTGCGAATAGGCGCCGACCAGATACTCCATCACCGCCGGGTTGCGCTCGTTGAAATCGGACAGCTGCGCCAGGTTGCCGCCGGTGTTGTAGAACGCGTGCAGCGGGTTGTGCGCCGGGTCCAGCTTGGACGGCGGCAGGTTCTGGTGGTCGGCGATCAGTTTGCCGTCGCGGTCGAAGACCTGGCCGAACATCGGCTGCCGCTTGGGCATGGTCCAGGCCGGCGAGCCGTGGTTGCCGACGATGTCCAGCACCACCTTCAGCTGCTGCGCGTGCATCGCCTGGGTGAAGCCGGCGAAATCCAGACCGGGGCTCGGCAGATGTTCGTCGAGCTTGTAGAAGTTCACGCCCCAATAGCCGTGGTAGCCGGTCTTGCCGCGGTCGCTCAGCGAGCTGCCCCAGGTGATCGGCTTGCCGCCGGTGAAGGCCTCGTCCGGGTTGTCGACGATCGGGGTGATCCACACCGCGCCGAAGCCCAGGTCGCGGATGTAGCCGGCGTTGTCGACCACGCCCTTGAAGTCGCCGCCGAGGTAGCCGATGTTGTCGCTCTCGCCCGGCGGCGCCGGGATCGGGATGTCGAAGGTGCGATGCGCGCCGCCCTGGTCGCGGTGATCGTTGCCGGGATCGCCGTTGACGAAGCGATCGGTGACCACGAAGTACACCGCCTCGCTGGCGAACGGCTCCAGCGTGCCGTAGAACTCCTCCTGCGCAGGCGCCTGGGCCTGCGCCGACGCGGCGCAGGCACCCAGCAGGGCCAGCGCCAACAACGACATCCGATCGATCATGCGTTCGCTCCCGAATCCGATGGCACCCACAGCACGCACAGCGCCGCCACCAGCAGGCTGCCGCCGCCGATCGCCAGCGCGTACAGCGGCCGGCCGCCGAGCCAGTGCGTGAGCACGAAGCCCAGCACGCTGACCGCGACCAACTGCGGGATCACTATGAAGAAATTGAAGATGCCCATGTACACGCCCATCTTCGCCGCCGGCACGCTGTCCGACAGCAAGGCGTAGGGCAACGACAGGATCGAGGCCCAGGCGAAGCCCACCCCGACCATCGACAGCAACAGCCACTGCGGATCCCGGATCCACAGGAACGACAGCAGGCCGGCCGCGCCCAGGCACAGATTCAGCAGATGACTCACGCGCAGCCCGCAGGCGCGCACCAGCAGCGGAATGGCGATCGCGGCCAGTGCGGCGAAGCCGTTGTAGGCGGCGAACAGCACGCCGACCCAGTTGGCGCCCTCGTTGTAGGCGGCCGAGGTGACGTCCTGGGTACCGTAGTGGGTCTGGGTGACCGCCGCGGTGGTGTAGATCCACATCGCGAACAGCGCGAACCAGGAGAAGAACTGGACCCAGGCCAGCCGCCGCATCGCCTGTGGCATGGTCTGCAGATCGCAGACGATCGCCGCCAGCATGTGTCCGCGACGCAGGCGCGGCGCGACGCCCTGCAGCACGCCGTAAGCGATGCACAGGCCGGCCAGCACGTACAGCATGCGGTCGCCGCGGCACCAGGCGATGGCCGCCGCGCCGGCGATGCCCACCGCGCACCACAGCGAAGCGGCGCCATCGACACGGCGCGGTTGCACCGCTGCATCTGCGGTGACGACGGCGCTGCCATGCAGATCTTCGGGCGGATACTCGCGGGTGCGCAGCACGGTCCAGCCGATGGACAGGAACAGCACCGCGCCGCCGACATAGAACGCGTAGCGCACCGTCGCCGGCACCTCTCCGGGCCCCGCGGTATTGCTGACGCCCCAGTGCGCCAGCAGCCACGGCAGCATGCTCGCCACCACCGCGCCGACACCGATGAAGAAGCTCTGCATCGCATAGCCCGTGGCGCGCTGGCGCGTCGGCAACTGGTCGCCGACGAAGGCGCGGAACGGCTCCATCGAGATGTTGATCGAGGCGTCCAGCACCCACAGCGTCCCGGCTGCCACCCACAGCGTCGGCGAGTTCGGCATCACCAGCAGGGCCAACGTGGTGAACAGCGCACCGACCATGAAGTACGGGCGACGCCGGCCGAAGCGGTTCCAGGTGCGGTCAGACAGGTAGCCGACGATCGGCTGCACGACCAGGCCGGTCAGCGGTGCGGCGATCCACAATCCCGGCACCTGCTCCATGTCCGCGCCCAGGGTCTGGAAGATGCGGCTGGCGTTGGCGTTCTGCAGCGCGAAGCCGAACTGGATACCGAGAAAGCCGAAGCACATGTTCCAGATCTGCCAGAACGACAGCGCCGGCTTGGCACGTGGCAAGGCGCTCATGGACGCTCCTCCATTGGGCCGGCCGGCGCGATCAGCAGCGCGGCGACATCGGCGGCATTGACCACGCCATCGGCGCCGCCCTGGCCACCGGTGTAGCGCGCGAAGTGCTGCAATGCGCTCATGTTTGCCGCCGGCAGCAGCCGCGCGACGCAACGTTGCCCGGCCTGCAGCTCGAACAGCGCCGTCGTGGAGGTCTGCTCGCCGACGCTGTGCGGCATCACCAACGGCTGCGACTGCGGCGAATCTGCACCGCACTGCACCTGCAGGCGTTTGACCGCGGCGGTGACGCCGGTGTTGATCGGACCGTGCGCGTTGACGTAACGCAGGCTCAGGCGATACATGCCATCGTGCGGCGCCGTCCACGTCCAATCGTCGGCGCCCTCCACGCGGGCGACGTCACCGACGCAGACGGTGGGGCTGTGCAACGACTCCCAACGCGCGCCCTGCCGGGTGAGACTCAGGCATTGCACGCGCTCGGCCAGCGGCAGCAGCGCGCCGTCGGCGCTGCCCTCGCGTGCCTGCCCATCGACGTACAACACCGAGTCCGCAGCCGCCTGCACCCGCCAGCCCCCGGTCTCGCGCCGCACCTGCGGTGCCGGCGGTGCCAGCGGCGCGAAGGCGTCTGCGGCGGTGAGCATTTGCATTGGCGCAGCGCCGCTGTGGCGGGCGACCAGGTCGACGGTGGTCACGCTGTCCCGGGTACGGGTCTTGCCGGCGACCAGCAGGTCGCCTTGCAGTTGCGCCGGACGTCGCAACACGATGCGCCGGTCCTGCAACTGCAACGCAATCTCCTGGCGCTCGCCGAACAGCATGGGCACCAGGCTGGTCGGCAACTTGGGCAGCACGCGGCCGTCGTCCTCCACGCCGAACACGCCTTCCATCACCATCGCCAGATAGCCGGCCACCGACCACAATTGCCGCGGTGAATTGACCACCGGGCCGCTGAGCGGGCCGTCGTCCACATGTGCGGCCTGGCTCAGGAACTCGTAGTTCTCCATGTTCGAGCCGGCCAGCGCGGCGCCGCGCAGCAATGAGCGCACTTCCAGGTCGATGCGCGCGCTGTCGTCGGTCTGCCGCGCCGCGCGCAGCGCATAGGCGCTGACGAACGGCCAGATGGCCCGGTTGTGGTAGATGGGCACGTCGCGCTGCTGCGGCCACACCACCGGACTGCCCGCCTCCACCGCGGGATAGCGGGCCAGCGCCTGGCGCGCGCGCGCGGCCGGCAGTACGTCGGCCAGCACCGCCAGCGACAGGCCCAGCAGATCGTAGCGTTCGTAGCGCACCGGGTGCTCGGCGGTGCCGATGTAGCTGACGTAGGTGCCGCGGTCCTCGCGCCAAAAACGCTGCGCGATCGCCTGGCGCAGTGCATCGGCCCAGTCGGCATAGCGCGCGGCCGCCTGCGTGTCGCCCTGCTCCCGGGCCAGGCGCTCGCCCAGGCGCAGCGCTTGGTAATGCAGCACGTTGGTGGACAGCGCGAAGGAACTGGCGATGAAGCTGACATCCTCGCGGGTCCAGGCCGGATAGGTCTGCTCGCGCCAGTCCAGGAACGAGGTCTCGCCGCGGTACAGGCCGATGCGCGGGTCGAACGCGAACGCGCGATCCTGGGCCAGCGTGGCCGTGAGCGCGGCGCGGGTGTCGGCGGCGAAGGCTGGATCGTCCAGCAGGTGGCGCGCGGCCAGGAACCACACCACGCGGTCGCTGCTCACCGGCCAACTGCCGCCGGAGCCGGTGTCCTGCGCCACGAACAGCCCCGGCAGCGCGTCGGCGCCGCGCATCGGCGACAGCTTGAAGCGCAGCGAGCGCCGCGTGCGCTCCGGATCCAGCCGCGCCAGGGCCAGGTCGGCGGCATAGCTGACGTCGCGGGTCCACACGTAGGGCCAGCGCTCGCCGGTCTGGTAGCAATCGCACGGCAACGGCTTGCCGTGATCGAACGCCGGATCGCGGATCGCCTGCACCTGATCGTCGTGCAGTTCCTGTTGCGCCAGCGCGAACAGCGCATCGAACAACGGGCTATCGGTCTCGCTGCGCAACGGCTGCGCCGGCACCGTGCGTGTGCCTTGGGCCGCATGCAGCACGAAACCGCCGTCGGCGGTGGCCTCGGCCTGCGCGGTCTGGCCACGCCATTGCAATGACGTCTGTCCAGCAGACGCCGACGCCGCGGCACCCAAGGTGGCGGCCAAGCAAATCATCTTCAGCATCGAAGCGGCAGACCGGCTCGCACCGATCGACCTCCCTCCCTCTTTGCCTGCATGGTGGAAGCGCAGGCCGGCACGCCGGCGCTGCGGTCGCCGCCTCCGCATCGCGGGGCGCTGCGGACATGGTAGACGGGCGACACCGCGGCGCGTGCAGTTGCATACGTATTCATCGCATGCGCCACGGCGGCCGCGGACCGCCTCGCTATAGTCGATGCGCTGCCACGGTCGCCCTGGGAGGGGATATGCCGCTGTTTGAGGTCCTGTCGCGCCTGCGTGTGCCGTCGTTGCTGGCGAGCGCATTG
Organism: Xanthomonas sp. LF06-19; assembly: GCF_034105425.1. Lineage (NCBI taxonomy): Bacteria > Pseudomonadati > Pseudomonadota > Gammaproteobacteria > Lysobacterales > Lysobacteraceae > Xanthomonas > Xanthomonas sp. LF06-19. Next base: position 74,839 of record NZ_JAXGGH010000011.1, on the reverse strand, counting down.
TGGTGCGTTGCGCCATGCCTGCACGCCGCGCCGCAGACGGTGGCCAGCGTGGACTCGCCGGGCAGGATCCTGCGCGTCTCCCTGCAGTTGGACGACGGCCTTCCCAGCTATCGCGTGCAGCGGCTGGGCGAGGCGGTGATCGGCGAATCGCGGCTGGGCTTTCAGTTGCGCGACGGCGCGCTGGATCGCGACCTGGCGGTGCTGGACCAGCACAGCCGCAGCGTCGACGAGACCTGGGAACAGCCGTGGGGCGAGCGCCGCTACGTGCGCAACCATTACAACGAACTGCGCGTGGACCTGGGCGAGCGCGGCGGCCGCCAGCGCCGCTTCGCGGTGGTGTTCCGCGTCTACGACGACGGGCTCGGCTTTCGCTACAGCTTTCCGCAGCAGGCGGGAATGCAGGAGGCGATCGTCGACGAGGAACTGACCGAGTTCGACATCGTCCCCGAGGCCACCGCCTGGTGGATTCCTGCCGGCGCCCCCATCCACTACGAATACCTGTACCGGCGCACCCCGCTGCGCGAAGTGCCGCTGGCGCACACGCCGTTCACCCTGCGCAGCCAGGACGGCCTGCACCTGGCGATTCACGAGGCCGCCCTGGTCGACTACGCCGGCATGTGGCTGCGCCGCGGCGAAGGCCAGCGCCTGCATGCGCAACTGTCGCCGTCGGCGGAAGGCTGGAAGGTGCGCCGGTCCCCGCCCTTCGACACGCCGTGGCGCACGCTGCAGATCAGCGACACCGCCGGCGGCCTGGTCGATTCCAACCTGATCCTCAATCTCAACGAACCCAACGCGCTGGGCGACGTGAGCTGGGTGCACCCGGCCAAGTACATCGGCGTGTGGTGGTCGATGCACCTGAATCAGGACACCTGGGCGCGCGGCCCCAGGCATGCCGCCACCACCGCCAACACCCGCCGCTACATCGACTTCGCCGCAGCGCACGGCTTTCGTGGCGTGCTGGTCGAAGGCTGGAACCCCGGCTGGGACGGCAACTGGGTCGGCAACGGCGACGACTTCGACTTCACCCACGCCACCGCGGACTTCGACATCGATGCGCTCAGCGCCTACGCGGCGAAGAAGGGTGTGCACCTGATCGGTCACCACGAGACCGGCTGCGCGGTGGAGCACTACGAAGACCAGCTCGATGCGGCGCTGGATCTATATGCACGACTGGGCGTGGACACCTTCAAGACCGGCTACGTCTGCGACGACGGACAGGTAGACCGGCGCAATCCCGCCGGCGGCCCCCTGTTGCGCGAATGGCACGACGGCCAGTTCATGGCCCGCCACCATCTCAAGGTGGTGGAGGAAGCCGCCAAGCGCCACCTGTCGGTCAACGCCCATGAGCCGATCAAGGACACCGGCCTGCGTCGCACCTACCCTAACTGGCTCTCGCGCGAAGGCGCACGCGGCATGGAGTACAACGCCTGGGGCGAGCCGCCGAACCCGCCGGAGCACGAAGTGAACCTGGTGTTCACGCGGATGCTGGCCGGGCCGATGGACTACACCCCCGGCATCCTCAGCCTGACGGGCCGCGGCGGACGCGCGATTCCGAGTACGCTGGCGCGGCAACTGGCGCTGTACGTGACCCTGTACAGCCCGATCCAGATGGCGGCCGACCTGCCCGAGCACTACCTGCAGCACCGCGACGCCTTCCGCTTCATCGAGGACGTGGCGGTGGACTGGGACGACAGCCGCGTGCTCGACGGCGAGATCGGCGATTACGTGACCATCGTGCGCAAGGACCGCCACAGCCGCGACTGGTTCCTCGGCAGCATCACCGACGAGCACGGCCGCGTGCTGCCGATCGCGCTGAGCTTCCTCGAACCGGGCGTGCGCTATCGCGCCGAGATCTACCGCGACGGCGACGCCGCCGACTACCAGCACAATCCGTTCGACTTCGTGCGCGAACAGCGCGAGGTCACCAGCCGCGATCAGTTGCAGGTGAAGCTGGCGCCCGGCGGCGGCCAGGCGATCCGTTTCGTCCCGCTGGACCCGGCGCCGGCCTCCGCTGGCACGGCGGCATCGCGCTGACGCACCACCATGCGGCACGCGGCACCGCCGGCAGCACAGCGGCGGAGGCATGCACTCGCCATGCCGGATCACGGCGCTCGCCTCTGCGGCGCCGCGCCATCGTGCGCGGCAGGTCAGCGGCGCGCGGCGCGCCGCTTCCGCCAAACCATGTCGCGCCATCTGCGAGCTCGCCCGACGTCAGCATGCCGGCGTACTCCCTGGCATCACTCTCAGTGCAGCACCCGAATGTTCATGCCAGGCGACGTTAGTTGCATGAAGCACGCGCATGCTCGCCGCGGCACCGGCGTAGCGGCGCGCGCACGACATTGCGATCCTGAAAGCGCTTCCAATGCGATGCAGGCCAGTGAATACGTATGCAGCGGACGTTCGCGACGAAGCCGCGTGTCTACCATACAGCGCAATCGCGACACCGCCCTGCGGCTGCGCGACACGCACATCCGGCCGCCTCGCCGGTTCAGACATTCGCAAGACAACATTGCCTGGGAGGGGAAAATGTTGAACCACAAGCGCAACGCGCTGACGCTGGCGCTGGCCGTCGCGATGACGCCGATGCTGGCTGCTGCACAGTCCGATACCACCACCACGTCCAAGGATCCGGTCACCGAACTGGACAAGGTCCAGGTGACCGGCATCCGCCGCGGCATCGAGAACGCCATCGCGATCAAGCAGGACTCGACGTCCATCGTCGAAGCGATCTCGGCCGAGGACATCGGCAAGCTGCCGGACGTGAGCATCGCCGAATCGCTCGGGCGCCTGCCCGGCCTGGCCGCGCAGCGCGTCGCCGGCCGCGCCCAGGTGATCAGCGTGCGCGGCCTGTCGCCCGACTTCGCCACTACCCTGCTCAACGGCCGCGAAGTGGTCAGCACCGGCGACAACCGCAGCGTCGAGTTCGATCAGTACCCTTCGGAGCTGGTCAACGGCGTGACCGTGTACAAGACGCCCGACGCCGGCCTGGTCGGCCAGGGCCTGTCCGGCACCATCGACATGCAGACCGTGCGTCCGCTGAGCTTTCCGGACCGGGTGATCGCCGTCAGCGGCCGCCTGCAGAGGAGCTCGCTCGGCAAGGCCGCCAACGTCGACGCCTTCGGCAACCGCTTCAGCGCCAGCTACATCGACCAGTTCCTGGACAACACCCTGGGCTTCTCGATCGGCTATGCCCACAGCGACATGCCCATCCAGGAAAATCAGGTCGGCCTGTACGAGCCGTGGACCACGCAGAACACCGACAGCGGCAGCCGTCCCGGCGTGGCGCCTGGCACCTACTTCTCCGACGGCATCAAGGCGCTGCGCCGCACCGGCAACAACAAGCGCGACGGCGTGATGGCGACCGTGCAGTTCCGTCCGTCCAGCAGTTGGACCAGCACCTTCGACGCATTCCATACCGAAGCCGAGCAGATCGACACCGCCAATCAGTTCGAGGTCAATCTCAGCAACTACAACGGCGGCTACACGCCCGGCCTGCTGATCACCAATCCGCAGGTCGACGCCAGCGGCAGCTTCACCGGCGGCACCGCCAGCGGCGTGTACCCGTTGGTGCGCGGCATGTACAACAAGCGCAAGGACAAGATCGACGCATTCGGCTGGAACAACGAGTTCAACCTCGGCAGCGTGCGCCTGATGGCCGACCTGAACTACTCCAAGGCCACCCGCAAGGAGCTGAACCTGGAGAACAACCTACAGCTGGTGCCGATGCCGCAGCTGGACACGGTCGGTCTCGTGGTCAAGCCGAATGGCTTCTCGCAGATCACCCCCGGCCGCGACTACTCCGACCCGAACAACCTGTTCCTGACCAACACCATCTACGGCTCCGGCTACGGCAAGGTGCCGGAGGTCGAGGACCGGCTGAAGGGCGGCCGCCTGGCGGCGACGCTGCCGGCACCGCAGGCGCTGACCTGGTTCTCGGACATCGACGTGGGCGTCAACTACGCCGACCGGCGCAAGCAGAAGACCCAGGCCGAAGGCAACATCCTGCTCGGCGCGCAGGGCGACACCAGCATCGCCAGCGACCTGCAGTACGACCCGGTCAACCTCGGCTTCGCCGGTATCGGCACCATCCCGGCCTGGAACGTGCCGGCGGCGGTCTCGCGCTACATGACCTTCAACCCGGTCACCAATCTGGACTACCTGATTCCGAAGTCGTGGACGGTGCAGGAGAAGATCACCACGGCCTGGCTCCGCGCCAACATCAACACCGACATCGGCGAGGTCGGCGTGCGCGGCAACATCGGCGTGCAGTTGCAGCACGCCGACCAGAGCTCGCAGTCCAGCTACTTCGACCAGTCCCGTCCGGCCGGCCAGAATGTGCTGCCGATCGACGCCGGCAAGACCTACAACGACTGGCTGCCGAGCCTCAACCTGGCCTTCCTGTTCCCGCACCAGCAGACCCTGCGCTTCGCCGCGGCCAAGCAGGTGGCGCGGCCGCGCGTGGACCAGATGCGCGCCGGCCTGGACTTCGGCGTGGACACCTCCACCGGCAAGCCCGGCGGCAGCGGCGGCAATCCCCTGCTCGACCCGTGGCGCGCCAACGCGCTGGACCTGTCGTACGAGAAGTACTTCGGCGAGAAGGCCTACGTGGCCGCCGCGGTGTTCTACAAGGACCTGAAGAGCTACATCTACACGCAATCGCGCGACGATTACGACTTCTCCGCCCTGCTCGCCAGCTACGTGCGCCCGCCCAACATGACCGTGCCGGTACAGACCACCGGTACCTTCTCCTCGCCGCAGAACGGCAAGGGCGGCACTCTGCGCGGGCTCGAGCTGACCGCCTCGCTGCCGTTGGACATGTTCACCGACAGCCTGCGCGGCTTCGGCATCCAGGCCAGTGCCACGTTCAACGACAGCGACATCAAGATCGTCGATCCCGAAAGCGCCTCCAGCGTGGGCTCGGCGCCGATCGACCTGCCCGGCCTGTCCAAGCGCGTGTACAACTTCACCGCCTACTACGAGCGCAACGGCTTCGAAGCACGCGTCAGCCAGCGGCGGCGTTCGGACTTCATCGGCGAGATCGGCAACTTCAACGGCAACCGCACGCTGCGCTACGTCGTCGGCGAGAACGTCACCGACGCGCAGGTCAGCTATACCTTCGCCGACGGCAGCAGCCTGGCCGGGCTGAGCCTGCTGCTGCAGGCGAGCAACCTGACCAACTCGCCCTACCGCACCTACGCCGGCACCAAGGATCGCCCGCTGGAGTACGTCGAATGGGGACGCACCTACATGCTGGGCGTGAACTACAAGTTCTGAGTCCCGCGTAGAGGCTGCAGACGACGCCCGCCGGCGCACCCGGCGGGCGTTTTCGTTGGGGCGGTTGCCGCGGACGGTTGCGTCAAATGCCGGGGTGACCAGAGAGAAAACGATGAGATCAGGATCGAGGAGCGGTGGCGATTTAGTTTGCCGATCGGGATCAAGACGAGCGGCCTGGAGGGCGCACACCAGCCCTTTCGCCTGCAAGAAGATCTACAGAAAGCGATCGCGCGAACTGATGGAGATCTCGCCGCGCCCGCGAAGTTCCCGACAAAACGCCGCGAGCGCGCGGAATGGCCGCGTCGCCGAAAAAAATCTGCACTTCAGGAGTGCATGGCCCAAGCCCTTTGCGTGCCAGAAAGCGCCATACCCGGACATTCAACGCTGAACTGCGAACTGGCCGGCCTGACCGCACAACGGAGGATGCATCCGCACCGACACGATGCTGCGGCAGTTGATCGACGCCAGCACCGCCATCGCCAACGACGGGTCTCAGCCAGTAGGCCGCGAGATCGAGACCAGGTGGCGTCGCTGGAAAAGCGGCGTTTCAGATCACAAAGGCTGGCGTGCAGACATGGTGACATTGCCGCGATGGACACCAGCGCAGCGATGACGGCGGATTCGTGGCCGCGTCGCCTAGCCGGCAGCAAGAGCGACAGCGACGCAGCAGTCTGTTGTGTGGGCCAGCAAGGCAAGTCTCCGAGCTGGCCTTGGTTCCAGGACGGCATGATTGTCGGCGACGACGCGTGCCCAGGTTACCGGGCACGCCAAACCGCGAAGACGGCGTGGCGTGGTCACCGCAACATGCTTACTACGGACACTGAACTTCCAGAGCGATCCTTGTCGTCCAACAAACGCCCACGTCCGTGGTATGCATGAGGCCTTATCCGACGCGATGCACGCCGGACTGTCTTTCCAAAACAACAGCTCGGCAGTGCCGTAGCCACACAGCAGGATGCGACGCTGCCGTCGCAGGAATCATTTGGTCCCGCTCATGCGCCCTGCAGGCACACCATCGCATAGCCGGGCAAACGCAAGCGCTCTTCGACCGCACCCGCGACCACGCCCGGCACCTGCAGCGCCTGCCAGCTGCCCTCAGGCAGCGCCACGTCGGCGGCCTCGGCGGAAAGATTGAACGCCAGCAGCAAGCGCTGCGCGGCGTGGCGACGCTGGAACATCAGCACGGGCTCGGCCGTCTCGTGGAAGACGATGTCGCCCTCACGCAAGGCCGGATGGCGCTTGCGCCAGGCCAGGAACTGGCGAATCGCATGCAGGACCGACTGCGGGTCGGCCTCCTGCGCCGCCACCGATTGCGCGCGATGCGCTGCCGCGATCGGCAACCAAGGCGTCCTGGTGCTGAAACCGGCTTGCTCGCTGGCATCCCATGGCAGCGGCGTCCGGCACCCATCGCGGCCCTTGAAGTTCGGCCAGAATGCGATGCCGTAGGGATCCTGCAGCGCCTCGAACGGCACCTCTGCCTCGCCAAGGCCGAGCTCTTCGCCCTGGTAGACGCAGACCGAGCCGCGCAGCGAACACAGCATCGCGATCAGCAGCCGCGCGAAGGCCGGCGTCTCGGCACCCTGCCCCCAACGCGTCACCGCGCGTTGCACGTCATGATTGGAAATCGCCCAGCACGGCCAGCCTTCGGTCATCGCCGCTTCCAGACGCGAGACCGTCTCGCGGATGTAGGCCGCGCTGAAATCGTCGGTCAGCAGTTCGAAGCTGTAGCCCATGTGCAGGTGCCCGGCGCGGGTGTATTCGGCCGTGGTCGCCAGCGAATCCTCCGACGAGATCTCGCCCAGGCTCACCGTCCCCGGATAGCGGTCGAGCAGGCTGCGCAGCTTCTGCAGGAACGGCAGGTTCTCCGCCTGCGTGTTGTTGTAGTAATGGTACTGGAACGCGTACGGATTGTCCGGGCTGAAACCGCGGCCGACGCGCTTTTCCGGCGGTTTGGGCGGGTTGTCGCGCAGTTGCGGATCGTGGAAGCAGAAATTGATCGCGTCCAGGCGGAAGCCGTCGACACCGCGCGCCAGCCAGAACTCCACGTTGTCCAGCGTCGCCTGCTGCACCTGCGGATTGTGGAAGTTCAGATCCGGCTGAGAGGCAAGGAAATTGTGCAGATAGTACTGCCCGCGGCGCGGTTCCCACTGCCACGCCACGCCACCGAAGATCGACAGCCAGTTGTTCGGCGGCGCCCCGTCTTCGCGCGCATCGGCCCACACGTACCAATCCGCCTTCGGATTGTCTCGGCTCTGCCGGCTTTCCTTGAACCAGTCGTGCTCCACCGAGGTGTGACTGAGCACCTGGTCGATCATCACCTTCAGGCCCAGCGCATGCGCCTTGGCCAGCAGCGCATCGAAGTCGGCCATGGTGCCGAACAGCGGATCGACCTCACGATAGTCGGCGATGTCGTAGCCGAAATCGGCCATCGGCGACTTGAAGAACGGCGAGATCCAGATCGCATCCACGCCCAACGCCGCGATGTAGTCCAGCTTGCGCACGATGCCCGGCAAGTCGCCGATACCGTCGCCGTTGGCGTCGAGGAAGCTACGCGGATAGATCTGATAGATGACGGCACCGCGCCACCATGGAGACTGAGACATGCAACGCCCCCCTTCGGGCAGAGATCGCGCGTGCGACGGGCACGCGAAACGCTGCGCTAGAGTAGCGTTGATGCAGGAATTTCAGCGGTACTTGCATACGTATTCAGGAGTCTCACCCCTAAGGCTTCGAGTACCAGGTATAGCGACCAGATAGTTTTGACATGCCTGATCGCCTAGCCAGACCAACTTCTTCGAGGGCAATCGACAGACCTAAGCCTGCATGTCTTTTTCAGTGTTCCGTTGGCGACATATTTGCCGGCTTTGTTCCCTTCCAACTACCGGACTTCAATGCGAGCGGACAGACTCGTTGATACTGTCCGAGCGAATCGTAGTCCTGGTTTTTCCTGCTCTCCTCGATTCTTGTAGAAAAGCCGTCATGCGTGATTTGGGCAAAGCGGTCAGCTGACCGCCGCCGCCCCCCGATTATCCGAAGACACCGACCTCGCCGGACCCGATTTTCCGGAGCCCTTGCGACGTGCGTAGAACTCGTTCAACCACTGCTCGGGCGTCAGATCGTCCGGCGCGACGCCGTGCTCCTTGGCCTTGCGCTCCAGCACCTGGTGCATGATTTCGATATTGTCGGTCGACGCCGAGATGACCGACAGCGCATCGTCCATGCCGCGCAGATTGAGCTGGCACACCGACGATCCATGGCCCTGCTTGACCAGGAAGCAGCGCGAGCGCTCGTCCAGGCTGACCACGACCTGGTACTCGGCCTCGGTGAGCTTGAGGCCGTCCATGTAGTCTTCCTTGCTGGCATTGGGATTGGGCAGCAGGATCATCGTCGCGGTCTGTTCGACCAGCGCCGCGGAAATGTCGCTGGCAAGCGCATCCTCCGGGCTCTGGGTGGCGAAGATACCCAGGCCGTTCTGTTTACGGATGGTCTTCTGCTTGTTCTTGGCGAATTCCTTCAGGCCGCCCTTGCCATCGAGGATCTTCCAGAACTCGTCCATCACGTAGATCAGCGGCCGGCCGTCGATCAGGGCTTCCAGCCGATGCAGCAGATAGTTGATGACCGGAACCCGCACTTCCGGATTGTCGATGACGTCGGTGTAGTCGAAGCCGATGATGCTGGCCTTCTCGAGGTCGATCGTATCGACCGGATTGTCGAACACCCAGCCATGCGAGTTGCCGGCGGTCCACTTGCGCATGCGCGCGTACAGGCCGTCGTCGCCCATGTTGGGCAGGCTCTTGCGGAAGTTGGTCATGCTGCGCAGATGCATGGGCGTGTCGAGCATGCCCTCCACGCCGCGGAAGATGTCCTCCTCCTCGCGCGAGGTGTACTCGATCTTGCCGGCGAGGACCTTAATCAGGTCGGCCAGGAACTGCACGTTCGCCTCGGTGCGCTCGCACTGGAACGGGTTGAAGCCGGTGGGCTTGCCGTTCTCCAGCGCCAGGTAATTGCCGCCGCAGGCGCGCACGAAGATCTCGGCGCCGCGATCCTTGTCGAAGAAGAAGATGGTCGGGATCGGATCGAACTTCTGCACCTGGCTGAGCAGGAAGTTGATCAACGCAGTCTTACCGGTACCGGACTTGCCGATCACCATGGTGTTGGCGATCGCCTTCTCGCCGAGCGAGTTCTCCGCAGGATGCGTGGCGTGGAAATTGAAGTAGTACGGTTGGCCGTTGGTGGTCTGCAAGGTGGTGACGCACTCGCCCCACGGATTGTTCTCGCGCTTGCCCTGGGCGAAATTGTGCAGCGGCGACAGACCGAGGAAGTTCAGCGAGCTGACACTGGCGATACGCGTACGGTAGCGCCAGTTCCCTGGCAACTGGGCGTAGAAAGAGGACGCAACCGCAAGATCCTCCTTGGTCGAGACAAAGCCGGCATTGGACAGTTCCGCGCGGGTGGTCGCCACCTGCTGCGAGAGCTTCTCCTGCGTATCGGCGTAGACCGCAATGGTGAAGTGGTACTCGCCCAGGACGAAGTTGCCCGACGACAGCTGATCCATCGCCAAGTCGAGTTCGTGGATCTGGCTGACCGCCTTGTCGCCCGAGGACACCATCATGCCCTTGGTGCGATCGAGCACCTTCAGCGCGTCGTGCCGGCCCATCGGGCTGAAGGAGTGGGTCACCACATACTCGAAGTCGAGATACTTCAGGCCATTGAGGATGCCCGGATAGGTGCCGTCGGTGTATTCCTTGATGTTCAGAATGGCACCGAAATGATTGACGCCCTCCGGGGTCTTGATCACGAAGTCGCCGGTCTTGTTGGCAAACATGTGCTTGCTGACCGGCAGGTAGGCGGGCACCGGCGCCTGCAGCACCGGCACCGGCTCGTCGATGCGATTGATCAGATAGCCGAAGAACTCCAGCGCCTCGGAGAACACCACGCCATTGCTGGCTTCGTACATGCTCAGCCGGTAGGGCGAGTAATCCTTGAGCACGGCTTCGACGTTGCCTGCAAGTTCAAGGACCTTGGCGATCGCCTGGTCCTGTTCTGACTGCAACTGGGAAATGTTCGACGACTTATCCATGAGACGCTTACCGGTCACTACCGGGCGATAGATCATGGTCATGTACAGCTCGTTCTGCATGATCTTCTGCGAGGACAATGTCCCGTAGTACTGATCAGACAAGGCCTGGTTGAACGCCTGCTTGAACTTGCTGCCGTTCTTGATGCGACGGCGGCGGCGCACATCGTGCACCCAGAACGCCACATTGGCGAAATCCGGAGCGCGCAGCGTCTGCAGCATGCGGTTGAACGTGTTGTGCCGGTGTTCGATCTCCCACTCTTCGCGGCCCACGAATGGAAGCCCGCCCAGGTGCCAGACCAGCATGAAATCTCCTCCCGTCGTCTTCAGAACGGACGGCGCCACATGCGTGGAGATGGAGATGAATTCGCTGATCGAAGTATCCGGGATGAACATAATAGAACTCAGAATCCGTTTCGTCTTGCCAAGGCCCGGCGCAGATGCACCGGGAACCGCCGACCTCGCTCACACCAGCACTGCCGGCGAGTCGACACGAAAAACCGAACAACCCCATGCACGACACAGGCGTCGTGCATGGGGTCGAGACTCGGCGCCCGGTTCCAAGCTAGCGCTTGGCGCCCGGCACCTCTTTCCTGTACTCATTCGGCGAGAACACCCACATGCCGGAATAGCGCTGCAGGTTGCGCACGCGCATCCGCATCATCCAGCGCAATCCGAGCATGCGGAAGATCATCTCGTCCCGCTTGGTCATCTGCTGCATGATGAAGACGATGACCGGAATGAGCGCCAGCAGCCACATATTGAAATAGATACCCATCAGGAAGCCGCCGCCCGCGCCGATGAAGAACGGGATGTACGGCACCCCGAAAAACATCGCAGGCCGGGTGCAGCCCCGGAAAAGTACGTTCTTATGCATACTGCACGGCGTGCTGAACGAGCGTGATGGCCGCGGAGCAGGCCGTCTGGCCAGTGTCGCCGATGAGCATTTTGGCCAACTGGCCGGCAGCACCGATCAACACGCCACCCAGCAGAACCGGAGCCACTTCGGAGACCCGCTTGTGCGCGAAGGCGATCTGGTAACCGGCAAAGACGACGGCGATCGTCACCACCACGATCGAAGCCATGTTCAGAATGTTGTTGGTCTTGCCGAGGAAGCCACAGACCTTCTGGTCGGCGCCGGCATAGTCGACACCGGAGCCCGCCGCCATCGCGACGCCAGAGGCGAACACGGCTGCGGTGAACATCGCCGCCTTCAACGCCGCCATACCGATGACCTTGGCGTTCGAATTCACTTTAGCTTTCTTGAACATCATGGTTTTCTCCTTGATTTGGAAACAGGGGGTGGTCAAAAGCCATTTGCATGGCCGTGCTACTGCATCTGGCTAGAATACGAAGGCCCCGTCGCCAGACGTCGGCGGCGGCGTACTTGTGCCAGGAACGGCCGTTCCCGCCACTGCCTGAGGCGCGTGTGCGGCAACGTGCGGAACTGTGGGCGCTCCGCCACCTGCAGGAACCGCCACTCCTTTGCCGGCGCCTGTCGGTCGTATTACATAAAGATCGGAATCTGCGGCAGCCGCCTGTGCCGACACGGCCGCTACAGCACCTGCCGTTGGCTGCGCTGGCGCCGCAACGGCAGCTTGGGCACGGAGTGATGGTTGACCTTGCGTGGCGAGACCGCTGGCAAGCTGACCGGCCGCCGCGTCGATCCGCCTCGACACGATCGAATCCACTTCGCGCACCGCCGCGGCTTTCACCGAGTCTGTGACCACGCGGCGCACGCCTCCCGCCGGGATCACCGGGATCGCACCAGCGGTGGACGCGGCGAGCGCCCTGCCCTGGTTGATCGACGCGTAGACCTTCTGCACGTAACCGTGGCGGTACCCGGTCTCGAAGTTGCCGGAATAGTAGCAACTGAACGACTTGCCCCAGTTGCCGCCGGAGCGGCTATAGCACTCGGCCAGGATCTTCGACGCGGCCTGCAGATTCGGACAGGTCTTGAATGCCTTCTCGTAGGTATCCAGGCCGTACTTGATCAGGTTGTAGCGATTGACCTGCCCCAGACCCAGGGAGAAGTTGTAACCCTTCTCTTCCAGCATCCGCGCGGTGGCGACGGCTTCGGACAGGTTCTGCGGCTGACGCACCAGGCGACCGCCGACCACACCGATCGCGAACGGATTGTGCGACGACTCGACGCGCACAACGTGCTGCATGACTTCAGCCGGAACCGCCATTTCGGGACAGCTGAGTAGTTCCATGCCTGGCAACATGCCGTGGTTACTCCCTATGCATCGGCGTCGTGGCAAATCGCCCAGAACGCCGCAGATGTCGCAAATCAATCGTGTTGGAAGAAAAATTCAAAGTCAATCGGCGCCGCTTCGCCCTATCACCTTAATGAACATATTCATCCCCCACCCGACTGCATGCGTTCCGGATCGAAATCGATACCGGTGATATAGCGCCGGCCCGCGTGCGATTTGATGTGGACAACGATGTCGATGGTCATCATCAACAACCGCTTGATGACTGCGAACTCCAGGCCCGACCCTTCGGCCGACGCCTTGACCATGAGCGCCAACTGATCCCAAGTCTGCCCGATGCTGCCAGCATGGCAGCTGGTGATGGAACCGGGATGACCGGAGGCGCAGTTGCGGATGAAGTAGAACGACTCGTCGCCGCGCAACTCCGCAAGGATGATGCGGTCGGGCTTCATGCGCAGGCACGCTTCCATGCAGCTCTTCGCGGTGACGTTGCTCGAGCTTTGTCCGCCTTTCGAGTAGAGCAAATGCACGGAATTGGGCTGGCTGATGAAGAGCTCGCGCGCGTCCTCGATCGTCACCAGCCGCTCTTCGTGCGGGATGTGATTCACCAGCGACTTCATGAAGGTGGTCTTGCCGCTACCGGTGGCGCCGGCAACGACGACGTTCTTCTTGAACAGCACCGCCTTCTTGAAGAACTCGGCGTAATCGCGCTGCCGCCGGAGCTCGAGAAGCTCGCGATCCTGCTCGCTCAGACCCGACTGCACCTCCAGGATCTCCTGGAAGAAGCCGTCTTCCTTGTACTGCTCCAGGGTCTTGGTGTGCTTTGACGGCAGGCGGATGGTGATCGACACCTTGCCGGCGTCGCAGGCCGGCGGGATCACGAACTGCGCGCGCTGCCCGGTGGGAAAGGTCAACGATACCACCGGATCGGCATCGGTGATGCGCTGGCCGGTATTGCTCTCGTTGACCACCGCCGTGCAGAACTGGCGCGCGCGGTCGAAGGTCAGCGACGGGATATCCATCCGCTGCCAGCCGCGCAGCGTCTCCAGGTACAACTCGCCGGGACGGTTGATGCAGATTTCCGTCACGTCCGGCGAGTTCAGATAATCCAGGATGCCCAGCACCGAGTACTGGTAATCCAGGAAATCCGTGGAGATCTGCGCGGTCGGAGAGTCGTCGAACGTCACGTCGCTGTCTCGATCTCGGTCAACGCGGCAACACGGCCGTGAAGTCGACGTCCTTGGCCACGTAGACGTTCACGATGGTGCCCTGGTTGATGGTCACGGTGGCCGGACGCCGGCGATCCAGTGCCTGGTCGGCCAGACGCTGGATGGACTGCGCCGTATTGCTCTCGAACGGCTGCTCGGTGACCACGCCGGAGTTGAGGCCGGTCGTCGTGGTCTTCGGGCCATGCTCGGCCGCCGCCCACTTGAAGGCATCGCTGAGCAAGCTGATCATCAGCGCGGACGAGATGCGGCTCGCCCAATGTGCATTGTATTGGCCCGGATGACCGGCACTGCCGAGGTTGTCGACGCCAGGACCAACCAGGGTCACGTCGATGCCGGTAGGCGTGGTGATGCGATCCCAGACCACCTGCATGCGCGGACCGGTCGGCTCTGCGGCGCCGTACTGACCGAGGATCTTCGATCCCTTCGGCAGCAGCAGGCGCCTGCCATTGATGGAGTACACCGGCTCGGTGATGATGCAGGAGGTGAAGCCCGGGAAATCTGTGATGATCCGGGTCTCCAGCACACAACGGATATAGGTGCCGCGCACCAGCAAACCGTCCGGATTGGCGATCGGCTTTGCGGACGTCACCTGGTCCTGCTGCTGCAAGCCTCCCAGCTCCTGACCCTGCGGCATGCCGATACCCTGCCCACCCATGCCTGCTTCCTGCTGCATGCCGGCCATGCGCCGCTCCAGGAGTGACGGCCCGCGGTCCTGCCGAGACGAGGACTGGACCATGGGGTCTTTTTCAGTGGGCATCGGCGGCAGCGGCGGAAGGCTCGGTTGCTCGGCCAGTTGCACCGGCTCGGCCGGCTGCACCGGTAGCGGCGCCGCGGTCTGCGGCAACGCAGGTGCCACCACCGCTTCCTGGCGCGGCTTCGGTGCCGGCTCAGGCGCGCTGCTGCCACTCACCAGCCAGAAGATCGCCAGGACCAACAGCGCGGCGATGCCGCCCAGGAACACCAGCGCCTTGCGATTGAGCTTCTTCAGATCGCTGGAGCGGAGCACCGGCTCGTTGGCGTCCAGATTCGGGTCAGCAGTCTGCTGCTGGCGAGCGAAATAGGGATTCTCGCGCGGCGCATCGTCCGCATGCGGGGAGCGCGGCTGACCGTGGTCGTTGCCGTAGTTTTCGTCAGACGGGGGTAGATTCGAGTTCACTTTTGCTTGTTCCTACGCAAGCCGACAACATTCTTGCCGTGGCGGATGACCAGGAAGGGATAGGTCCCGTGGACAATCAGGGTATTGCCCTCGACTGTGGTGTTGACCAGGAAATCCTCATCGCTTTCCTTCTCGCGCCCGAACACGGCCGGGAAATTGCCCGTCGGGAAACGCGTCAGATCCATTTTGATGTAGGTGAACTTGCCATCGTCGTAGACGCTGCTCGGCACGATCCACATTTGCTTGGAACGCGTGGAATAGTCGTAGTCGAAGTAGTAATGGCGGTCCTTAGTCAGCCGCGTGTCGAGTTGCGACTCATCCTTCACCTCGTCGCTGGCGGCGGCAAAGCTGGTGTCCTTCGGATAGGTGAAGGTCACTTTGTACTGCACGCCGGCCTGCTTGGCCTGCTCCAGCCGCTGCCAATCCGTGGCCACCACCTTCAGTTCCAGAATGTAGGAATGGGTGGCGGTGCGGATCATCATGTTGGTGTCGACGTCGACGTTCTTCGGCTTCAGATAGAAGACGTTCTCGCGACGGCTGAGTTCCCAGCCACTGGTGAAACCGGTGCTGTAATCGAGGATCTTCTCGTTCGGGCTCAGTTCGATCTGGGTGGTGATGCCCAGGCCGGTACGCACCTGATAGATCTTGTCAGGCTCGTACTCGTACTGCTGGACCACCTGGGCCGACGCGATCGGCGCGAACAGGCCCAGAGCCAGCAACGCAATATGCGCCGCACCGGTTTTCGTCAGGAAACTCATCGAACGTTCGCTCCATTACCATTGTGCTGAGGTGCAACGTTGGGCGCGGGAGGCGCAGTAGCGGGCTGCGCTCCCGGATAGACTGGCGCGCTGGCCGGGTTGGCCATCGGCGCCTGCTGCGGAACCGGCATCGTGCCGCCAGCGCCCGGCGCCACCGGCTGGCCCGGCATCTGCTGCCCCGGCACTTGCCCCGTCGTTCCATCCATCTGAGCGGACGCCGGCTGCTGGACCGCGCCCGTGGCAGGCGTCTGCACGGCGGGCGACGGCGGAACCGGCATGGCCGAGTAATCGTTGTCGACCCGGTAGTCGGTCACTTGGAAACCCAGCGGATTCTGCACTCGCAGATCCTCGTCCATGGCCAGATTATTGTTGTAACGGAAGCCAAGAATGGCGAATTTATTGTCGAGAAACGTGGATTGGCCGGTCTTCTTGTCGTAGATGCTGCGCTGGAAGCGCACATTGGCGCCGGTATATGGCTTGCCGCCGCCACCGAGCAGCGTAATGCTCAGAATCTTGACCCGAATGGAGCGCACCTTGCCGTAGATGTAGTAAGGCGCGGACTGATTGCTGGGCGCATGCAGATTGAAGTACTCAGCCCCCACCGCGGTATCGCGGGGCGCCATCGAGAACACCGTATTCCAGTCGTTGAGCCCCATCATCTCCGAGTCGTAGGACTCGCGCGCGGTAATGAAGCGTGCCACATTGCTCCTGGCCAGCGCCTCGCTGGTGGTGACGCTCTGCACATCGCCAATGTTGCGCAGCACAGACACGGTAGAATTGCCGGTATACGCATCGGCCATCACCAGATACGGCACCTTCTCCTTCAACGGCAGCATGTAGTAGTACCCGCCGCCGAGGAGCAGGCACATGATGATGGCGCCGAACGCGACCCACCACGCACGGCGCTCGCTGCGGCGAGCCAGATCAGCAATGCTGATTTCGTAGTTGACCGCCTTCGCTACCGCTTTGTTGACGTTTTCGCTTTCGACCGGCTTTTTACCGAACATCAGACTTCACCAGGTTTCGTAATGTGGCTGTCGGCGCGCAGCGTGCAGGCCGACGGTGACGTCACTTCGCGCTGCCGCTGGCTGCCGGCGCGCCGCTCAGCGACGACGACGGCTGCACCAGGATGCGATTGCCCGCCGCGGTCACGCTCAGCCCTTCCTGCGCATAGACCACGCTCAGCTCGGCGACCGCCTGCTGGATGCTGGTGGTGTTGATCTTGGCGACCGGGGCATACAGCGTGTAATCGGACTGGATGCCGTAGGACAGTTGCATGTTCGAATCCTTGGCCCAGCGCTCGAGCATCGTCTTGAGCGTGCCGTCCATCGGGATCGCCTGATACACGTACGACGAGTACAGCGGGATCTCCATGGTCGACTCGGAGAAACGGTTGACCGGCTTCCACTTGCCACGGAAATCGGGTGCCGGCCTGGTTGCACAGGCACTCAATAGCGCGACGGCACTCAACGTAGCGATCAGCCGAAACATATGCGTTCTTTTCACGCGAGCCTCTGAATTGCGGAAACGTATAGAGAGCGGGCGGCGCGCAGGCGGCCCACTGCTGGATGGCGAAGTTCGACGCGACGGCACGACACGCGCGTCGCGGCAAGGAAGGCGCCGGGAACGGCGCGGGCACGGATCTGCGGCAGACAACGGGACGTATCCGAGGCCGCGCGATCAGCGCCGAAGAAAACGGAATTTGACAGCAAACCTTCCATGTCACCCCTTACGTGCGCCGTTCGGCCCACGCCCCTGTTCCTGTTTCTGTTACCAACGCACCGCCATACTCGCGAGAATGTGCCGCAGGGGCATGCCCACGTCAAGCATTTGGCAAAAAAACGTTCAAATGATAAATAAGCCCAAAAAATAGGTGTTTTTCGTCACACTTTCATATCGAGAGTGTCGGAATATCGACTTTGGGACGCAGCCGCGCGGTGAAGTAGCGATCCTTGTAGTACTTGATCTTGTCGCACTTCACCGGATGCGGAATGCCCTCGTACAAGAACACCTCTTGATCGTTGCCCATCGCCTTCAACTCTTGCGGCAGCATCAGCGCCCGCTTCTCCTCCGACACGCTTCGGGTCACATCCTTGCCGCGGGTGACGTTCTTCTTGCGGAAGGTGGTGTAGCCGAGCATCTCGGAGTAGTCGTTGGCATCCTGCTGCTCGCGCGGAGCGTAGAGAATCTGCAGTGCATGATTCGTGATGATGGTCCGCGAGATGTCCTTGCCATAGGTGGCATCGAGCTGCGCCATGCTCTGGATGATCGGCAGAAGGCGGACATTGTAGCCAGCCATATATGACACTGCCGAGGCGATGATGTCGACCTTGCCGATCGCGGTGAACTCGTCCATCAGCAGCAGGCACTGATACTTCAGCGCCGGATTGCTCTTGGGCAGCTCCTTGGTGTTGAGGTTGATGATCTGGCTGAAGAACAGGTTGATGATCAGGCGGCTCTCGGCCAGCTTGTTGGGCTGGATGCCGATGTAGATGGTCATCTTCTTCTTGCGCAGGTCGGTGAGCAGGAAGTCGTTGTCGCTGGTGGCCGCATCCAGCACCGGGTTGATCCAGGCGTTGAGCGGCTCCTTGAGCGTGCCCATGATCGAGGCGAAGGTCTCGTCCGCCTGCGACAGCAGGTTGGAGAACGCCGACTTGGCGTTGCCGCTGAGGAAGCGCCGCTCCGACAGCGACTTCAGGTACTTCTTCAGGTCGGTGCCGTCGCCGGACGACAGACGGTAGATCGCGCCCAGCGTCGGCGTGCCGAGACCGCCGGGGAAGCCGATGTTGCGCTCGTCGTCCCAGTTCTCGAACAGGTACAGCGAGAACGCCATGAACGCATTGCGCGCCTGGCTGACCCAGAACTTCTGGTCGTCGGAGCCATCCGGATACAACATGGCGGCGATGCTCATCAGGTCCGAGACGCGGAACGCCGGATCGTCGGAGACATAGCTGAGCGGATTCCAGCGATGGGTGCGACGATCCTCGGCGAACGGATTGAACAGGAACACCTCCTGGCCCTGGCTGGCGCGCCAGCCGCTGGTCAGATCGAAGTTCTCCTGCTTGATGTCCAGGACGACCACCGATTCCTGGTACTCCAGCAGGTTCGGAATGACCACGCCCACACCCTTGCCCGACCGGGTCGGGGCCGCCAGGATCACGAACTGCTGGCCACTGAGGCGCACCAGCTTGCCGCGGAACTTGCCGACCACGATGCCGTCGCCGCTGGTCTTGAACAGCCCATGCTTGGACAGGTCGGCCGCGCCGGCGAAGCGCGCGTCGCCATGCAGGCTGCGCTTGGGCGGCCTGAACATCAGTACCAGGATCAGCAGGGCCACCAGGCCGGGCAAGCCGAAGCCGAGGTAGCCGGCCCATTTGATCTTGCCGACGTACGGAGCCACCTCCGGCAAGCCGATGGCGTGAACGTACTGGTAGTAGGTGCCAAGCCCGAACATCCGCGTGTCCAGCTTCAGCAGCAGCAGGACCAGGTAGCCGGACAGGAAATAGCCACAGACGGCGGTGAGCACGACGACGAGCGCCGCCGCAACGAGTTTACGATTCGACAAGCCCTATCCTCCCTGATCCATCCTGGCCGACATTCTAGAGCGAGTTCCGCGCTTTGAGAGGAGTTGCGTCGGTGGTGTGCGCGTCGGGGGGACCTGCAAGCACGGCATCGACCGGAAACGGCGCTTGGCCAGGGAGGTCGGCCCGTCACAAGCGCCAGACCCCAAATGGCGCCTGCGCAATGCCCGGGACTCCGGCACGTCCTGCCCGGCGAGTACTGCTGGTGGGCTTGCGACCGCCCAGACGTGCAGGCGCGCTAGCGACGCTGCCGCGTGCTCGGCTTGTTCCGCGAGGGCTTCTTTTCCGCGCTGACCGCGTCCCGATCGCGCTCGACCAGAGTGTCCAGGAAGACACGCGCCTCGTCCCACGACATGTCGTGCGGATCCACCCGCGCACCGCCGTCGGTGGTGACCGTATAGCCCACCACGTTGGCCGGGCTGTAGTCCGGCTCCCGGGTCAACGCCACGAGCTGGTAGCGTCCTTTGACTTGCACCGTATGATGGTATTCCACCATGCGCCTGGCCTCCTCGCCTGATCGTCCGCTCGGATGCTAAAGCAAGCCCGGCCGCGCGGCCAGCATCCGAACGCACCCGGTGGCGTGAGCGCAGACACAAAAAAGCCGGCGTCTGCCGGCTTTGTCGTTTCCACGTTCGCTTCTTCGCGTCGTGGTGGGCGGTACAGGGTTCGAACCTGTGACCCCTACCATGTCAAGGTAGTGCTCTACCGCTGAGCTAACCGCCCTTCTCTGCCGCGGCGCACCGCTGCAGGGGCGCGAATCTTAGCCCACCTGGCGGACAAGAACAATACCCACCTTCCGATCGGGCGCCGCTGCGGCCCGCCTAGCCGACCAGACTGGCGTCGCGCAGCTTCTTGATCTGGTCGCGCACCCGCGCCGCATCCTCGAACTCCAGGTCCCGCGCGTGCTGGTACATCTCCTGCTCCAGCGCCTTGAGCCGCGCGGCGATCTCCGCTGGCGCCAGCGCCCGGTAGTCGGCCGGCTCTTCCGCGACCCGGCGCGCCTTGCCCTTGCCTTTGCCCTTGCCCGACTTGGCCTCGGTCGCGTCCTCGCGCGCGCCCTCCAGGATGTCCACGATCGGGCGCGCCACCGACTTCGGGACGATCCCGTGTTCCAGGTTGTACTCCACCTGCTTCTCGCGGCGGCGGCCGGTTTCGTCGATCGCGGCCTGCATCGAACGCGTCATCTTGTCCGCGTAGAGGATGGCCTTGCCGCGCAGGTTGCGCGCGGCACGGCCGATGGTCTGGATCAACGAGCCGGTGGAGCGCAGGAAGCCTTCCTTGTCGGCATCGAGGATCGCGACCAAAGAGACCTCCGGCATGTCCAGGCCCTCGCGCAGCAGGTTGATGCCGACCAGCACGTCGAACTTGCCCAGGCGCAGGTCGCGGATGATCTCCACGCGCTCCACCGTGTCGATGTCCGAGTGCAGATAGCGCACCTTCACCCCGTGCTCGCCAAGGTACTCGGTGAGATTCTCGGCCATGCGTTTGGTCAGCGTGGTGACCAGGACGCGGTCGCCATCGGCCACGCGCAGGTTGATCTCCGACAGCAGATCGTCGACCTGGGTCGCCACCGGCCGGATCTCCACTTCCGGATCGATCAGCCCGGTCGGGCGCACCACCAGTTCGGTGATCTCGCCGGCCGACTCGCGCAACTCGTAGGGCCCCGGCGTGGCCGAGACGTAGATACTGCGCGGCGAGCGCGCCTCCCATTCCTCGAAGCGCAGCGGCCGGTTGTCCAGGGCCGATGGCAGGCGGAAACCGAATTCCACCAGGGTTTCCTTGCGCGAGCGGTCGCCTTTGTACATCGCGCCGATCTGCGGCACGGTGACGTGCGACTCGTCCACCACCAGCAAGGCGTCCGGCGGCAGGTAGTCGAACAGGGTCGGCGGCGGTTCGCCCGGCGCCTTGCCGGTCAGATGCCGCGAGTAGTTCTCGATGCCGTTGCAGAAGCCGACCTCGGCCATCATCTCCAGGTCGAACTGGGTACGCTGCGCCAGCCGCTGCGCCTCCACCAGCTTGTTCTGCGCGTACAGTTGCTCAAGCCGATCCTTCAGCTCCAGCTTGATCGTGTCCACCGCGCTGAGCGTACGCTCGCGGGTGGTGGCGTAGTGGGTCTTGGGGTAGATCGTGTAGCGCTGCAGCTTGCGCAGCGTCTCGCCGGTCAGCGGATCGAATAGGGTCAGCTGCTCCACGTCGCCGTCGAACAGTTCGATGCGCAAGGCCTCGCTGTCGGATTCGGCCGGGAACACATCGATGACCTCGCCGCGTACGCGGAAACTGCCGCGGTGCAATTCGTACTCGTTGCGGGTGTACTGCAGATCGGTCAGGTGACGGATCAACTGGCGCTGCTCCACGTGCTCGCCGATCGACAGGATCAGCCGCAGCGACAGGTAGTCCTCCGGCGCGCCCAGGCCGTAGATCGCCGAGACCGTCGCCACCACCAGCGCATCGCGCCGCGACAGCAGGGTCTTGGTCGCGGCCAGGCGCATCTGCTCGATGTGCTCGTTGATCGAACTGTCCTTCTCGATGAAGGTGTCCGAGGACGGCACGTAGGCCTCGGGCTGGTAATAGTCGTAGTAGCTGACGAAGTACTCGACCGCGTTGTTGGGGAAGAACGCCTTGAATTCGCCGTACAACTGCGCCGCCAGCGTCTTGTTCGGCGCCATCACCAGAGTCGGCTTCTGGATCGCCTGGACCACGTTGGCAATGGTGTAGGTCTTGCCCGACCCGGTCACGCCGAGCAGGGTCTGCTTGGCCAGGCCGGCCTCGAAGCCGGCCACCAGCTTCTCGATCGCCTGCGGCTGGTCGCCGGCCGGCGAATACGGCGATACGAGTTGGAAACGGTCGGACATGCACAAGCCTCAAGGTGAAGAGCGAGGCCGACAGTGTCGGCCGACCCCGCGCCGGGGAGATTTCCTACATGGGAACGCACAACCCCCTCATTCAAGCCCTGCCGCCCGGCCGCGAGACTGGCGACCTCGCACCGGGAGACGACGGACATGCGGAACGCTGCAGCCAAAGGCTACACATTGCTCGAGGCCATGATCGTGATGGCGGTGATCTGCCTGCTCGCCGGCATCGGCCTGCCGGCATTCCGGGAGCTACTGGCGAACCAGCGCTTGACGGCGGCCACGCACCAGCTGAGCGCGCACTTCGCCCTGGCACGCAGCAGCGCGATCAGCTTCGGCGTCCCGGTCAGCGCCTGCCCGTCCAACGGTGACGGCAGTTGCCGCGGCGACAGCGACTGGAGCCAGGGCTGGCTGGTGTTCCGCGACCCGGAACGGCAAGGCCAGCCGATCGCGCCGGACAGCATCCTCAGCGAAGGCAGCGCGCCGGGCGCCGGCGAACTGGTACTGCGCTCCAACCAAGGCCGCCCCTCGATCCGCTTCCTGCCCGATGGACGCAGCGCCGGCAGCAACCTGACCGTCAACATCTGCGAGCGCGGCCGGTTACGCGCAGCGGTGGTGGTCAACAACACCGGACGCATCCGCACGCGAAAAGCGACCGAATCGATGCCCTGCCGGACGCCGGACTGACGCGCAAAAGCAAAGGCCGCGATCGCTCGCGGCCTTTGCGGATTTGGCGCCCGAAGTTGGACTCGAACCAACGACCCCCTGATTAACAGTCAAGTGCTCTAACCGGCTGAGCTATTCGGGCGGGGTGCGCATTGTAGCTATGCAACTGCACAAAGATCAACACCCCCAACACGCCCTGCCACATCCTGCTTGCCCCCTGGCCGAGACCGCAGCGGGCAGCGACCCGCCACTCACCAGCAGGACATCGGATCGGTACCCGACACGCTCACGGTGCGCTCGCCCTTCTGGTTCAGATAGAGTGTGCCGCATTGGGTATCGCGCGCCAGCTGGGCGCCCTTGGGCACGGCCCGAAGGCTGTAGGCCTTGGCGCTGACCGAACCATTGAAGGACAGCGTGTAGAAATCGGTCACGCCCTCGCACTGGATCGGGTCGGGTGCCGATGCGTAGCTCAGATTCGTGGTGTAGTAGCGCTCCATGTCCTGCCCGCGTTCCATCAAACAGGAAGCGGCAGTCGCACGGCGCGCCTTCACGATATGCGCCACATAGCTCGGATACGCGATAGCAGCAAGGATCGCGATCACCGCCACCACGATCATCAGCTCGACCAAAGTGAAGCCATTGCCGCGCCCGGCCACGCCAGGAGGTGCCACCATCCGACGGCGATCATAGGATTCAGTCATTGATCAGCTCTCTCCATTGCACCCGCGTCACCTTACCGGATGACGCGTTGGTCGAGATCGACGCCGTCGAGGCGTTGTCCAGATTGGTGATCATCTTGCTACCGATGAAGGTCGACCCGCTCGATCCCTTGCCGGTGCCGATACCGGAGACCGGAACGCCGTTCAAGGCATCATTGCTGTCGAATACGCCATCGCCGTTCACGTCGAAGAACGACGACGACAGGCGTCCGCCGGTGAAGGGATCGATCACCATCGTGTATCCCTTGCCGCTCGGGCTGCATACATCGCTCGAATCCGGGATGCGCGTGCTGCCTACCAGATAAAGCCCCTGGAAGTAGTTCGCCACCACCATGCGCTCGCCTGTCTCGTAGAAATCCATGTACCAACCGCTGGTGCCGGCACCGGTGGACGACTCGATCGTACGCACATTGTAGCCGTTGAGGGTGGTATCGGACAGGATCCGGATCTGCTTGAGATTGGACGCGCTGATCGTGTTGCCCTTGTCGATCAGACCATACCAGGTCTGCTGGTCGGTATTGGCCAGGTCCGCGCTGGTGAGGTAACGCCCGGTTCCGACGAACACCCAGGTGTCGAGCGTCGTAGGGTTGCGTGCCACCAGCGGCGTGGCAGTGATCGGCTTGCTGTTGCCTGCCACGAAGAGCTGGCCGGCGCTCCAACCGCTAACGGTCTTGCTGAATCGCCACAGGTTGCCCTTCAGATCACCCGCGTACACCTTGTCGACGATGCCACTGCCATCGGAGGACCAGGCATTGACACCGCTCAGACCGTTGTCGCCACCTACCCTGGTGTCCACCGAGGCCACTGTACCGGTGGCGATGTCGATCCGCACCAGTTGCGCGTTCTGCGAGGTACTGTTCGGGCCGTTGCCGAGCAGCACGCTCCAGGAGCCGTCGGCGACCTGGGCGATGACGGGCTGTCCCAGCACGTTGCCCAGGGCGCCGTCGTTCACTTCCCACAGCAAGCTCGGCGACGCCGGGTTGGTCACGTCAAGCGCGAACACGCTCTTGCCCCCTCGCCCCATCGTACCGACCAGGACGCTCTTCCACGCGCCACCGACGTAGACGTCAGCCGCCGTGAGCAACCCATCGACCGTATAGGCATGGGTATAGGTCGGAGACGTAAAGCCGGAGGAAGAGAGCTTGGAGATCGCCTCGGTCGGCACGAACGCAAAGAGTTCCACGCCAGTATTGGCGTTGAAGGCATGCAGCATGCCATCGTTTCCGCCAACGTACACCACCGGGGTCCGCCCGGCGTTGCTGGCCGCGAACTGCGGGTACACGCCGGCACCAGAGAAACTCTTGCCGCTGTAGAGCGACGGGTTGGGCGAACCGACGTAGAGCGGCTGCGAATTGACGATGTCGCCAAGCACGGCGAGGCGATTGCGAAAGCTGCCGCCCGCACTCGCTTCCCGGTCGCGCCTGCCGCGGATGTAGTCGACCTGGTCGCTGCTCAGGCTACCCACAGTTCCTGTGAAACTCACCAGGCTGCCATTGCTGGCATACAGCACTTTGCGGCTCGCATATGCGGGCAGCTTGGCGTTGGCGCTCCAGATCGCGGTCTGCGTACCGGCGGCTTCATCGACCTTGTACGCGGTCAGCTCGCCTTTCCACTGATTGGCATTGCCTACGGTGTATTGAGCCTGGTAGAACACCGAACCGGTATCCAGGGCGGTCGCATTCGATCCCAGCGCCGCGGCCGACCCGGTGGCGTCCTTGAGGATCTGCGAGAACGCGTTCCTCAGGCTGGCGACCATGTTTTTGGCGTCGCTGGCCACGTAGAAATTATCCGGTCGCGGATAGGTGCCGCCACTGTCGGGGGACAACGTGTCGCTATTCGTGTGCCACCAGCCAGGCTCTAATCCGGTGGTGGTCGCAGCATAAGGGGAAAACCCCGAGGGCACGGCGAAGCCGCCGTACTTGGAAGCGAGCCAGTACATGTTCTTGGAAGGGCCGTACAGGTATTGCGCCTCGCGCACATCTACCCAGTAGGTGCTCACGGTCTGGCTTCCGGTGGTGTTGGTCTTGCCTTGGACGTCCGGACGCATGTCCACCGTGTGCGAATCGTAGGCCAGACCGGCGATGAAGGCCGAGTTGTTTCGGCCAGTCCAGCTATTTGAAATCGTCGTGCTCAGCCCCTCCATGGCCAGCACCTTCTGCGTGCTGGTGATGACGTTCACGCTGGTGTCGGCGGCGACCTCGGGAGGCATGGAAGGTTCATCGTCGCGATAGGCGGTATTTCCAGGCAGATTCTTGTCCCGGTGCGTGTTCACGTCGCCAATGCCCAGGATGGCATTGACCTGACAGTTGTAACGGATCGGATCGTCCCAATTGGTGATCACCGGGAAATAGTCCGCCTGGACCTTCGCCGTGCCCAAGTTCGAACTCAACGTGGAATAGGAAGCGACGTTACCCAGGTTCTTGAAGTAGCGGATCGCGGCGTAGTAGAGCTCGCTGACCGGATCGAACGACTTGGCCGGGCTGGTGGTCAATTCCTCGAACTTGTTGAGGTAGTTGATGACGCCGCTGTTGCGGCTGCCGTTGCTGTCGCTGGTGTCGATCTGTGCGCCGCTATGGACATCGCCCACGCCGATTTTGGGGTCTGCCTTGCTGTCCGGGTCCTTGTAGAGCACCCCGGTGGCAGGATCCCACTCCATGCGCGGGTTGCTGTAGCTGTCGATCTCAGGGTAATAGGCATTGGGACCGACGAACTTCATGCGTGCGCGCAAAACGCCGCCATCACGCTTCATGTCCGAATCGTTGAGGTAGCCAAAGATGCTGTAGCGGATCTTGTTGGAATACTCCTGGATCAGCCCTTCCGGCTTGTAGTTGGTGCTGGAGTACTTGGTGCAGTTGGACTCCAGGCCGATGTTCGGATCGCAGACCTTCACCCGCACGAAGACCCGGTACACCTTGGTCGGATCAGGCTTGATGAGCGACGTCGGGTTGTAGTCGATCACGTTATTGGCGTTTGTGCGAAGGTCGCCCGAGCCGGTGAACCACATTTCGCGGCCCAGGCCACTGACCCGGGTCCTGACGCTGGACCAGCCCGACGGCAACGGCGTCAGCGAGGAGACCGCGCTGGAGATCGTGCGGTCGGCGAAGTCACTGTCGCGGTCGTGGCGGGCCTTCTGCAGCACGGTCAGCCCGACCTGGTCGATGATGCGATAGCCACCGGTCAGGGCGGAGCGGAACGGGTCGATGGTCTGAGTGGCCGCCCAGTTCAGGTAGTTGCCGCTCCACGAACCACTGCAGGTATGTCCGCCCGCACTGTTCTTTGATGTCGGCACGAAGTAAGCCATTCCGTTGAGGAGGTCGTAGCTGTAGCCGTAGCACTTGACCGGATCGAAGTAGCCCGCATACTCCGAAGCGTTGGTGTAGCTCCCCAGATTGGCCTGACTGATGATGGTCGGATATTCGACCGAAGGCACCAACGTAAGCGCGCCAGGAATGTCTGTCGGCAGCGAGATCGGGCGCGTACCCAGATCGATCGAAGCGCCGTTCCCCGAACACACCGCCGCGAAGACTCCGGTCGCGAACGCCAGCCAACGCGTCCGCCGGCGCTGCACTATTTCGGATCTGGCCACGCCAAGACGCATGCTATCGCCTGGTTTCATATCGCGGGATTCCATCGCGGGAAATGACTTGCTCATTGGACAGTCACGTTCGACTGCAGCACCACCACCGACCGGCCATCGGCCAGCGTGGGATCCTGGCTACGCGCGATCACCCGATACACCGACTGCAGCACGGCGCTGCTGCCGGATCCGTATTGGTTGGAGTTGGCGCTGTAGCCCAGCGACAACTGCTGACGACTCGTGCGTTGGCCCAGGTACTGTACGTAGTATTGCGGCGTCGTCGCACCGATCGACTGGATAGGACTTGCATTGACCCAGCCGGTTCCCGTGTCGGTGTAGGTGCCCGCCGGAGGGATTGGACAGGACGCGCCGCCGCTGCAATCGACCCCGATGCTTCCGCCGGAGGCCACCGCTGTCTTGATCGCTTCCTCGCCCGCCCGTAGCGCCGCTTCCGCGGACTGGAATGCCAGGCTGCGGTCGAGCATGTTCGAGCTCATTTTCTCGCGCAGCGTGACACCACGAATCACCGCCAGACCCACCACGATCATCACCAACATCAGGATCAGCACCACGATCAGCGAGATACCGCGCGGGCGGCGGCCGATGGCGTGCGATCGCGCGATCGCCCTCATAGCGTGCGATTCCTCAGGTTGACCACATACTGGACGGTGCGGTCGAGTTGCTGACCACCGAAACCGGTCTTGTTGCCGCCACGCACGGTCAGCACCAGCTTCGCGGCGATGACGTTGCCCCACGCGGCGTCTGGGGGAGAGGCGGCGCCGATCGAGGATGCGGCCTGGTAGGCAGTGCTCCCCGCGGTCAGGTAGGTGATCTGCATGTCCTGTACCCCCTCGACCATCTCCTCAGCCGCACCATTGTCGATCTTGCGATACAGCGAGCGCCCACCGGCGGCGTTGCTCGCCACGTACCAGCGGATGCCGCGCAGCCGACTCACCACCGAATTAACGCCATAGGAGTAAGCCACCGCACTGTTGGAACAGACCGCCGGCAGCACGCTCAGACTGTTGTTGCTACAGTTCGCGCTGCTGGCATGGCTTATCACGTTGCCGGTCACGCTGCCAGCCACGAACAACGCCAGCTGGGTGTTGTCGCAGATCATGACCGTGTTGCCAGCGCTCAGGCCACTCGCATCGTCCACGGTGATGTTGGTCGAGCTCTGTGCAGTGGTGACGTTGGCAAGATGGGGATCGAGCGTGAGCACCTGGATGGCGTCGGTCCCGCTCGCGCTTCCGCTCAATGCGCCGTTTTCATAGCCGACGACGGGAAAGTTCCAATTCGTCCACCAATTGCTGCTGGCGTTGTTGATGACATTGGCCACTGGCAGGGTTCCGTCGCACGGGTTGCCGCCGGCTTCGCGCAGATCGCGTGCCATCAGTTCGAAAGTGGTCTGCATGCCATCCTGGGCCCAGCCCATGCCCTCGACCGTACGGAACACCCGCTGGTTGGACAGGAAGATGCTGATCGCTGCTCCCACCAGCATCAGGCCCAGCACCATCGCAATCATCAACTCGATCAGCGACAGGCCGTGCATGGCAGCAGGGCGGCGCGGGACGGCACTAGTCATAGCCGGGCCACCGTCACCAGCTGGCGGGTGCTGCTGCCGGTGCCTGTGGCCGACCCGGCAGTGGACGTATTCACCGCGCGCCCCCGGCTATCGTCCCACTGCACGGTTACCGTGCAGGTCGAGCTGTTACAGGCGATCGAACCGCATGTCGTGGTATCGGTGGACACGTTGGCGGCGCCGCTGAGCCCGGTCTTCATGCTTTCGAGCCACGCGCGTATGTCCGCGGACGCCAGCGTGCCACCGACCGCGGGCAGGCTACAGGTCATCGCCAGGTTGTAGGCGCCGCTCGTGGCCGCGCTGCGGTTGGCACGCATGGCCTCAAGGATCGAGTAGGTATGGATGACCATCTGGCTGTTCTCGAACGAACTCTGGCCGTTGTTCAACGCGCGTGCCTGCATCGCGGCTATACCGAGCAGGGTCACTCCCAGGATCAGGACGGAGATCAGCACCTCGAGCAGGCTCACGCCTGCCTGCCGCCGGCGGTTTGCCATCGCGCGAACAGTCATGACGGGCATGCTCCGCTACCATTGACACTGCTCACCGCGACCCGGGTGGCGGAGGTCGGCGCTACCGCACGCTGATTCTCCGCAGGGCGGTTTGTCGCGATGCAAGCGATGACCGACACGGCGCTGCTGGTCTTCAGGGTCCCGTTGGCGCCATAGGTGATGCGCGTGACTGGCCCGGTGACACCCAGCGGCGAGCGCGCCTTGTAGGACTGCAATACGCTATCGGCGCTGCCGGTCACGACCAGCCAGCCTTGCCAGGTGGACGCGCTGCCGCAGGTAGCGCCATCGCTGCTGCCGCAGACGCTCACCGGCGCGTTGCGCTTGATCGCCTCGCTGCGGGCGAACTGCAGCGCATAAAGGATGTCGTCAGAAGCCGCCGACAGCCGGTTGCTGTTGATCAGGGAGGTGAACGAAGGGATGGCGATCGCAGACAGCACCGCCAGCACCGCCAGCGTGACCATCAGCTCCACCAAGGTGAATCCCCCGCGACGGTGTGCGCAACCGTCCGGAAGCAAGCCTGCCTCGCCCATTACCCCTTCCCCTCCATTACCCTCGCCACCGTAGATGGTGCGACCGAAGGCCGGCAAACACTTGGCGACAAGCGGCATGATGCGCCGCACGAGTGGCATGATGAAGGACTCGACCTGCTTCTATCACACGATGCCACAGTCAGAACCCTATGCGCCGTCCTTATTGGAGGGACTGCAACAGCCGGCAGTGATCATCGGAATATGGATCACCGGCGAGGCCCTCGCGTGCATCCTTGCGCTGGCACCTGGAAACGCGGGCGAGCGGCTGATTGTATTCGGCATCGCCTCGCTACTGATCCAATGGGTCGCGCTATTCACACTGCTTGCCATGCATCTGGGGCGGCGATGGCTGCAAAGATGGCCCGTCGGCGTGCAGCTCGGCGTCGCGCTGCTGACGATGGTCGCCTCGACCGGACTGGCGCAGATCTGCTTCATGCTGCTGTTCGGCAGCGTGGCCCCCTACCCCTCCCTGGCCGGCGCCTTGCCAGGGATCCTGAATACGATGGGCATCGCCTTCATCGCCGGGCTGCTAGGCCTGGTGGCAATCCGCAACCATCTGCGTGTCCAGGCGCTGTCGGTGCGCGCCCTGCGCGCCGAGCTGGAGGCACTACAGGCGCGTACGCACCCGCATTTCCTGTTCAACACCCTCAACGTGGGCGCGGCGCTCGTGCACAGGCAGCCCGATGCAACTGAGCGACTGCTGCTCGACCTGGCCGATCTGTTCCGAGCGAGCCTCCAGGGCCAACACGAAATGCCACTTGAGGAAGAGATCGAGCTCGCACGCCGCTACTTGGCGATCGAGCAGTTGCGGCTGGGCCCAAGGCTCGACATGGAGTGGCGCATCGAGCCTGCGCTGCCATCGCTGCGCCTGCCGACGCTCTGCCTGCAAGCGTTGGTGGAGAACGCCATCCGGCATGGTGTGGAACCACGCACCGCAGCCAGCAAGGTGGTCATTGAGATCGCCCGGTACGCCGACGGAGTGCGGATCGCGGTCAGCAACGATACGCTGCCGCGCCAAGTACGGCCGGACAGCCGCGGTCATGGCATCGGGCAGTCCTCGATCCGCAGGAGGATCTCGGACGTGCACCCCTGCTCGCACCTGCACATCGATGATTGCGACGAACGCTATACGGTGACCATCGACATCCCGCTCCAGGCCAAAGTCGCTCCGAGCACACGCCGTTGGCGCCCGCTTCGCATCAAGTGACGACCCGGTAGCAGGGCCGATACTCGCCGGAGATCTTCATGCGGCGCTGTTCGACGAAGGCGCGCAGCAACTCGTCCAGGGCCTGCATCATGTCCGCATCGCCGTGGATCTCGAACGGGCCATGCTGCTCGATCCGGCGCATGCCGTCTTCCTTGACGTTGCCGGCGACGATGCCGGAGAAGGCGCGACGCAGGTCCGCGGCCAGCGCATGCGGCGGACGGCCATGGTGCAGATCCAGCGCGGCCATCGCCTCGTGGGTCGGCTCGAACGGACGCTGATACTCCAGCGGGATGTCCACCGACCAGTTGAAGTAGAACGCGTCCTTCTGCTCCTTGCGGTGCGTGCGCACGTGCTGGATGCCGGCGGCCATCTTGCGCGCCACCGCCACCGGATCGCCGACCACGATCTCGTAGCGCGAGGTGGCCACTTCGCCCAGGGTCAGGCGCAGGAAGCGGTCGATCTGCTCGAAATACGGCGCGGCGATGGTCGGGCCGGTGAGGATCAGCGGGAACGGCAGGTCGCGGTTCTCCTCGCGCAGCAGGATGCCGAGCAGATACAGGATCTCCTCGGCGGTGCCGACACCGCCGGGGAACACGATGATGCCGTGGCCGATGCGGACGAAGGCCTCCAGGCGCTTCTCGATGTCCGGCATGATCACCAGGTGGTTGACGATCGGGTTCGGCGACTCGGCGGCGATGATGCCCGGCTCGGTCACGCCGATGTAGCGGTTGTCGTGCTTGCGCTGCTTGGCATGGGCGATGGTGGCGCCCTTCATCGGCCCCTTCATCGCGCCCGGGCCGCAACCGGTGCAGATGTCCAGCCCGCGCAGGCCAAGCTCGTAGCCGACCTGCTTGGTGTACAGGTACTCGTCGCGCGAGATCGAATGGCCGCCCCAGCACACCACCAGCTTGGGATCGGTCGGCTGCAGGATGCGCGCATTACGCAACTGGCCGAACACCGCATTGGTGATGCCTTCGCTGGACTGCAGGTCGGTGCTGGATTCGGGGCCCAGCTCGATGGCCATGTAGGCCAGGTCGCGGACCACGGCGAACAGCAGCTCGGCCACGCCATTGATGATCTCGCCGTCGACGAAGGCCATCGCCGGCGCATTGAGCAGGTCGATGCGCACGCCACGGTCGCGCTGCACCACCTGGATGTCGAAGTCGGGATACAGATCGCGCGCCGCGCGCGGATCGTCCGAGGCGCTGCCGCTGGTCAGCACCGCCAGCGCGCAGCGCCGCAGCAGTTCGTGCAGACCGCCGCTGGAGGCATCGCGCAAGCGCGCCACTTCCACGCGCGAGAGGATGTCCAGGCCGCCGCGCGGGTAGATCCGCGCATCCACTACCGGCAGCGCGCGCGCCGCCGTATTGCTGGTCGTCATATCGAATGTCTTGTCGGTGTCGTCAGCCGGCGACTTTAACGTCAGCCCCCATAAAAAGAAAACGGCCGGGTCGCCCCGGCCGTTTCCAACGCTTCAGCTAGCGTGCGCCGCGATCAGAACTGATAGCGGAAGCCCAACTGCATGGACCACTGCGACACACCGATGTTGAAGCCGTCGGCGTCGGCATTGGCGGCCGTCGGCTGGTCGGTGTACAGGGTGTTGTACACGTACTTGCCCTGGTAGATGCCCTGCAGGTTAGCGACGCGAGCATCGGCGTAGAAGCCGTAGTCTTCGATCCGGCCCCACTTCTTGTTCAACAGGTTGCCCACGTTCTGGATATCCAGCCAGATTTCGGACTTGTGGCCCTTGAAGAAGCCCGGCAGCTGCTGGGTGATGCGCACGTCGAAGGTGTTGATCCAGCCGGAACGGAAGCCGTTGGCCGGGGCGTAGCTGCCGGCGTACTTGGCCAGCTGCGGGTTCTTGGCCAGCCAGTCGAAGAACTGCTGCTGCAGCGCCGGGTTGGCGGTGAACGCACCGGTGTTGCTCAGCGTACCGAACAGCACGTCGCCCGGCCCCTTCGGCACGTAGAACAGGTCGTTGGTCGAACGGCCATCGCCGTTGGCGTCGCCGTTGAACACGTAGCTGTACGGACGGCCGCTGCGGCCTTCGTAGACCAGGCCCACGCGGGTCTCGTAGTCGCCGAAGAACATGTGCTTCCAGTCCAGCGAGCCGGAGATCCGGTCCTTGATCTCGTAGCGCGAGGTGTTCTCGGTTTCCGAGTTGGCATTGAAGGCGTACTGGTAGCCCCAGCCCGATCTGGCGGTGGAACTGGTCAGGGGACCGACTTCGGTGGCGTGGGTGTAGGTGTAGCCCAGGGTCCAGGACCAGTCGCCGCCTTCGCTGAACGGCTTGGACAGCGACACAGTGAACTGCTGGGTCTTGCCCTTGTCGGTGTTGTCGATCAGGTAGACGTCGCTACTGTAGGCAGGATTAGCAAAGAAACGCTCATCTCCTTTTGCCCAAGCTCGCCCTGTGCGAGCCGGGTTCCAGTAAAGCGCACGACCATCAGGACCAGTGTAGGCCGGAACCGGATCCTGACCCGGAGTACCGACACGACCAATGTTCAGGTTTTTGTAATAAAACCCGTCCTTGACTTTGGTCACCAGCAGTTCGGCCGAGGCGACGATCCCGTACCAAGGCAGTTCATGATCCAGCGCCAGATTCGCCTTGTACAGCGACGGCAGCTTGAAATCGTTGCCGACGAAGCTCACGCTCTGGGTCGCCGAACCGGGACGATTCGGGACCGGCTGGGTATCCTTGTTGGCGCTGAACGGCACCGTCGGATCGTACGTGGTCAGGCTATAAGCGTTGTAGTTGAAGCCGGTGTTGGAGTAGCTGTTGCCGATCCACACCTGCGGCGCATCGCCCTGGAACAGGCCCACGCCACCGCGCAGCTGGGTCGGACGGTCGGTGTCGAAGGTGTAGTTGAAGCCGACGCGCGGCTGGATCAGGAAATCGCCGTTGAAGATCTTGCTGTTGTCGTAGCCGAAGTAGGCCTGCGCCGCGGCGTTGTAGGTCGGATCCGGGCTCACGCTCGCGCGATCGCCGCGCAGGCCCAGGGTCAGGGTCAGGTTGTTGTTGACGTACCAGGTGTCCTGCACGAACAGGCCAAGGTTGCTGTTCTTGTAGTTGGCGGCGATCGAACCCGGGCTACGCTCCTGGCTGAGCTGGTACGTGCTCCAGCGGCCGCTGGCGAAGTTGTCCAGGCCGAAGAAGGTGTACACGCCCCAGGTGTTGGCACCGTACAAATTGTAGATGTCGTTGGTGCTGTAGTCGACGCCGAACTTCAGGTTGTGGTTGTCCAGCGTCAGGGTGCCCGCACCGTAGTAGTTCCAGGTCTTGGTGGTGAGGATGTTGCCCTGCGAGTTGGTCTCGGTGCCCAGGAACAGCACGTCGCCACTTGGTTTCGCTGCCGAACCATCGAAGTACACGGCGATGCTGGGCGCATTGGTCGGCACCACGCGGATCGCGGAATAGTCGCGGTAGGACACCTTGAACTCGGTGGAGAAGTTCTCGGACCAGTCGCTGAACAACTGGCCGACGTAGCTCTCGACCGACTTCTCGTGCTGGTACCAGTACGAGCTCAGCGAGGCCTGGGTGGAACTGCCGGCGCCGTTGATGCGCAGCTTGCTCTGGTCGAGCTTGCTGTAGCGGAAGCTGGCGCGGTGGTTGTCGCTGATGTTCCAGTCCAGCTTGAGCGCGTATTCCTTCAGGTCGGTGTTGCCGTCGCTGTCCAGGCCGCCGGCATCGAAGCCGTAGTTCTTGGCGATCTGCTGGGCACGGGTCACGTCGGCCATGCCGTACTTGGCGTTGGCCTTGCCCAGCGCGGTGCTGCCCAGGTCGACGCCCGGCGCATCCTGCTGGAACTTCTCGTAGTTGGCGAAGAAGAACAGCTTGTCCTTGACGATCGGGCCGCCGAAGGTCGCGCCGTAGGTCTTCTCCTTGGTGAAGCCGTTGAACTTGCTGCCGTCCGGGTTGTCGCCGAACCAGTCGCCATCGCGATAGCTGCCGTACACCGAACCGTGGAACTCGTTGGTACCGGACTTGGTCACCGCGTTGACGGTGGCGCCGGCGGCGCTGGCGATGCTGACGTCGTAGTTGGACAGGTTGACGTCGATGGCTTCGATCGCTTCCATCGACACCGGCTGACGCCGGGTGGTCATGTTGTTGCCTTCCAGGCCGAAGGTGTCGCTGGCCGAGACGCCGTCGATGTTGATCGAGTTGTAGCGCGGATTCAGGCCGCCGGCGCTGATCGTGCCCGAGGCGCGATCGACGAAGGCCACGCGCGGATCCAGACGCATGTAGTCCTGGATGTTGCCGTTGATCGACGGCAGCGCTTCGATCTGCTCGCGACCGATGTTGGTGCCCGAGCCCGTCTTGGTGGCGCTGAACACTTCCGAGCCGGAGGCGATGGCGACCGCGTTGACCGTCTCCAGCGTGGTCGGCGCGGCCATGTCGCCGGTCAGGTCGGCGTTGATGGTGGCGTTCTGGTTGACGCTCAGGTACACGCCGTCTTCAGTCTTGGTGCCGTCACCCGACTTGGTGATGGTGATGCTGTACGGACCGCCGACGCGCAGGCCGCGCGCGTTGTAGCGACCGGCGGCATCGGTGGTGGCGCGGCTGACCGTGCCCGACTCGACGTGGGTGATGGTCACCTCGGCGCCGGCGACCGGCTGGCCGCCGTGGGTCACCACACCGCCGACACCGGCGGAGGTGCTCTGGGCGAACACCGGCGCCGCGGCCAGCGCCGCAACGAGGCCCAGAGTGAGCTTGGACATCCGCAGACGGGGTTGAATCATTGCAATAGCCTCGATGGAGTTTGACGAAATGCGCATGGCAGGCCGTGCGGGGTACGGACGCACGACCGCGGAATGAGGGGGCTGGTCACCCTTGCCGATTCCCCGCAAGGGTTAACATGAG
The DNA here is from genome assembly GCF_034105425.1 of Xanthomonas sp. LF06-19. Classification (NCBI taxonomy): domain Bacteria; kingdom Pseudomonadati; phylum Pseudomonadota; class Gammaproteobacteria; order Lysobacterales; family Lysobacteraceae; genus Xanthomonas; species Xanthomonas sp. LF06-19. Next base: position 39,045 of record NZ_JAXGGH010000011.1, on the reverse strand, counting down.
TTTAACACCATAGGGCCAATTTGTTGCCAAACCGTGACAGCGCGGCACAAGCGGACATCAGAAGACGTCGATCCCAGTCCTGGCGGGCTTCGGCGACAACGCCGGGACAGGCACGGAAGGCCGCCCGGGACCGCCGCCGGCCACGCCCCCCCCCTCCCCGTGCCGCCTGAAGGGGCCGCAGCAAGCAGCCTGGCGTGCTCGAAGCGAGGCCCGCCCGGGGCCAGCGCCGTCCCCACGGCGCCCCCGACTCGGCCGCGATGCAACCTCAGCCGGCGACCGGCAGCTTCAGATAGGCGCTGAGCCCGTCCAGGAACATCTGCACCGAGATCGCCACCAGCAGCATGCCCATCAGCCGCTCGACCGCGGTCAGCACGCGCATGCCGAGCAGCTTGTACAGCAGCGTGCCGGAGAACAGCAGGGCCGAGGTCGCCAGCCAGGCCAGGATCAGCGCCAGGCTCCACTCGCCCAGCCGGGTCGGCTCGTTGCTGCCCATCAGCATCACCGCGGCCATGCCGGAAGGGCCGGCGACCAGCGGGATGGCCAGCGGCACGATGAACGGCTCGCCGTCGGGAATCTCGCCCATCAGCCCTTCCGGGCGCGGGAAGATCATGCGGATGCCGATCAGGAACAGCACGATGCCACCGGCGATCGCCACCGACTCCTGGCGCAGGTGCATCACTTCCAGCGCGTACTTGCCGCCCCACAGGAAGCCCATCAGCACGCCCAGCGCGATCAGCAGTTCGCGCGCCAGCACGACGCGCTGGCGCCGCGCCGGCAGCGGCTTGAGCACGCTGAGGAACACCGGGATGTTGCCCAGCGGGTCGAGGATCAGGAACAGCAGCAGCGCTGCCGACAGGATGGTCATGCCAGGGGATTCCAGATTGCGCCGCGGTACGCGGCGCCGGCGGGCGACAGCAGGTCGACGCAGGCGCCGGCGTAGCGCGCCGGATCGACCGCGTCGCGGTCTTCTTGATGGGTGTAGGCGCGGGCGCGCAAGGCGGTGCGCATCGGCCCCGGCTGCAGGCCGGACACGCGCACGCGCGAGGCGGCCAGCTCGCCGTGCAGGCTCGCCAGCAGGCCGCGGCGGCCGTGCTGGGCCGCGCCGTAGCCGCCCCAGTAGGCCTGGCCGACCCGCGCCGGATCGTCCACCGCGAACACGATCGCGGCATCCTCGGCCTGTCGCAGCAACGGCAGGCAGGCCTGGGTCAGCCAGGCCGCGGCGGTCAGGTTGACGTGGATCGCGCGCGCGAACTGGGCCGGATCGGCATGCTCGAACGGGGTCAGCCCGGCAAAGTCGGCGGCGCAGTGCAGCAGCCCGTCCAGGCGGCCGAGCTCGCCCTGCAGGCGCTCGGCCAGGGTCGCGTAGTCCGGCGGAGTGGCGCCGAGCAGGTCCAGCGGGTACAGCAGCGGCGCGGCGCCGACCGCGGCGATCGCGTCGTAGACGCGGTTCAAGCGTGCCGGCTTGTGCCCGAGCAGGACCACGGTGGCCCCCGCCTGGGCGCAGGCCAGCGCCGCAGCGCTGCCGAGCCCGCCGGCGGCGCCGCTGACCAGGACCACCCGCTGCGCCAGCGCGCCGGCCTGCGGCGACGCAGGCGCACTCACGACTGGTAGGCCTCGGTCACGATGCGCTGCAACTCGCCGGACTCGAACAGCTCCATGGTGATGTCGCAGCCACCGATCAGCTCGCCATGGATGAACAGCTGCGGGAACGTCGGCCAGTTCGAATAGCGCGGCAGATTGGCACGAATCTCCGGCTCGTCGAGCACGTTGACGGTGTGCAGGCGGTCGGCGCCGGCGGCCAGCAACGCCTGCAACGCGCGGCTGGAAAAGCCGCACATCGGGTACTGCGGCGTGCCCTTCATGAACAACACGATGGGATGGCGTTCGACGTCGGCCTGGATGCGCTCCATCACCTGCATGCGGGTTCTCTCCTGCTGGGGCGAAAGAACGACCTTGGCGGTCGGCTAGACTCTCGCGTAGCCGCATAGTGTAAGCCCTGCGCGCGGCAGTACCGCGACGCGCGCCCGAAACCGCCAGAGGATCCATGCCCATCGAACTCGCTCCCCTGCCCTACGCCGCCGCGGCGCTGGCCCCGCACCTGTCCGCCGCCGCGGTGGAACAGCACCACGGCCAGCACCAGCGCGCGTTGGTGGAACGGCTCAATGCTCGGCTCGCCGGCAGCGACCTGGCCGAGCTGGCGCTGCCGGACCTGCTGCGGCGCGCGCAGGGCCGGCTGTTCCAGGAGGCGGCCGAGGTCTGGAATCACGAGTTCTACTGGCGCGGCCTGCGCCCGCGCGGCGGCGGCGAACCGGGCGGCGCGCTCGGCGAGCGCCTGACCAGGAGTTTCGGCGACGTGGCGCGGTTCAAGGCCGAGTTCGAGCGCATGGCCCTGGCGCTGTTCGGTTCGGGCTGGGTCTGGCTGGTGCAGCGTCCCGACGGCAACCTGGCCGTGGTCAGCACCGCCAACGCCGGCACCCCGCTGACCGGCGACGACACGCCGCTGCTCGGCTGCGACGTCTGGGAACACGCTTACTACATCGACCATCCCGGCGACCGCGCGCGCTATCTGCAGGCGTTCTGGAAACTGGTCAATTGGGAGTTCGCGGCGTCCAATCTGCGGTGAGCGGGGATTGGGGAGTCGGGATTGGAGATTCGCAGGAGCGGCGGCCGTGGCTGCCGGTTCCTGGCCCAGGCGTGGCCTGGGCGCTCCTGCTGCTGGTTCAGCGCTCGCCGCGCAACGCGGCGATCACCGGGGCGACCTGGGCCTCGCGCTGCAGTTGCGCGCCCACGGTCTGCAGGGCCAGCGCCAGCGCCTCCGGCGTGTCCTCGCGCAGGGTGGCGTGGCCGACCTTGCGGCCTTCGCGCGGCTGCTTGCCGTAGTCGTGCCAATGCCCGCCGGGCTGCGCCAGGACCGGTGCGGCGTCGGGCATCGCGCCGATCCAGTTGAGCATGCAGGCGTGGCCGCGCATGCGGGTGGATCCCAAGGGCAGCCCCAGTACCGCGCGCAGGTGGTTCTCGAACTGCGAGGTCTCCGCGCCTTCGATGGTCCAGTGGCCGGAGTTGTGCACGCGCGGGGCCATCTCGTTGGCCAGCAGTTCGCCGTCGCGGCAGAACAGTTCCAGCGCGAACACGCCGACGTACTGCAGGCGTTCGGCCAGGGCACGCGCATGCGCCACCGCCGCCTGCTCAAGCGCGGCATCGGCCTGCGCCGGCGCCAGGCTGGCCGACAGCACGCCGTGCACATGCCAGTTCTCGGTCAGCGGCCAGGTGCGGAACTCGCCGTCGCGGCCGCGCACCGCCACCACGCTGACCTCGCGCTGGAACGGCACGAACGCCTCGGCGATCAGGCCGACGCTGGCCGCCTGCGCGCCCAGCGCCGCCCAGGCCGCATCGGCGTCGGCGGCGGAGGCGATGCGGAACTGGCCCTTGCCGTCGTAGCCGAGCCGGCGGGTCTTGAGGATGCACGGCGTGCCGACCTGCGCCAGCGCCGCGTCCAGATCGGCGCGGGTGTCGATCGCGGCGAACGCCGGCACGGGAATGCCGAGTTCACGGAACAGGGTCTTCTCGGCCAGGCGATCCTGCGCCACGGCCAGCGCATCCGGGCTCGGGAACACCGGCACCTGCCCGGCCAGCCAACCGGCGCTGGCCGCAGGCACGTTCTCGAAATCGAAGGTCGCCACGTCGACCGCGTCGGCGAACGCGGCCAGCGCGGTCTCGTCGGCATAGTCGCCGACCCGCAGCGGCGCGATCTGCCCGGCGCAGGCATCGGCCGCCGGATCCAGCAGCGCGAAGCGCAGGCCCAGCGGCACGCCGGCCACCGCCATCATGCGTGCCAACTGCCCCGCTCCCAGGATGCCGACGGTGGTCATTGGCGCGGATCGTCCTTGGCCATCACGTCGTCGGTCTGGCGCTGACGGAACTCGCCCAGCGCGGCACCGATCTCAGCGTGATCGTGGGCCAGCATCGCCGCGGCGAACAGCGCGGCGTTGGCCGCGCCGGCATTGCCGATCGCGAAGGTGGCCACCGGGATACCCGCCGGCATCTGCACGATCGACAGCAGCGAGTCCATGCCGTTGAGCGCCTTGGACTGCACCGGCACGCCCAGCACCGGCACTGCGGTCTTGGCCGCGAGCATGCCCGGCAGGTGCGCGGCGCCGCCAGCGCCGGCCACGATCGCGCGCAGGCCGCGCCCAGACGCTTGCTCGGCATAGGAGAACAACACGTCGGGGGTGCGGTGCGCCGACACCACCTTCACTTCATAGGGCACACCCAGCGCATCGAGTTTCTGCGCCGCATGCTGCATGGTCTCCCAGTCGGAGCGGGAACCCATCACGATGCCGACGAGCGGCGCGGTTTGCTTGGAGGTCATGGCCGTCCCCTGCCTTAAAGACGTATTCTAGCCGTCTTCCACGCAAGACGAAGACCGGATGGACCGCAAACTGCTCGACCTGCTGTGCTCGCCCGACACCCGCCAACCGCTGGCGCTGCTGGAGGCGCGCGGCCTGGAGGCATTGAACCGCGCCATCGCCGCCGGCGGCGTGCAGCGCGCCGATGGCAGTGCGCAGGCGCAACCGCTGCGCGAAGCCCTGATCACCCGCGACCGCAAGCAGGTGTTCCGCGTCGACGACGGCATTCCGGTGCTGCTGGCCGAAGAGGCCATCGGCACCGCCCAGCTCGCCGACTTCCCGGCCAAATGAGCCGCGACATGGCGCCGCCGCAGGCGCCCGCCGCGGAGCTGATCGCCGCCGACGTCGCGCGTGCGCTGGCCGAGGATCTCGGCAGCGGCGACGTCACCGCCGCGCTGCTGCCCGACCGCGCCGACAGCGCCTACCTGCTGTGCAAGCAGGACGCCGTGATCGCCGGCCGCCCCTGGTTCGACGCCTGCCACCAGGCGCTGGATCCGCAGGTCCGCATCGACTGGCAGGTGAGCGAAGGCCAGCGCGTGGCCGCCGGCACGGTGCTGGCGTTGCTGCACGGGCGCAGTCGCGCCCTGGTCAGCGCCGAGCGCGCCTCGTTGAACTTCCTGCAGACCCTGTCGGCCACCGCCACCGCCACCGCCGCCTACGTGGCCGCGGTCGCCGGCACCGGCGCGCGTATCCTGGACACGCGCAAGACCCTACCCGGCCTGCGCCTGGCGCAGAAGTACGCGGTGCGCTGCGGCGGCGGCAGCAACCACCGCATCGGCCTGTACGACACGGTGATGCTCAAGGAGAACCACATCCACGCCGCCGGTTCGCTGCCTGCGGCGGTGGCCGCCGCGCGCGCGCAGTGGCCGGCGCTGCCGCTGGTGGTCGAGGTGGAAACTCTGGAGCAACTGCGCGAAGCGCTGCAGGCCGGCTGCGATCGCATCCTGATCGACGACTTCACTGCGGAACAGCGCCGCGACGCGGTGGCGATCGCCGCGGCCGCACCGTTCAATCGCGCGATTCCGCTGGAAGTCTCCGGCGGCGTCGACCTGGAGGCGGTGCGCGCGATCGCGCAGGACGGCGTCGACTGCATCTCCATCGGCGCACTCACCAAGCATGTGCAGGCCGTGGATCTGTCGCTGAAACTCGGAACGCCGCCGCAGTAGGCGGCCAGAGCCGCGACGAGGCGACCGCGCGCCCATTCCACACCCGCGGCGAATGCGGATACATCCCATGCGTGCATGTCCGCACGCATGGCCCAGTCGCGACGTTGATCGTTTCCACCCCGCTGGGTGAGTCCCACCACCCCCAAGGGCAAATCGCGAAGTGCCTGATCCGCCGGCAAACGCGCTAGCCAGCACGGCGCGATCTGCCTGGATCGCGCGGCACGCCCTACACTTCACGGCCTCGCCAACGCCGCTCTGCGACGCTGCGCGCTTCCCCGTCCCCACCGAGTCCGCCGATGTTCCGCCCCTGGTTCGCGCTGCTGTGTGTCGCCGCCCTGTTTCCCGCCGGCCGCGCCGCGGCCGCGGAAGTCTGCGATCTGCCGCCGCGCTTCGGCCTGACCCCGGCGGCGGTGGCGATCGTGCGCACCGCCTGCAACGAGCACCGGCTGTGGTGGCGCCCGTTCATCGATCGCGACGGCCGCCTGGCCGGCCTGCGCGTCACCGAGGCCGAGCGCGCCGACCTTGCCGACGACGGCATCGAAGCCTGGCAGCGCGTCGCCACCTACTGGCGCGACAGCGGCACGCTGGGCGCAATGGGCCGCTTCGACGGTGCCGAGAGCTGCCAGCAGTTGGACGGGTCGCGCTACCGCGAGAACGACTGCCGCGCCTTCATCGTCGACAACCCGTGGTCGGCAGCCTTCGTGTCCTACGTGATGGTGCGCGCCGGCGTGGCCGGCTTCCACACCTCGATCCGGCATATCGACTACATCCGCGCCGCCTACCAGGCCGGCGCCGACGGCCTGCCCTATCGCTTCGCCGACCCGCAGCAGGAAAAGCCTGCCCCCGGCGATCTGCTGTGCTTCCTGCGCGGACGCCGGCAGCCGGTCGGCACCGCCGGCCTGCGCGAGGCGCTGGCGCGCGGCCGCCCGCTGCCGTGGGAATCGCATTGCGACATCGTGGTCGCAGCCAATGTCGGCGGCGACCAGACCCTGTACCTGATCGGCGGCAACGTGTTCAACGCAGTGACCATGCGCAAGCTCAAGCTGGACCGCAGCGGGCGCCTGCAACTGGATGCGCCGCTGGCGCAGGACCAGAACGACGAAGGCGCCGCGCTCGAATGCACGCCCGGCCACGAGGAACTGTGCGACTTCAATCGCCAGGACTGGTCCGCCCTGCTGAAGCTGCAACCGCAGGCGCAGGTGCTGCTGCCGCCCGCCCCGACCGATCCCGCCGCCGCGCCGATGACGACGCCAGCCGCGCCCGCGGCCAGTGCGGTCCCCGGCACGCCCGCCGCCCCGCCGGCACCGCCCGCACCACCCACCGGCCCGAACACGCCGGCGGCGGCATCCCCCATACCCAGCGCGACACCAGCAGCGCCGCACCCCACCGTACCCACCGGCAACCAGGCACCCAAGACCGAACCGCAGTCACAGCCACAGCGCTAAGGCGTATTCGTCCAATCGCAACGCCAGGGCGCCTCTCAACACCGGGAGTCCGGTGGACGCACACCGCGCGTCATCAATGCACGCAGGTGCCTCGCTCAGGACCATGGCGGGGACCGGAGGCGTCCGTCAGCCGCTGCACCTCGCTCCAAGACATCTACGAGCAGCGCGCGCCGCCACCAAGGGTGCGGCCCTTGCCAATCCCCATTCCCGAATCCCCAATCCCCAATCCCCGCCCCAAGCAAGATTGCCCGCCTACCGGCACCTCGCTACAGTGACGCCATGCCCAGCCTGATCCTGTTGATGATCGCCGGCGCGGCGGTGTTCGCGTTCTGGAACGCCTCGCGCGCCGCCGCCGAACGCGCCGAAATCCTCGGCCGCAATGCCTGCAAGGCCGCCGACGTGCAGTGGCTGGACCAGAGCGTGCACGGCACCGGCCTGCGCCTGCGGCGCCTGCCCAACGGCTGGCTCGGCTTCGAGCGCAGCTTCCGCTTCGATTATTCCTACGACGGCACCGACCGCCACAGCGGCCGCCTGGTGCTGCTCGGCGACCAGTTGATCGCCTTCACCGGGCCGTCGGTCGCCAGCGTGAGCAGCCTGCAGGAAGCCCGCGCGCAGCGCGACTGAGCCGTGCACCACGGCCGTGCACCACGGCCGCGCACCGATACCGATACCGATACCGATACCGATGGCGTGCGGCGTGTCGTGTCGGGCGACAGCGAAGCTGAGTGCGCGGGCGATGCGCATGCCACATGGAATGGACGGCGAATGCAGGAGCGGCTTCAGCCGCGATGGGCGTTACCGGTAAGCCCGCCGCGGCTGAAGCCGCTCCTGCGACGGAACAACGCGGTGCGCGGCGCGCGATTACCGAAAACGCCAACGCTTGGGTGGGTGAAGCGCAGCCACCGAGGCCGCGCATCGACGACTTACTTGACCACGCGCAGGCGCGGCCGCTTGCCGGCGTCGTCGGAACCGCCCGGCCGCGGCGGTGGCGGGGTGTCGTCGCCCGGCGGCTCGCTGGCGCCGTGGATGTCGTCCGGCAGCGCCATGCCCTGCCCGGTTTCGCGTGCATAGACCGCCAGCACCGCGGACATCGGCACCTGCACCGGGTAGCTGACGCCACCGAAGCGGGCGGTGAAGCTGACCCCCTCGTTGTCGATCTGCAGCCGCACCACCGCACGCTCGGCGATGTTCAGCACCACCCGCCCGTCCTTGACCGCGCTCGGCGGCACCTGGACGCCGGGCAGGCCCGCATCCACCAGGATGTGCGGGGTCATGCCGTTGTCGTTGATCCATTCCACCAGCGCCCGCAGCAGGTACGGGCGATGGCTGGTCATGCGGGAAGTGTCGTCGCTCATGCGCCCATTCTACGTGCCGGCGCGCAATGCCGGTACAGCTCGGAAGACAATGGAAACGGCGCGGCGGACAGCATCATGCCGGCAGGTCGCGCAGTTTCTTTTCCTGATCGGTCAGGCTGCGGATGAACCCCGGATTGCGGAAGATGCGGTTGCCGTAATCCTCGATCGCCTTGCCGTCCTTCGGCAGCGGGATGTCCAGTGCCTGCAGGCGCCAGATGATCGGCGCCATCGCGCAGTCGGCCAGGCTCATCTCCGGATTGAGGAAGAACTTGCTGGCCTTGAACAGCGGCACCGACGCGGTCAGCAGCTCCTTCAGGCGCTTGCGCCCAGCTTCGGCCTGGGCCTTGTTGCCGAGCTGGATCGCCTGCACCTGCGGCACCCAGTCGTGCTCGATGCGCAGCATCGCCAGGCGCAGGCGCGCGCGCGAAAGCGGATCGACCGGCATCAGCGGCGGATGCGGATAGCGCTCGTCCAGGTACTCGCTGACCACCGAGGCGGCGTACAGCACCAGCTCGCGCTCGACCAGGGTCGGCACCGAGTGGTAGGGATTCAGGTCGATCAGGTCTTCCGGCGGATTCTGCGGATCCACCGCCACGAAATCGTAGGTCACGCCCTTGGCCGCGAGCACCAGGCGGACGCGGTGGCACAGGACATCATCCGTGGAGGAAAACAACGTCAAGGTATTTCGCATGCGCAAACTCGCCGCCATTCAAGGCTCTCCGACGGCCGGAATCCGCCGGCCGCATCGACGCCGCCCGCACATTGCGGACGGTCGTCACGGCCCCTGAGTGTGCAACCCTCGCTCACAAAAGCCAATAGGATGAACAGGGGATCGGCTCAGCAACGGTGCAGCCGGGACGCGGCCGAAACGGCCGCGACTCAATGCACGTCCTTCCAGTATTCCTTCTTCAGCAGATAGGCCAGGAAGGTCAGCAGCGCCAGGAACAGCACCACCCACACGCCCAGGTTCTGCCGCTTCAGCGCCGCCGGCTCGCCGGCGTATTCGAGGAAATTGCTGATGTCACGCACCGTCTGGTCGAACTCGGCCGGGCTCTGCTTGCCCGGCGTCGCCAGTTGCAGCCGCTCCACCGGCTTGTCCACGCCCGGCTGCTCGGCCTTGCCGTAGACCGGCTGCTGCAGGCCCTGCAGGTCCCACAGCGGATTGGGCATGGAGGCGTTGGCGAACAGCTTGTTGTTCCAGCCCAGCGGCCGCGACTGGTCGAGATAGAACGACTTGAGGTAGGTGTAGACCCAGTCGGTGCCGCGCACGCGGGCGATCAGGCTCAGGTCCGGCGGCGCCTTGCCGAACCATTTGGTCGCCGCATCGTGCGGCATCGCCGTCTCGATGTGTTCGCCGATCTTGGCGCCGGTGAAGTTGAGGTTGTGCATCACCTCGTCCTCGCTCAGGCCCAGATCCTCGGCCATGCGCTGGTAGCGCAGGTACTTCAGCGAATGGCAGCCGGAACAGTAGTTCATGAACAGCTTGGCGCCGCGCTGCAGCGAGGCGCGGTCACCCAGGTCGTTGCCGGCCTGCAGGGTGGCGGCACCCTCGGCGGCCATGGCCGAGGCGGACAGCAGCAAGGCCGACGCGACGCCGGCGAGCACAGCGATCAGGCGCTTAGTCATGGCTGCTCACCCGCTCCGGCACCGGCTTGGTTCGATCCAGCGAGGTCCATATCGGCATCGTCAGGAAGAAGGCGAAATACAGCACGGTCAGCACGCGGCCGATGTAGGTCTCGATGATCTCGGTGCCGGGGCCGGAACCGATCACGCCGAGCCAGACGAAGCACACCGCAAGAATCCCCAGCATCACCCGCGAGATCCAGCCGCGGTAGCGGATCGACTTGACCTTGGCGCGATCCAGCCACGGCACCAGGAACAGGATCGCGATGGCCGAGAACATCACCAGCACGCCGCCGAGCTTGTTCGGCACCACCCGCAACATCGCGTAGTACGGGGTGTAGTACCAGACCGGCTTGATGTGCTCCGGCGTCACCAGGCGGTTGGCCTCGGTGAAGTTGTCGTGCTCCAGGAACAGGCCGCCGAAGCCGGGCGCAAAGAAGATGATGAAGGCGCCGATCATCAGCAGGAAACCGACGCCGACCAGGTCCTTGACCGTGTAGTACGGATGGAACGGGATGCCGTCGGCCGGCTTGATCGGGCTCCAGCGGTTGCCCTTGGGCCCCTTCTTGATCTCCACGCCGTCGGGGTTGTTGGAACCGACCTCGTGCAGCGCGCCCAGGTGCAGCACCACCAGCAGCAGCAGCACCAGCGGCAGGGCGATCACGTGCAGGGCGAAGAAGCGGTTGAGGGTGGCGTCGGACGGCAGATAATCGCCCATGATCCACTCGGTCAGGCCGTTGCCGATCACCGGGATGGCGCCGAACAGCGAGATGATCACCTTCGCGCCCCAGAACGACATCTGCCCCCAGGGCAGCACGTAGCCCATGAAGGCTTCGGCCATCAGCACCAGGTAGATCAGCATGCCCAGGATCCACACCAGCTCGCGCGGCTTCTTGTAGCTGCCGTACATCAGCCCGCGGAACATGTGCAGGTACACCACGATGAAGAACAGCGAGGCGCCGGTGGAGTGCATGTAGCGGATCAGCCAGCCCCACTCGACGTCGCGCATGATGTACTCGACCGAGTTGAACGCCTCGGCCGCGCTGGTCTTGTAGTGCATCGTCAGGAAGATGCCGGTGACGATCTGGTTGACCAGCACCACCATCGCCAGCGAGCCGAAGTAGTACCAGAGGTTGAAGTTCTTCGGCGCGTAGTACTCGGTGACGTGCTTGCGGTAGAACGGCATCAGCCCGGGAGCGCGCTCGTTGACCCAGTCGAACACGTTGCCCGCGGTGCGGGTGAGGATGTTGTCGGCCATGACTTACGCCCCTCCCTTCGCGGACGCGCTCGGGTCCACGCCGATCACCAGCGTGTTGTCGTCCTGGTAGTGGTGCGGCGGCACCAGCAGGTTGATCGGCGCCGGCACGCCCTGGAACACGCGGCCGGACATGTCGAAGCGCGACTTGTGGCAGGGGCAGAAATAGCCGCCCTTCCAGTCGGGGTCGTAGGGTTCGGGGCGGATCTCGGCGACCATTTCCGGCGAGCAGCCCAGATGGGTGCACAGGCCGACCAGCACCGAGACGTCGGGCTTGATCGAGCGGTACTCCGGATTCTTCAGCACGTAGTCCGGCTGCTGGTCCTTGTTGGTGGACTCCGGATCCTTGAGCCTGCTGTCCAGCGACGGCAACGCATCGAGCATCGCCTTGGAGCGCTTGACGATCCAGATCGGCTGGCCGCGCCATTCCAGGATCAGGCGCTGCCCTTCCTGCAGGGCGCTGATGTCGGCGGTGACCGGCGCGCCGGCCAGCTTGGCCTTTGCGCTCGGATTCCAGGACTTGATGAAAGGAACCGCGACGAACCCCGCACCAACCGCGCCCACGACGGACGTGGTGGCGGTGAGAAAGCGGCGGCGTCCTACATTTACAGAATCGTTGACCCCATCGTTGGCCATCCGGCACTCCGATCTGTGATTGGGTAGCGTGAGGCTGCCAGCAGCTCGGTGGGGGTCGAGCCGCACTGAATCCACTGCAGTGTAGCGGAACCCTTAACGCGCCGACAATGGACGCGCAACGCCTCCTGCCGGGCCGCGGCGACGGCTCAATGCGCGGTCGCCAGCACGCCGCGGTAGCGCTCGGCGAGCACGCCCACCCGCTGCACATAGCGTTGGGTCTCGCTGTACGGCGGCACCCCGCCGTGTTTGTCTACCGCGCCTTCGCCGGCGTTGTAGCCGGCCGCGGCCAGGCTGAGGTTGCCGTTGAAGCGCTTCAGCAGCCACGCCAGGTACTGCACGCCGCCGCGAATGTTTTGCGCTGCATCAAACGAATCGCTGACGCCGAAGCGGCGCGCGGTCGGCGGCATCAGCTGCATCAGCCCCTGCGCACCGGCGCGGCTGAGGGCCGTCGGGTTGTAAGCGGACTCGGCGTGGATGATGGCGCGCACCACCGCTTCGTCGACACCGTACTCGCGCGCGGCGGCGGCGATCTCGCTCTGGTAGGCGGTGGTGTTCAGGCGCACCGCACCGAAGTTGACCCCCGGGTTGGCGCAGGCATAGCAGGTTTCCATGAAGCTGTAGCGGATCGTGCGCACCGCGCCGAGATTGGCGACCTGGGTCGGACGCGCACTGGTGTAGTGGCGCACGCCGTCCTTCATGTACGAATACAGCTGACCGCTGACCAGACGCCGTGGCGCGCCACTGCTGCTGGGCGACACCGGGGCGACCCGGTTGGGCACGGCGTTGGCGGTCACCGGGGCCGGGGCGGCGACCGGCGCGCTGATCAGGGTGGCCGGCGCCACGGTGCCGGCGCTGGCGATGACGCCGCGGCTGGGCGGCCGCTCGGTGCTGGCCCTGGCCGGCGCCGGCGCCGGGGCGGTCCGCGCGGCGCGGCGGTCGGGGGTGTAGCGGCCGATCACACTGCAACTGGCGCCGGACACGCGCTTGCTGCCGTAGCTGGGCACGCCGTCGTTGCCGGTGCACTTGTACAGGGTGCCGGCGCTGGCCGGCGCAGCCGTCAACGTGGCGAGTCCCAGCCCCAGGAGCCACAGCATCCCCTTCATGGCGGCGAGTGTCCCAACTTCCCCGCCGCTTGCCAAGTCCGCACCGCCCGGGGCCGGAGCAGCGCCGGGCGGCCAGTGCGCCCTCCCCGTCCGTATCACCTACTCTACCGGTGCCGGCTCCGCCACCTGCTCCAGCAACGCGTTCAGCACCCCGCGCAGCGCCGTCCGCACCTCGGCCGTGGCCTCCAGCCCGGCGAACGGCACGCCGATGGTCAGCAATTGCGCCGCCAGCCACGGCACCGCGTCGGCCAGCAGCGACAGCCGGCAGTGGCCGTCGGCCTCGTCCTGCAGGGTGCCGCACCACAGTGGAATGCGCGCCCCCAGCTCGGCGGCGCTGCCACGCAGCCGCACACTGAGGGCGAAACCCATCGCCTGCGGGCTGTAGCGGATCGCCGCGTCGACCATGGCCGCCGGTTCCTGCGGCGGCAGGCGCAACGCCACCGCCGCGCCGAGCTGCAAGGGCGGCACGATGCGTTCGGCGCGGAAGGTGCGCCAGTCGGCACGATCGCGGTCCCAGGCCAGCAGGTACCAGCGGCGGCCGGCGTTGACCAGGCGCAAGGGCTCGACCAGCCGCTCGCTGGCGCGCCCGGAATGGTCGCGGTAGGCGAAACCGAGCAGGCGCCGGTCGCGGCAAGCGCTGGCGACCCCGATCAGCACCCGCGTGTCCGGCCGTAGCGGGTCCTGGCCCAGCGCCAGGGTCGCGCTCTGCAAGGCCTCGGCGCGCTGGCGCACCCGCGTCGGCAGCAGCGGTTCGAGCTTGGCCAGCACCCGCACCGCGGTGTCCTCCAGGCCGGCCATGCTGGCGCAGGCGGCGCGTAATGCCACCGCGACCGCCACCGCCTCGTCCTCCTCGAACAGCAGCGGCAGCATCTGTGCGCCGGCCGCCAGCCGGTACCCGCCGCCGATCCCGGCCGTGGCCTCCACGGCGTAGCCCAGCGCGCGCAGCCGCTCCACGTCGCGGCGCAGGCTGCGCCGGTCCACGCCGAGCCGCGCGGCCAGCTCGGCGCCGGACCACAGCCGGCGGGTCTGCAGCAGGGCGACCAGGCGCAACAGGCGGGCGGCGGGCGATGACATCGGCGCACGCTATTGCGGACAGGATCTGTCCGCAATGGGGTCTAGGGTGTTCGCACCGACCAGCCAGGAGCCGCCCATGACCAGCGACCGCCACATCACCCTGTTCCACAACCCGCATTCGCGCTCGCGCGGCGTGCTGATCCTGCTCGAGGAGCTGGGCGCCGACTACGCCATCGAGCGCATCGACTTCGACCGGCAGGCGCAACTGGCGCCGGACTACCTGGCGATCAACCCGATGGGCAAGGTGCCGGCGATCGTGCACGCCGGCGCGGTGGTGACCGAGCAGGGCGCGATCTACCCCTACCTGGCCGACCTGTATCCCGAGGCCGGGCTGGCACCGCCGATCGGCGACCCGCTGCGCGGCCCCTACCTGCGTTGGCTGGCGTTCTACGGCGCCTGCTTCGAGCCGGCCCTGGTCGACCGCGCGCTCAAGCGCGAGCCGCCACCGCGGGCGATGTCGCCCTATGCCGACTGCGATACCGTGCTGGCGGTGGTGGACGCGCAACTGGCGCGCGGCGATTACCTGCTCGGCGCGCGCTGCAGCGCCGCCGACGTGCTGTGGGGCAGCGCGCTGGGCTGGATGCTGGCGTTCGGCCTGCTCGACCCGCCGGCGCCGACCCGCGCCTACGCCGCGCGCATGGCGGCGCGGCCGGCGGTGCAGCGCGCGCTGGCGGTGGATGCCGCAGCGGGCTAGCGTCCTGCGCTGGCGCGCAGGCAGGGGTAAACTAGCCGGCTTCCTTTCCACCCGCCTGGATTAAGCGCCATGCCCGGGACCGTCCTGCATCCCCTGCCCTCCGCCGGCACCGCCGCCGCACCCGCGCCGGTGCGCGGCAAGCTCTACATCAAGACCCACGGTTGCCAGATGAACGAGTACGACTCGGCCAAGATGGCCGACGTGCTCGCCGCGTCCGAAGGCCTGGAGCTGACCGACAACCCCGAAGAAGCGGACGTGGTCCTGGTCAACACCTGCTCGATCCGCGAGAAGGCGCAGGAAAAGGTGTTCAGCCAGCTCGGCCGCTGGAAGGCGCTGAAGGCCGGCGGCAAGCCGGTGATCATCGGCGTCGGCGGCTGCGTGGCCTCGCAGGAAGGCGAGGCGATCGTCAAGCGCGCGCCCTACGTGGACCTGGTGTTCGGCCCGCAGACCCTGCACCGGCTGCCGGAGCTGATCCGCGCGCGGCGCGAATCGGGCAAGTCGCAGGTGGACATCAGCTTCCCCGAGGTCGAGAAGTTCGATCGCCTGCCGGAGCCGCGCGCCGAAGGCCCCTCGGCCTTCGTGTCGATCATGGAAGGCTGCTCCAAATACTGCTCGTTCTGCGTGGTGCCCTACACCCGCGGCGAGGAGATCAGCCGCCCGTTCGAGGACGTGCTGGTGGAAGTGGCGCAACTGGCCGCCCAGGGCGTGCGCGAGATCAACCTGCTCGGCCAGAACGTCAACGCCTACCGCGGCCCCTACGCCGACGCCGAGGCCGGCGAGGAAGCGCAGGTCGCCGACCTGGGCCTGCTGATCCGCAGCATCGCGCAGATCGAGGGCATCGGCCGCATCCGCTTCACCACCTCGCATCCGCTGGAATTCAGCGACTCGCTGGTGGAGGCCTACCGCGACGTGCCGCAGCTGGCCAACTACCTGCACCTGCCGGTGCAGGCCGGCAGCGACCGCATCCTCAGCGCGATGAAGCGCGGCTACACCGCGCTGGAGTTCAAGCAGAAGATCCGCAAGCTGCGCGCGGTACGCCCGGACATCTCGATCAGCTCCGACTTCATCGTCGGCTTCCCCGGCGAGAGCGACGCCGACTTCGACAAGACCATGAAGCTGATCGAGGACGTGGGTTTCGACCAGAGCTTTTCCTTCATCTATTCGCGGCGCCCGGGCACGCCCGCCGCCGACCTGGAAGACGACACGCCCGAGGCGGTCAAGCATGCGCGGCTGGCGCGGCTGCAGGCGCACATCAACGCGCATGCGCAGCAGATCTCGCAGAGCATGATCGGCAGCGTGCAGACCGTGCTGGTGGAAGGGCCGTCGAAGAAGAACCCGGCCGAGCTGACCGGCAAGACCGAGAACATGCGCTCGGTGAACTTCCCCGGCCATCCGCGCCTGATCGGCCAGTTCGTCGAGGTGACGATCACCGAGGCGCTGAGCAATTCGCTGCGCGGCCGCGTATCGGCAGCACAATAAGCTGTTACCTCTTGATCACGATGGCCGAATAAACATATAGAGCGGCGCTCAGGATCATTAAGACCACTCCATACGGGCAGCCTCCACAGCCGCGCTGCAAAGCCAGGGCGAAATTGAGACTGCTGACAGGCCCAAATTCAAGCCTTGAGCACACCAATGCCAGCCATTAAACGCATATCAGGGATCTGCCTGGGAATAGTCTTACTTGGACCGATCGCTGCGCACGCGGAGAACAATGGTGGCGTTAGCGGCATCCAATGCCTGAATCTACGACAGGATCCAACATCACCCACCTCGCCGGGCTTCCTTACACTTCCTTTTTACCAGCCGCATGTCGATAGCAGCTCGATAGACCTAGTGGTAACCGACATAGCGTTTCCGGAAAGCAATCGTTACACACTACAGGATCATTCGTCGCCGAAATCACCGCTGATCCCGATTACTCACTGGCGCATGTCAGAGTACACCGGCTTGGCTACAGCCGATCTGGCAGGCACACAACGGGCCCACCTAGACTCCTATGGCAAATCGGGAGAACAGATGATCGGTCGATGGGCAGGCTTTTGGATGAACACCCAAAATGACCCCACCCCGCTCGCCAATGGATCGCTTTCCACGAATGTAGGGTGCTGGTATCAATCACCGCCTTACGCGAGACTATTCTCGAATATCGCACAAGTCTTGGACGTCGCATTTGACACGGGCATTGAGCACGTTTCCGCAAGCGGGGGAGCGCATTCACAAGCCTATTTTCAAGCAATCGTGACGGACACAGGCGGTCGCTGCGACGACAAATGCGCTTTCAGTATTTCTGTCGGATACGCGGGTCCCGACATGACCGGGGCAATGCAGGAAGTCACTATCCGTGACGACACCGGCACGACCACCCTCCCTCTAGTAAATGCAGGCCTGGATGCGCCAAGATGGATTAGCAGGATGTCCGATTCGATGCATTTCCGAACCGGGACATTTGCGCCAGCGCGAGTCCATTTCCGCCTATCCCCCAGCCAACTGATACTGATGCGAAACGATGTCGCCCGTACCTTCGGCGCCTATCAAAAGCTTTCGCTGAATCCGCTGGACTACGCCTTGACGCTTCTCAATGTGAACGGCGAAGTTTATGACCCATGCAAAGCCAATGCAGGCAGTTGCACCGGCACATCACCCAGTCAACTCGGCATGAGTGTCGGCAACATCCGCGTCACAAGCGTGATACCTCACCAAGCGACTGGAACACCTGCCACCCTGGCAGGAGAAGAACCACTCATCGTCTTCCGAAACGATGCCGGCGAGCTGTTGGACTTCTCCGCAGAGCTAGGCCCAGAAGGGCCTATGCTGGACAGAATTGGCACCCAACTGACTACAGCCGACCCTTCGGCGACACATGCCAATGGAGTGCAGAGAGTCTACTTTCTGGACGGCAACCGTCACATCTTCGAAGCTTTCCGCACCAACGCATCCTGGCAACTCTGGGACATGAGCGCAGCGTTCGGCCTCGCAGATGCCTACAGTCCTCCACGTGCATACACGCCAAGCGACGGCATGACTCGCGTTTACTTTCGCGATGTTTCCGGCCATGTTCACGAAGTTCGCTTGACTTCAACAGGCTGGACAACGCGCGATCTTACGACCGCTACACAAGCGACAAATCTTCCAGCAGCCTTGGGAAGCCCGATTGGCTACCAAGCTGACGGCGCCGATAGAGTCGTTTATCGAGGCGTGGGAAATCAGCTCATTGAGCTGTTCCTTTGGAATGGCAATTGGCAAGCGTGGAACATGACAACAACGCCTGAGGCGGTGCCGGCAGCAGCCGATCCAACTGCTTTCGTCGACTCCGAAGGATCGGCTAGAGTGACCTATCGCGACATCAACGGTGCGCTCCATATGTTGAGCGCAGCGAGCACTGGATGGCATGACACCGACTTTGAGCACATGCCTGGGTTCGTCCCGGCACTTGGCTCGCCGTCAGGATTCTTAATGAATGGCAGTACGAACCTACTGTACCAAGGAGTCGATCATCACCTCTATCGTGTTGTGCTAGTGGACGGACAATGGGTGTCGGAAGACATGAGTCTTGTAGATGGCGCGGTATCCCTCGCTTCCGATCCAGCCGGATACACGGACGCCTACGGCACGCCTCGAATCGCGTACGTGGGGAACGATGGTCAGTTGCATGAGTTCTTTTGGCAAAAAGACTGGTTGCACCGCGACCTTTGAGATTTTGAAATGTTGCAAAGATGCAGTTGACTATCCAGCCTCTTGGTCAACGCTGAAGAGCGATTTGCGTGAAGAACTCTTGTCCAGAGGGTGCGCATCTGCGATTTTTTCGCCACAATAGTCTAGTGTCTTGCGCTGCAAGGCGTCCGCGCAGTTGTCCACAGGCTTTTGGACAATCGATCCACATTCATTGTGGACAACGTTGCCATCCCTGCAGCCGCGATGACTGCACAAGTGGCGGGGCGCGCTTGGCGCTGCTCCCCGAGGTGCACGGCGGCGACTTCGGCGTGCACACGCCCACACCGCCGCCGCGCGCCCTTCACTGGCCCGGCTACGCGCCGCGCGCTACCCTTTGCGCCCCTCTTTTTTTCGACGTCGCCGCCGGCGGCGCGCGCCCGCCATGACCACCCCCGCGCAACGCGACTTCACCCTGGATCCCGCCGACACCGAACGCCTGGCCAACCTGGCCGGCCCGTTCGATGCGCACCTGCGGCAGATCGAACTGCGCCTGGGCGTGGAGATCTCCAACCGCGGCAACGTGTACCGGGTGACCGGGCCGGAGCAGGCGGTGGCGGCGGCCGAGCGCCTGCTGCAGGCGCTGTACGCCGAGGCCGACCACGTCGCCTTCGACGACCAGGAAATCCACCTGCGGCTCAACCAGTCCAACGTCGACCAGGTGACGCAGCGCGCGTACCAGCCGCAGGACGTGGCGATCAAGGTCAGGCGCGGCACCGTGCGCGGCCGCGGCGCCAACCAGGCCAAGTACCTGCACCAGATCGCCACCCACGACATCAACTTCGGCATCGGCCCGGCCGGCACCGGCAAGACCTTCCTGGCCGTGGCCAGCGCGGTGGAAGCGCTGAACGAATCGCGGGTACAGCGGCTGATCCTGGTGCGCCCGGCAGTGGAGGCCGGCGAGAAGCTGGGCTTTCTGCCGGGCGACCTCACCCAGAAGGTCGACCCCTACCTGCGCCCGCTGTA
Organism: Xanthomonas sp. LF06-19; assembly: GCF_034105425.1. Classification (NCBI taxonomy): domain Bacteria; kingdom Pseudomonadati; phylum Pseudomonadota; class Gammaproteobacteria; order Lysobacterales; family Lysobacteraceae; genus Xanthomonas; species Xanthomonas sp. LF06-19. The sequence goes on along the minus strand of NZ_JAXGGH010000011.1, from coordinate 19,611 downwards.
CGACGCGCTGTACGAGATGCTGGGCGTGGAGAAGGTGGTCAAGCTGCTGGAGAAGAACGTCATCGAGATCGCGCCGCTGGCGTACATGCGCGGACGCACCCTCAACGACGCCTACGTGATCCTGGACGAAGCGCAGAACACCACCATCGAGCAGATGAAGATGTTCCTGACCCGGCTCGGCTTCGGCAGCACCGCCGTGGTCACCGGCGACCTGACCCAGATCGACCTGCCCAAGCACGTCAAGTCCGGCCTGCGCGATGCCGTCGAAGTGCTGCACGAGGTGGACGGAGTCAGCTTCACCTTCTTCGAGGCGCGCGACGTGGTCCGGCATCCGCTGGTGGCGCGCATCGTCAACGCCTACGAGAAGCGCGACGTGGTCGACCGCGCCAGCGGCCCGTCCGCATGATCCGGCCCTGGCCAGGCCTGCTGGCAGCGCTGCTTTGCGTGGCCGGCGGCGCCAACGGCCAGCCGCAGGATCCGCCGCCAGCGCAGGACCCGGCGCCGCAGCGCGTCGCCCTGGCGCAATCGCTGACCGCGCCGTGCGTGTCGATCGTGCAGGACACCGCCAGCATCGGCCTGCAGCGCGATGTGCTCGAGCGCGCCGCGGCGATCGCCCGTACTTCGCCGACTGCGCCGCACGGCAACGAAGCGCAACGCCTGGCCTGGATCGCCGGCACCAGGGCGCAGGCGCTGCTGGATGCGGCCGAAGGCGCCGGCGTGACGCGCGACCGCTTCGGCTGCAATGCGCTGGCCTACACAAAGGTGCCAGCGGACAGTTTCTACCTCGTCGGCCAACTGCTCGAACACGGCCAGGCCTCGGTGTGGCTGCCCACGTCGGGGCGCTTTGCCGCCACGGTGGACATCCGGCGCGACAATCCGCAGTGCCAGCGAGGTCCGATGGGCAGCCTGGCCTACCGCGTCGACGACGAAAAGACCCCGCTGCTGTTCCTGGTCGCATGCGTGACTTGAACCTGCTGCTGCGCGCCTGTCGCGGCACTCCGTAGCGACCGCATGCACCACGCGGCAGTGACCGACGTACACTGCGATGCTGCTGCCGTGCACGGGGAGGTGCCATGTTCCAGCGATCGTCGTCGTTCGCCTGTCTGCTCTGGCCGATCCTGGCCACTTGCGCCGCGCCAGTGGCTGCCGCCACGGCCGCGCCGCCCGCAGCAACACCGGCGCGCCCCTTCGTCGAAACCAGCTACGTGGTCGCTCCCGACACCGTGGGCGACTTCAGCCTGCGCGGCAGCAAGTACGACCCGGCCGCCAAGGCCGCCGGCGCCGGCTTCCTCTACGTGCTGAAAGGTCATCCGGAACTGACCATCAACGTGTTCGTCTATCCCGCCGGACAAAAGGAATCGGCGCGGGCCATCGCCGACGGCATGACGGGCTTCCGCGCCGATCTGGCCGCAGCGGTCTCCGGCGGCACCTACGCGGAACTGCACGAACTGGGCGCGCAACGGTTCGAGCTGGGCATCGTCGTCGAACCGGCGCCGAAGGCCGCCAGCGCCCTGGACAAGGCGCTGGTCGCGGCGATCGCCGAGGCCCAACGTGTGCCCGGAGAAAAGCTGCGGATGGAACTGCGCCTCGACCCGGAGGATGCACCGGCCCGCTCCAACGGCTATCTGTTCTACAAACAGCTCTACTACTTCAAGGTGCGCGTGTCGGCCGCTGCGCAGGACATCGGACCGGATGCCTTCGACACCCTCGCCGACCAGGCGGCGCGCGCGCTCGTGCCCGCCATCCAGGTGACCAATGTCGGCGGCTGCGCGACACCGACCATCCAGATCGACCCGAACGGCAAGCCGGAACAGGCGGCACTGCAACTGGTCCGCCAGAGCACCCTCTACCAGGGCTTCAACTGCAGCAAATCCGCCGCAGACGCTGGCATCGACCGCGCGGCAGGCAATGCCGCCGTGATCGAGATCGCCTACGACGCCGGCGACTGGGCGTCGCCCTGAGCGCGCGTTAGCGCGATACTGTGGCTCCCACCGCAGCACCCGGCCGTTCCGCCATGACCAAAGGTCCCGTCCGCCTCGATGTCGGCGTCAGCTACGCCCTGCCCCGCGCCGGGCTGCCGGCGGCGCCGAGCTTCCGCAAGTGGGTCGCCGCGGCACTGAAGGGCCGCATCCGCGAGGCCGACCTGGCGATCCGTCTGGTCGACGACCGCGAAGGCCGCGCCCTCAACCAGCACTACCGCGGCAAGGACTACGCCACCAACGTGCTCAGCTTCCCGGCCGAACTGCCCGAGGGGTTGCCGAAGGGCGTCAAGCTGCCGCTACTCGGCGATCTCGTGATCTGCGCACCGGTGGTGGCGCGCGAGGCCGCCGAACAGGACAAGCCGCTCAACGCGCACTACGCGCACCTGACCGTGCACGGCGTGCTGCACCTGCTCGGCTGGGACCACGAGGACGACAAGGAAGCCGAGGCGATGGAGCAACTGGAGCGCGAGATCCTGGCCGACCTCGGCGTCTCCGACCCCTACGCCGGCGAGCGTTGATCCGAGATCCCACACCCGCTGTCGCGACCGACCCTCACCCCAACCCCTCTCCCGGGGGGAGAGGGGCTTAATGTGTTCCCCACCATCCCACGCTGGTCAAGCGCGGGCGCCGGCGGTAACGTGGCCGCGCGGCGATCGCCGCAGCCCCGTTTTCCTTCGAGGTTCCGTGCGTTGATCCGTCCCTCGCTCGTCCTGCTCGCGCTCGCCTGTGTCGTCCCCGCCGCTGTCGCCGCGCCTCCCGCACCACCGACTGCAGCGCCTGCCGCCACCGCAACCGCCGATCCGGCCATCGACCTGCCAGCGCTGCTGGAATGCCGCCAGCACGTGGCCGACTTCACTGCACTGGCGCCGCTGCTGGCCGATCCGCTGAAGGCGGTGGCGCACGGCTGGCGGCCGCTGCCGCAGTCCAACCTGTTCATGACCGAGTACGCGCTGACCCGGCCGATCCAGGTGTTCGGCTACAGCAGCGAGCGCATCGCCTTCTCCGGCGCCAGCGTGATGGCGATCCTGGACCTGCCCGACCCGCGGCCGCTGGCCAAGCGCCTGAATCTGGAAGCGGCGGTGGACACCCCGGAGAAGGCCATGTTCGGCCGCGAAGTGCTCAGCCGCGACGTCCACGATCCCAAGACCGGCGAGCCGATGATCGAGTCGATCATCCTCAGCGTGTCCACGGTGAAATCGCACCCCGGCAAGACCCTGGCCGGCTGCAGCTACAGCCTGGACCTGCCCGAGGAGCCGGGCGCGGAACCGGCACCGGACGCGCTGCACACGCCGGCCAAGGGCGGCTGAACCCGCGCCGGCGGGCCGCCGGTACCGGCCGCCGACGTCGCGATGCTGTCGCGAGCGCCCTGCTAGACTTGCGGTTACCGCCCGTTCGACCGGGCGCCTACCCACAGAACATGTCAGAAGACGGACCGAGTAGTACCTCCCCGGAATCCCACGAAAAACGTCGCGGCTGGCTGGAACGCCTGACCTCGGTGTTCTCCGGCGACCCGCACACCCGCGACGATCTGGTCGAGGTGCTGCGCGACGCGCAGCACGACGGCCTGATCGCCGCCGACACGCTGCGCATGATGGAGGGCGCGCTGTCGGTCTCCGAACTCACCGTCGGCGACGTGATGGTCTCGCGCGCGCAGATGGTGTCGCTGCCGGTGGAGTCGCGCTTCCTCGACCTGATGAAGCAGGTGGTCGAATCCGGCCACTCGCGCTTCCCGGTGCATGGCGAGAACAAGGACGACATCCTCGGCATCCTGCTGGCCAAGGATCTGCTGCGCGGCGTGGTCGCCGACCACGGTCCCGGCACGGTGCGCGAACTGCTGCGCCCGGCGGTGCTGATTCCGGAGTCGAAGAAGCTCAACGTGCTGCTCAAGGAGTTCCGGCTCTCGCGCAACCACATGGCGATCGTGGTCGACGAGTACGGCGGCGTGGCCGGGCTGGTGACCATCGAGGACGTGCTGGAGCAGATCGTCGGCGACATCGACGACGAGCACGACGACGCCGAGGACGAGGCCTCGCTGATCGCCGCGCAGGCCGACGGCCAGTACGTGGTGGATGCGCTGACCCCGATCGAGGATTTCAACGAGCGCTTCGGCGCCGACTTCCCCGACGACGACTACGACACCGTCGGTGGATTGGTCACCGAGGCGATCGGCCACCTGCCCGAGACCGGCGAGGAACTGACCCTGGGGCGGTTCGCGTTCCGCGTGGCAAAGGCCGACGCGCGCCGGGTGCAGGCGTTCCACGTCACCATCCTGCCGCCTCCCGCGCAGGACGGGGCTTGAGCACGCACCGCGTGCCGCGCTTGCGCGCGGCCTGCTGGCTGGGAATGCTGCTGGCCCTGTGGACCGGGCTGGCCTTCGCGCAGACCGCGCCTGCGGATCCGGCGGCACCGCCGCCGCTGGCCGCAGCGGCGCCCGCAGCGCCCGACGCGGCTGCGACCACTGCCGCCAGCGCCAGCAGCGACCCCGCACCGCGCATCGGCGTGGCGACGATGCAGCCCGGCGAAGTGTTCTTCGAGCGCTTCGGCCACGACGCCATCGTGGTGCTCGACACGCGCACGGGCCAGGCCACCTCGTACAACTTCGGTTTCTTCGACCCCAGCGAACCGGGCTTCGTCGGCCGCTTCGCCGCCGGCGACATGCGCTACTACCTGGTCGCCCTGCCGCTGCAGGAGGACCTGGAGCAATACCGCGAAGCCGGCCGCGGCGTCGACATCCAGTGGCTGGACCTGGCCCCGGCGCAGGCACGCGCGCTGCAGCAGGCGCTGGCTTGGCGCGCGCGCCCGGAAAACGCGCGCTACCGCTACGACTACTACACCGCCAACTGCGCCACGATGGTCCGCGACGCGCTGGACCGGGCCATGGGCGGCGCGCTGCACGCGCAGCTGTCGGGCCGCTCGCGCGGCAATACCTACCGCAGCGAATCGGTCCGCCTAGCCTCGCCGGCACCGTGGATGTGGCTGGGCTTCGACCTGGGCCTGGGCCCGTACGCCGACAAACCGCTGTCGCGCTGGGAAGAGGCGTTCGTGCCGATGCGCCTGGCCGAGAGCCTGAACGAGGTGCGCAACAGCGAAGGCCGCCCGCTGGTGCAGGCGCGCCAGCAGTTGCTGCCGCAGCGGCTGCCGCCGGAACCGCCGGAACAGCTGCGGCACTGGTGGCCGTGGCTGCTGGTCGGGCTGGTCGCGGCGGCGGGGGTGCTGGCGCTGGGCCGCCGCCCGCGCTGGCTGGCCGCGCTGGCGCTGCCATTCTGGCTGCTATGCGCGCTCGGCGGCACGGTCCTGCTGTACCTGTGGGGCTTCAGCGAGCATCGTGCCGCCTGGGGCAACCGCAACCTGTTGCTGCTGGATCCGCTGTGCCTGCCGCTGCTGTTCGGCGGCATTGCCGTGCTGCGCGGGCGCCGCCCCGGACGCTGGTTCGACGTGCTGCTGTGGCTGGTGGTGGCGCTGGCCGGTGCCGCGCTGCTGATCCACTGGCTGTCGATGCTGCAGCCGCAATTCAACCTGCAATGGATCGCATTGCTGCTGCCGGTGCACGCGGCGCTGGCCTGGGCGCTCACCCGCCCTCGCCCGCAGCCCTGATACCGTCGCGCCACTCGCCACGCGCGCCTCCGCCGAACCCACTCCCGCCATGGCCTCCGCGACCGCCAATCCCGCCTGCGTCATCAACTGCGTGCACTACGACGGCCATGGCCGCCGCCACGACATCGCCCTGGAGCAGATCAGCGACGTGCTGGCCGGCCACGACGACGGCTTCGTCTGGGTCGGCATGTACGAGCCCGGCGACGCGGTACTGCAGCAGCTCAAGGAGGAATTCCAGCTGCACGAACTGGCGATCGAGGACACCCGCAAGGCGCACCAGCGGCCGAAGGTCGAGGCCTTCGGCAACTCGCTTTTCCTGGCGGTGCACACCGCGCAGGTGATCGACGAACGCATCGTCTACGGCGAAACCCACGCCTTCCTCGGCGCGCGCTTCCTGCTGACCGTACGCCACGGCGCCTCGCTGCCCTACGCGCCGGTGCGCGAGCGGCTGGAACGCGAGGCCTCGCTGATGAAACTGGGCCCCTCGTACGCGCTGTACGCGGTGCTGGACTACGTGGTGGACAACTACCAGCCGATCCTCGACGCCTTCCGGCAGAGCCTGGAGCGGCTGGAGGCCGACATCTTCGCCGAGTCGTACCGCCGCGACACCGCGATCCGCCTGTACGAACTCAAGCGCGAACTCAACCAGATGCGCCTGGCGGTGGCGCCGCTGCAGGACGTGCTGGCGCACCTCAAGCGCCACCCCGGCCCGCTGATCGCCGAGGAAGTGCGGCTGTACGTGCGCGACGTGCTCGACCATGCGGTGCGCACCAACGACGCCATCGACACCCTGCGCGAAATGCTGGGCACCGCGCTGAGCGTGAACCTGTCGCTGGTCACCCTGGCCCAGGGCGAGACGGTCAAGCGCCTCGGCGCGTGGGCCGCCCTGCTCGCCGCTCCGACCCTGATCACCAGCTGGTACGGCATGAACTTCAAGCAGATGCCGGAACTGGAATGGCCCTGGGCCTACCCGCTGATGGTCGGTGGCGTCGCCGCGGTATGCGTGGCGCTGTATGTGGCGTTCAAGCGGGCGAGGTGGTTGTGAGCCGCCGCGTCGCGGCGGCGGGAATGGGGAAACGGGAATCGGGAATGGACAGCGCGCCGCTCACGTGAGGCAGTGCTGTAACCATCGGCGTGCAGCAATCATCCGTGACAGACGGCGCCCATCGGGCGCCGCCGCTTTTCCCATTCCCCATTCCCTACTCCCAATTCCCTGCCTTACGCCACATACACCGACTTGATGTTCATGAACTCATGGATGCCATGCTCGGCCAGTTCGCGGCCGAAGCCGGAGCGCTTGATGCCGCCGAACGGCAGGCGCACGTCGCTCTTGACGATGGCGTTGACGAAGGCGGCGCCACATTGCAGCTGGCAGGCCACGCGCTCGCCGCGGGCGCGGTCACGGGTCCAGACGCTGCCGCCCAGGCCGAAGGTGGTGTCGTTGGCCACGCGCACGGCTTCGGCTTCGTCGGCCACGCGCAGGATCGCCGCGACCGGGCCGAACAGTTCTTCGTCGTAGGCCGGCATGCCCGGCGTCACGCGGTCGAGGATCGACGCCGGATAGCCGGCGTGGCTGCCGCGCTCGGGTTCGCAACCGAGCAATGGCTTTGCGCCCTTGGCGATGCTGGCCTGCACCTGCTTGTGCAGTTCGTCGCGCAGGTCCTGGCGCGCCATCGGCGCCAGCGTGGTCGCCTCGTCCTGCGGGTCGCCGAGGCGACGCTCGGCCGCGGCGGCGGCGAAGCGGCTTACGAATTCGTCGGCGATCGCCTCCACCACCACGAAACGCTTGGCCGCGATGCAGGTCTGCCCGGCGTTGTCGAAGCGCGACTTCACCGCCGCGGCGACGGTAGCGTCCAGGTCGGCGTCGTCCAGCACCACGAAGGCGTCGCTGCCGCCCAGTTCCATCACGCACTTCTTCAGCTGCCCACCGGCGTTGGCGGCGATGGAGCGGCCGGCGCGCTCGCTGCCGGTCAGGGTGACCGCGGCCACGCGCGCATCGCGCAGCACCTCGGCGGCCTGGTCGTTGTCGATGTGCAGCACGTCGAACACCCCGTCCGGCACGCCGGCATCGGCCAGCACCTTGCGGATGGCGTCGGCGCAGCGCGGCACGTTGCTGGCGTGCTTGAGCAGGGCGACGTTGCCGGCCATCAGCGCCGGCGCCAGGAAGCGGAACACCTGCCAGATCGGGAAGTTCCACGGCATCACCGCCAGCACGCAGCCCAGCGGTTCGTAGCGCACGTAGCTGCGCTGCGCATCGGTGACCACCGCCTGCTCGCGCAGGTACTCGGCCGCGTGCTCGGCGTAGTAGTCGCAGGCCGCGGCGCACTTGTCGAGTTCGGCCAGGGCCTCCTTGCGCAGCTTGCCCATTTCCGCGGTCATCACCCGCTGGATCGCGTCGCGCTGTTCGCGCAGTTGCGCACCGACCTTGCGCAGCAGCGCGCCGCGCTGCTCCAGCGGCGTCGCCGCCCAGCCCGGAAACGCCTGCGCCGCAGCGGCCAGGCGCTGTTCGACGGCGGCGGCATCCATCAGCTCAAGACTGTATTCGACCTGGCCGTTGGCCGGATTGACGGTGTCGTAAGGCATCGCGCGGACTCCTGGAAAAGTGTCCGGCCAGCCTAGCGCCGTGGACGTTGCGGCGACGTGGCGATGCCAGAGAGCGCGATGGCTCACAGTGTTCCGCGTGGCCTGTATGAGTCGACTGTCATGCAGCAGCCAGGAGCGACGCTCCGTGCTTTCCGATGGCGCAATGCGTCGGGACTGAAGTCCCTCCCACAGTGCACCAGGCAAGCTCGCCGCAAGATCCCGTGGGAGCTGCTTAAGCCGCGACAGGCCTTACCGGCAATGCGTGTCGCGGCTGACGCCGCTCCACGGAAAAGCAGCGCACATCATCCCCCCTGCTGTTGCGCCAACTGCATGTCGCGCTGGCGGCGCTTCTCGCTGCGCGCCATCAGCCACCAGCCAACAAACGCGGCGATCGAGACCGCCAGCACCATCAGCGTGGCCAGCGCGTTGATCTTGGGCTTCAGGCCCATGCGCACCGAGGAGAACACGGTCATCGGCAGCGTGGTCGAATCCGGGCCGGCGACGAAGTTGGCGATCACCACGTCGTCCAGCGACAGGGTGAACGCCAGCAGCCAGCCCGACACCAGCGCCGGGGCGATGATCGGCACGGTGATCAGGAAGAACACCTTGAGCCGGTTGGCGCCAAGGTCCATCGCCGCCTCTTCCAGCGAGCGGTCCAGTTCCTGCAGGCGCGAGGACACCACCACGGTGACGAAGGACAGGGTGAAGGTGACATGCGCGGCCCAGATCGCCATCACCCCCTTGGGCGGGATGCCGAGCACGCCGCCCATCGATACCAGCATCATCATGATCGACAGGCCGATGATCACCTCCGGCATCACCAGCGGCGCGGTCACCAGCGCGCCGAACAGGCTCTTGCTGGGGAAGCGGCGGAAGCGGGTCATCGCCATCGCCGCCAGCGTGCCGAGCACCATCGACGCGGTGGCGGTCCAGAACGCCACCTTCAGGCTGATCCACGCCGCCTGCAGGATCTGCCGGTCGCGCAGCAGTTCGCCGTACCACTTGGTGGAGAAGCCGGCCCACACCGTCGCCAGCTTGGAGGCGTTGAACGAATACACCATCAACAGCAGGATCGGCAGGTACAGGAAGGCGAAGCCGGCGCCCAGCACCGTCCAGCGCAATACCCTGCCCATGCCGCCGCGCGCGCCGCTCATGCCTGACCGCCTTCGAGCTGGCGCTGCTGGTAGCGGTTGAAGATCAGGATCGGCACCATCAGCAGCGCCAGCATCGCGATCGCCACCGCCGAGGCGGTCGGCCAGTCGCGGTTGTTGAAGAACTCGCCCCACAGCACCCGGCCGATCATCAGCGTGTCCGGGCCGCCGAGCATCTCCGGGATCACGAACTCGCCCACCGCCGGGATCATCACCAGCATGCAGCCGGCGACGATGCCCGGCCGCGACAGCGGCAGGGTCACGGTCAGGAACGCCTTCCACGGCGGCGCGCCGAGATCGTAGGCGGCCTCGAGCAGGCGCTGGTCGAGCTTGACCAGGGTCGCGTACAGCGGCAGCACCATGAACGGCAGATAGCAGTAGACGATGCCGATGTAGGCGGCAACCGGGGTGTAGAGGATGTGCAGCGGCGCATCGATCAGGCCCAGCGCCAGCAGCGCCCGGTTGAGCACGCCGTTGCTGTCGAGGATGCCGATCCAGGCGTAGACGCGGATCAGGAACGAGGTCCACGACGGCAGCACCACCAGCATCATCGCGATGTTGCGCGCCGACGGCGACAGCCGCGCGATCGCGTAGGCCATCGGGTAGCCGATCAGCAGGGTCAGCACGGTGGAGATGCCGGCGATCTTGATCGAGCCCCAGTAGGCCTCGATGTACTGGTGGTCGCGCAGCAGCGCCAGGTAGTTCTGCAGGGTCAGCTTCAGCGTCAGCACGCCATCGCGGACTTCGAGCAGTTCGCTGTACGGCGGGCTGCGGATGGCCTGCTCGGCGAAGGAGATGCGCAGCACGATCAGGAAGGGGATCGCGAAGAACAGCAGCAACCACAGGTACGGCGCGGCGATCACCAGCCAGCGCATGGCCGGCAGCGAGTGCAGGCGCAGGCGCTGCCGCAGGCGCAGCCGCGGCGTCGGCTCGGGCGGCACCGGGACGACGGGCGCGCTCATGCGGTCAGCACCACGCCGTCGTTGTCGTCCCACGACACCCACACCGTGTCGCCCCAGGTCATGCCTTCGCTGTCCCAGCGCTTCTGGTTGGCGAAGTTGGATTGCACGCGGATGCCGCTGGGCAGGCGCACGTGGAAGATCGAGTGGCTGCCGAAATAGGCGATGTCCTCGATGGTGCCGCGCGCCTTGTTGTAGGTCTGCTCCGGTTCGCCCTTGGTGATCCAGACCTTTTCCGGACGCACCGCGAACGCCACCTCCTGCCCTTCCACGCCGGTGATGCCGTGGCTGATGTAGATCGGCACCGGGAACTGCGGGCAGAGCACGGTCACGTGGTCGGGATGGTCCTCGCCGATGCGGCCCTCGAACATGTTCACCGAGCCGATGAACTCGGCGACGAAACGGCTATTCGGCGACTCGTAGATGTCGCCCGGCGTGCCGACCTGGCGGATGCGGCCCTGCTCCATCAGCGCGATGCGCGTGGCCATGGTCATCGCCTCCTCCTGGTCGTGGGTGACCATCACGCAGGTCACCCCCGAGGTCTCGATGATCGAGACCAGTTCCAGCTGCATCTGCGAGCGCAGCTTCTTGTCCAGCGCGCCCATCGGCTCGTCCAGCAGCAGCAGTTTCGGCCGCTTGGCCAGCGAGCGCGCCAGCGCCACGCGCTGCTGCTGGCCGCCGGAGAGCTGGTGCGGCTTGCGCTTGCCGAGCGTGCCCAGCCGCACCAGCTCCAGCATCTCGCCGACACGGCTGGCGATGGCGCTGCGCGACAGGCCGTCCTGCTTCAGCCCGAAGGCGATGTTCTGCTCCACGCTCATGTGCGGGAACAGCGCGTAGGACTGGAACATCATGTTGAGCGGGCGCTGGTACGGCGGCAGCCCATCCAGCGGCTGGCCGTCGAGCACGATGCGGCCGCGGCTGGGCTGCTCGAACCCGCCCAGGCAGCGCAGCAGCGTCGACTTGCCGCTGCCGGAACCGCCGAGCAGCGCGAAGATCTCGCCCTGGCCGATGTCCAGATCGATGTCGTCCAGCGCGACGAACCCGTCGAATTCCTTGCGCAGGCCGGCGATGGACACATAGCCGGCGCCCTTGGCCGGCGGCGGTGCCGGCAGATGGTCGGTTCTCGCTTCGCTCAACGCCATCGGTGATTCCCCGTGAAGCACGCCGTCGTGCGGAGCGCCGCTGCGGCGGCGACCGCGGCGCGGTGAGCCTCAGTGTAGCCGTGGGCACCGCGTCGGCGATACCGCGGCGGCCACGCCGCGCGGCGGCGCGGGATTCGGGAGTCGGGATTGGGGATTCGCAGAAGCGGCGCGCTTACTGCGCCGTGGCTGGCGCTGGCGCGGACGCCGATGCCTGCGGTTCTCCCCAGCCCAGGCCCAGGCTCTTCTGCAGGGCCACGTAGCGCAGCAGCACCTGGGTATGCGCCTGCAGCGCACTGTCCTGGGCGGAGGCCTGCTGGCGCTGCACATCCAGCGCATCGATCAGCGACGAGGCGCCGGCGGCATAGCGTTGCTGCAGCAACGCAGCGGAACGATCGGCCGAGGCGGCGGCCTTGTCCGCGGCCAGCGCCTGCTGGCGCGCGGCGCCGAACCGCGCCAGGGCGCCGTTGGCATCCTGCAGCGCGGCCAGCACCGTGCCTTCGTAGGCGGCCAGCCGCGCGGCGTTGCCGGCGCGGGCCTGCTCGACCTTGGCGCGGGTGCCGCCGAAATCGAAGATCGACCAGCGCAGGAACGGCGCCACCACGCTGTTGACGGCGTCGCGACCGAGATCGCCCGGCGAGGTCGCGGCCATGCCGATGTTGCCCAGCAGCGTGACCTGCGGGAAGTACGCGGTCAGCGCTTCGCCGATCTTCGCCGACGAGGCGGCCAGCTGGCGCTCGGCGCGGCGCACGTCCGGGCGCCGGCGGATCAGCGCGCCGGCGTCGTCCACCGGCACCGTCGCCGGCAGCGTCGGCAACGGCCGGTCGGCGGCCAGTTCGGCATCGAGCGCGCCGGGCTCGCGGCCGATCATCAGCGCCAACTGGTCCAGCGCCACCTGCGCCTGCGCCTGCAGGTCCGGGAGTACCGCTTCCTGTTGCTGCAGTTGCGCCTGCGCGCGTTCCACCTGCAGGTCGGCGTCGGCGCCGCGCTCGCGGCGCTGCCGGGTCAGCTGCAGGGTCTGCCGGGCAGCCTCCAGGTTGCGCTGGGCCACGGCCATGCGCGCACGCGTGCTGCGGTAGCCCAGGTAGGCCTGCCCCACTTCGGCGGCAATCTGCACCTGGGTGTCGGCGAGGTCGGCCTCGTCGGCCTGGGCATCGGCCAGTGCGCCCTCGCTGGCGCGGCGGCGGCGGCCGAAGAAATCCAGTTCCCAGCTGGCATCGATGCCGACGCTGTAGAGCTGCGCGCGCGGATCGATCTCCACCGGCTGGCCGGTGCCGGCGGCGATGCTGCCCAGGCGGTCGGTCAGCGCATCCGGCGCGCGCGCGTTGAGATAGGCCGCGTTGGCGCCAACGCTGGGCAACTGCTCGGCGTGGCGCTGGTCGACCAGCGCGCGCGAGGCGCGCAGGCGCGCCTGCGCCACCCGCAGGTTGGGGCTGTGCTGCAGGGCCTGCTCGACCAGCATGGTCAATTGCGGATCCTGCAGGGTGTCCCACCAGCGCTGCGGCGGCGGTGCCGGCACCACGCCGGCGGCCGCGGCCGTGGCATCGGCGCGGTGCAGCCGCGGCTGCGCCAGCGCCGCCTCGGCCACCGGCGGCGGCTTCACGTAGTCCGGGCCGAGCATGCAGGCCGACAGCAGCGAGGGCAGCGCGGCGGCGACGAGAACGCGGGAGAAACGCAGGGCCATGGAATCCTCAATGCATCGCGAGCGGAGCGCCGCCCTTGGGCAGCGGCTTGAGCAGGAACGCCAGCGGGATCGTGCAGACCACGATCACCCCGAAGATCCAGAACAGATCGTTGTAGGTCATCACCAGGGCCTGCTGCTGCACCAGCCGCGCCAGTTGCGCCAGCGACTGCATCGCCGCGCCGGCGCCGGACACCGACTGCAGTTGCGCGGCGATGCCGTGCAGGTAGTCCTGCGCCAGCGGCGAATTGGCGGTGGTGCCGCTGCCGAGCATCTGCGTATGGAACACCATGCGCCGCTCCTGGAAGGTGGAGATCAGCGCCAGGCCGATCGAGCCGCCCATGTTGCGCGCGGCATTGAACAGGCCCGAGGCGTCGCCGGCCAGGTCCGGCGGCACCGAGGAGATCGCCGCCTGGTTGAGCGACATCATCGCCAGCGCCAGCCCGCAGCCCTGCAGCAGCTGCCCGGCGACGAAATGCATGCCGACCGACTCGGCGGTGAGGTGCATGTTGACGAAGCAGGCCGCGGCGAAGCAGCTCAACCCGCCGAGCACCAGCACGCGCACATCCACCGTGGTCAGCAGCTTGGGCATCATCGGCATCAGCAGCACCGTGGGGACGCCCGACAGCAGCACCACGTAGCCGGACTGCTCGGTGTTGTAGCCGGAGATCACCGCCAGGAACTGCGGGATCATGTACATGACCCCGAACAGGATCATGCCTACCGCCATCACCATCACGAACACCGCGCCGAAACTGCGCTGCAGCAGGATCGACAGGCGGATCACCGGCTGCCGGCTGAGGAATTGCGAGCCCACCAGGGCGATGAAGCCGACCAGCGACACCACGCTCAGCAGCACGATCTCGGTGGATTCGAACCAGCGCTCGCGCTGGCCTTCTTCCAGCACCACGGTGAGCGCGCCCAGTCCGGCGGTCAGGCCGAAGATGCCGAGCCAGTCGGCGTCGAGCAGACCGCGCAGATACATGCGCTCGTGCGGCAGCCCGAGCAGCAGCAGCGCCACCAGGCCGGCACAGACCGGCACGTTGAGGAAGAACGCGTAGTGCCAGCTCACGTTCTCGGTGAGCCAGCCGCCCAGCAGCGGCCCGATCACCGGGCCCAGGATCACGGTCATGCCGAACAGCGCCGTGCCCAGAGTCTGCTGCGCCGGCGGCAGGCGCGTGGCGACGATGGTCAGCGCGGTGGGGATCAGCGCGCCGCCGGCGAAGCCCTGGCCGACCCGGCCGAGGATCATCATGGTCAGGCTGCTGGACAGCCCGCACACCACCGAGAAGAAGGTGAACAGCAGCGCGCAGATCAGCAGGAAGTTGCGCAGCCCCAGGGTGCGCACGAACCAGCCGGTCAGCGGGATCATCACGATCTCGGCGACCAGGTAGGAGGTCGAGATCCAGGTGCCTTCGGTGCCGCTGGCCCCGACCTCGCCCTGGATGGTCGGCAGTGCGGCGTTGACGATGGAGATGTCCAGCGTCGCCATGAACGAACCGATGGTGCCGGCGGCCACCGCCAGCCAGGCCCCGGTGTCGGCCTTGCCCGGCGCCTGCGCGCCAGCCGCCGCGGCCGCTTCGCTCACGGGGTGCGCCCGCGCGGGGCGACCGCATCCTGGCCCTGCGCGTCCTCTTCCTCCACGCGCTCCTTGGCATCCTTGGCGCTGCGCGTATCGACGGTCACCGTCACCGACATGCCCGGCACCAGCACCTTGCGCGCCTCGGCGCCGGCCTTGAGGCGGATCCGCACCGGCACCCGCTGCACCACCTTGGTGAAGTTGCCGGTGGCGTTCTCCGGCGGCAGCAGCGCGAACTGAGACCCGGTGCCCGGGGCGATGCTCTCGACCACGCCGTCCAGTTCCACCCCGGACAGCGCATCGACCTCGATCCGCGCCGGCTGCCCCGGCCGCATCAGCCCGACCTGGGTTTCCTTGAAGTTGGCGCTCAGGTACAGCGCGTCCACCGGCACCACGCTCATCAACCGGGTGCCGGCCGCGACGAACTGGCCGACCTGCACGGTCTTGTCGCCGATGCGGCCGGCGATGCGCGCGGTCAGGCGGGTGTCCTCCACCGCCACTTCCGCCTGCGCGGCGTCGGCCTGCGCCTGCACCAGTCCAGCACGGGCCTGGTCGAGCTTGGCGCTGGTGCCCTGCACCTGGCTCTCCGCAGCGACGACCTGGGCCTTGGCCGCGTCGAACTGCGCCTGCGCGCGATCGCGGTCGTGGAGGATGCTTTCGTAATGTTCGTGGGTGTCGGCGCCGGAGGCGGCCAACGGCCCGAAGCGCTTGGCCTCGCCCTGGGCGAAGCGCAGGCTGGCGGCGGCGGCAGTGACCTGGGTGCGCGCCTGCAGCAGGCTGGCGCGCTGCGCCTGCAGCCCGGCCTCGGCGGCGGCGATGTCGGCCTGGCGCACCGCGATCGCCGCCTGCGCCTGCTCCAGGGTGGCGCGGTAGGTGCGCGGGTCGATCTCCAGCAGCGGCTGCCCGGCGGCCACGCTCTGGTTGTCGCGCACATACACCGCGGTCACGTAGCCGTTGACCCGCGGCGCCACCGCCACCGTATCGGCCTGCAGATAGGCGTTGTTGGTCTCCTGCAGGTAGCGGCCGGTGGTGAGGTAATAGATCAGCCACACTACCAGGCCGATCACCACCAGCAGGCCGATCAGCAGCAGGGTCCATTTGACCTTGGGGTTCTTCAGCGGCGACGGCGTGTCGGACTTGCCGTCGTCGTCTTGGCCCTTGCCGTCATGGCCCGTGTCGTCCCGGGGCGAGCCGGACTGGCCCTGGCCGGCGTGGGCATCGCGCGCGGCGGCCTGCCGCGGCGCCTGTGAGGAGTCTGGGTCGTGGTTGCTCAAGTCGCTGATTCCTGGGGAGAGGAAGAACGTCGCCGGGTCGGAACGGCGACGCCACCAAACGGTAGCGTACGCCAGCCGGCGCATTATTTGTACCGGTGAGTACAGAGTGCGTGAGCGCGGCGTGGCGGTGGCGCTGCGGCGTCGCCGCGATGGCGGACGCTGTGCGGCGCCCGACCCGGCCGCTTGGCCGAGGGAGCGATGTCCCCGGTCTCTCATCCCGATGGGGGGAGCGATGTGTCGGGGGCGACCTTCACTCGCGCGACGAGGTGCTATCGGGACGGCCCGTCGCGGCTGAAGCCGCTCCTGCGGGAGAGGGTGTTGCCGACTCCGATCTCAACCGGGAGAGCGTGCCGGCGCGGTGCCTGCGTGCACCCGCAAAGAGGTAAGAGCGGCTTCAGCCGCGGCGGGCGAAGACGCGATGCGTCCCAGGCAGCATCGCGTCGGGACTGAAGTCCCTCCCACAACAGCCGCTTACGCTCACCCTGGCCGCTCGGGCAAGCGCAGCGCGATAGCGGTCCTGGGCAACCGGCAAAGCCTTACCCGGACCGCAACGCCACCGGCTCAACGGCCGGTCTTGATCTCCGTCCACAGGCGGGTGTACAGCTTGTCAACTTCGGGCGGGTTGATCGAATAGGTGAACATCTTCGCGGCCACGTCCGGCGGCGGATAGATGGTGGGATCGTTGCGGATCGCCGCGTCCACCAGCGGGGTCGCCTGCGGCACCGGGTTGGCGTAGTGGATGAAGTCGGTATTGGCCGCGGCCACCTTGGGCGTCAGCAGGTAGTTGATGAACGCGTAGGCGTTCTCCGGATGCTTGGCGTCCTTGGGAATGGCCAGCATGTCGAACCACTGCGGCGCGCCTTCCTTGGGAATCGAATAGGCCACGTGCACGCCGTTCTTGGCTTCCTCGGCGCGGTCGCGCGCCTGGATGATGTCGCCGGACCAGCCCACCGCCAGGCAGGTACTGCCGTTGGCCAGCGAGGTCACGTACTGCGAGGAGTGGAAGTTCTGCACGTACGGGCGGATGCGCTTGATCAGCGCCGCGGCCTGCTCGATCTTGGCCGGGTCGGTGCTGTGCGGATCCTCGCCCAGGTAGTGCAGCGCGATCGGGATCAGGTCCGAGGGCGTATCCAGCAGGGTCACGCCGCAGTCCTTGAGCTTGGACAGGTTCTCCGGCTTGAACACCAGGTCCCAGCTGTTGGCGATGTCGGTGCTGCCGAACGCGGCCTTGACCTTGTCCACGTTGTAGCCGATGCCGGTGGTGCCGACCATGTACGGCACGCCGTACTTGTTGCCCGGATCCTGCTGCGCGATGCGCTGCATGATCTGCGGATCGAGATTGGCCAGGTTCGGGATCTTGCTCTTGTCCAGCGGCAGGAACACGCCGGCCTGGATCTGCCGGCCGAAGAAGTTCAGCGTCGGCACCACCACGTCGTAGCCGCTGCCGCCGGCCAGCAGCTTGGTCTCCACCATCTCGTCGCTGTCGAAGACGTCGTAGGTGACCTTGATCCCGCTCTGCTTCTCGAAGTCGGGAATCGTGTTCTCGGCGATGTAGTCCGAGTAGTTGTACACGTTGAGCACCTTCGCCTCGCCCTGCCCTGCCTTGTCCGCATCGCCGCCGGAGCCGCCGCAGCCGGCGAGCAGCGCCGTGGCCAGGGAAAGAGTGAGCAGTCGCAAGGTCATGGCAGGTCTCCGCAGGTCCATGGGCAAGAGGGGGAAGATCGGCGCCGCGCGCCGGATCCGGGGTGGACGTTCCAGACTACCCAGCGCCGGGCTATTT
Source organism: Xanthomonas sp. LF06-19 (assembly GCF_034105425.1). Classification (NCBI taxonomy): domain Bacteria; kingdom Pseudomonadati; phylum Pseudomonadota; class Gammaproteobacteria; order Lysobacterales; family Lysobacteraceae; genus Xanthomonas; species Xanthomonas sp. LF06-19. The sequence continues at coordinate 1,889 of NZ_JAXGGH010000011.1, read as the reverse complement.
GCCCAGCGCCTGGGCCGTATCCTCCAGCGCCAGCCAGGCCTTGTCGAACAGTTCGTCGACCTGGGCACGGCTGAGGATCAGCGGCGGCGACAGCAGCATCGCGTCGTTGGTGGCGCGCAGGATCAGGCCGCGGCGCAGCGCATTGTCGCGGCACAATGCGCCGACCTTGCCGCGCTCGGGGAAGTACTGCCGGCGCGGCTTGTCCGGCACCAGTTCCAGCGCGCCGATCATGCCGACGATGCGCGCCTCGCCCACCAGCCGGTGCTCGCCCAGCTCGGCCCAGCGTTGCGCCAGGTACGGCGCGATCTCGTTGCGCGCGCGTTCGACGATGCCCTCTTCCTGCAGCAGGCGCAGGTTCTCCAGCGCCACCGCCGCGCACACCGGGTGCCCGGAATAGGTGCAGCCATGCGCCAACTCGCCGCCCTGCTCCTTCAGCACCGTGGCCACGCGCGTGCCGAACATCGCCGCGCCGAGCGGGATGTAGCCGGAGGTGATGCCCTTGGCGATGGTCATCACGTCCGGCTGGAAGCCGAAGTGTTGCGACCCGAACCATTCGCCGGTGCGGCCGAAGCCGCAGATCACCTCGTCGGCGACCAGCAGCACGTCGTAGCGGCGGCAGATGCGCTCGATCTCCGGCCAGTAGCTGCGCGGCGGAATGTACACGCCGATCGCGCCCATGATCGGCTCGCCGATGAACGCGGCCACCCGCTCCGGCCCCAGTTCCAGGATCTTGTCCTCCAGCCGCCGCGCGGCGAGCAGCCCGTATTCCTCCGGATCCATGTCGCCGCCGTCACCGAACCAGTACGGCGGATCGATGTGGTGGATGTCGGGGATCGGCAGGCCGCCCTGGCGGTGCATGCCCTTCATCCCGCCGAGGCTGGCGCCGGCCATGGTGGTGCCGTGGTAGCCGTCGTGGCGACCGATGAAGATGGTCTTCTGCGGCTGGTGCTGCACGGCCCAGAAGTGCCGCACCAGGCGCAGGATGGTGTCGTTGGCCTCGGAGCCGGAATTGGTGAAGAAGGCATGATCGAGGTCGCCCGGCGCCAGTTCGGCGAGCTTGGCGGCCAGGCGGATGGTGGGTTCGGTGGTGCACTGGAAGAAGCTGTTGTAGTACGCCAGCTGTTCCATCTGCCGCGCGGCGGCCTGGCCGAGTTCCTTGCGCCCGTAGCCGACGTTGACGCACCACAGGCCGGCGAAGGCGTCCAGCAACTGGTTGCCGTCGGCATCCCAGACGTACGCGCCATCGCCGCGGGTGAGGATGCGGGTGCCTTTCTGCGCCAGGGCGCCGTTGTCGTTGAACGGGTGCAGGTGGTGCGCGGCATCCAGGTCCTGCAGGGCGCGCGTGTCGATCCGGTCCATATCCACTCCAATGTCGGTACCAAGGCCGCAACGCGGCCAGGCTTTGCTGTTGCTGTTGCTGTTGCTGTTGCTGTTGCTGTTGCGCTTGCTGTTGCTGCCCTTGCCTTTGCCTTTGCTTTTGCCGTTGCTTTTGCTTTAACGGGTTCCCTTCCGAAGCGGCGGCCGGCCCGGGGAAAAACCCCGAAGGGGCGGCGCACATGGACGTGCGCCGTTCGCGGCAGGGGCAGGATGCCCCTTCCGCGAATCCCCGGGTTGGACGCGGACCCGGAGCGCGTTAGCGCGGAGGGCGCGAGGCAGGGTGTGCTTTCTTTTGGTTACTTTTCTTTGCACAAGCAAAGAAAAGTGACTCGCCGCCAGGCGAAAGCTTTGCTCTTGAAGATGCTCCCGCCGTGGCTGAACTGTAGGAGCGGCGTCAGCCGCGACCGAGGCGATCAGCCGTGTCTGTCGCGGCTGACGCCGCTCCTACAGTTCTTCTCGTCTGACACTCAAGCTTGAAGCAACAGCAAAAGCTTTAAAGGCTTTCGCCCTTT
>NZ_JAXGGH010000010.1:0-109486 GCF_034105425.1 Xanthomonas sp. LF06-19 | reverse complement strand
TCCTCACAAGTTACCTGCGCACACTGTCAAAGAACCTCGGGGCCGGCCTCAGCGCCTTTCCCTTTTTCGCCCCGACGTTTCCGTCCGAGTGAGCCGCCCATTATAGCGGACTTTTTGTTTCCGTCAACACCTCATTTCGAGGCGGTTGACGCTGGTTCGTCTTCAAACCCGAGGGCTTTTCGTCGAACCGAGCCGCCCATCATAGCGGCTTTTTTCTTGCCGTCAACACCTTTTTGATCAGGTGGTTGACGCCGCTTCTTCTTCCAAACCCGAAGGCTTTTCCTCGAAGCGAGCCGGCCATATTAGCCGACTTTTTCACGCTGTCAACACCCGATGTTCGCTAGGTGTTTCCGCTCCCGCCTGCCTCTGTCGCGCCGAAGCTCGGCAGTTGCGTAGCGGGCCGCGCAGTTTAATGGCACCGAAAAAAAGGTCAACCGTTTTTTTGCGCGCCCTTGCAGCGCTGCGTGCTGCCACGCTCTCCTCTCTATTGGTAAGGGGGCGGCACAGCCGATCGCCGGCGTTTGCCCGAGAATGCAGGCTGCGCTCCACCATGGAACTCCGCATGACCGCTGCTGCCCGCGCGCTCTGGCGCGACGCTTCGCTGCCCGCGCTGATCGCCGGCTTCGTCACCGTGCTGGTCGGCTTCACCAGTTCGGCGGCGATCGTGTTCGAGGCTGCGCGCAGCGTCGGCGCCTCGCAGGCACAGATCGCGTCCTGGATGTGGGCGTTGGGGCTGGGCATGGGCCTGACCTGCATCGGGCTGTCGCTGCGCTACCGGATGCCGGTGGTCACCGCCTGGTCCACGCCCGGCGCGGCCTTGCTGATCGGCAGCGGTGGCGGACTGCCGCTGTCCGATGCGATCGGCGCCTTCGTGGTGGTGGCGGTGTTGTCTGCACTCGCCGGGTTTTCCGGCCTGTTCGAACGCCTGCTGCGGCGCATTCCGCTGTCGCTGGCCTCGGCGATGCTGGCCGGCGTGTTGCTGCGCTTCGGCCTGGACGTGTTCGTGGCGATGCAGCACCAACTGGCCATGGCCCTGGCGATGTTCGCCACCTATCTGCTCGGGCGCCGCACCTTCCCGCGCTATGCGGTGATCGCCACCCTGCTGGTCGGCATCGCCGTGGCCGCGGGCAGCGGCACGCTGCACCTGGAGGCGGCGCGGTTGCGCCTGGCGCAGCCGGTGCTGGTGTGGCCGACGCTGTCGTGGCAGGCGCTGTTCGGGATCGCGCTGCCGCTGTTCGTGGTGACGATGACCTCGCAGAACCTACCCGGAGTGGCAGCGATCCGCGCGTCCGGCTATGCGGTGCCGATCTCGCCGACCATCGGCTGGATCGGCGTGGTCAACACGCTGCTGGCGCCGTTCGGCGCCTACGGGCTGAACCTGGCGGCGATCACCGCGGCGATCTGCATGGGCCGCGAGGCGCAGGAGGATCCGCAGCGGCGCTACATGGCCGCGGTGTTCGCCGGGGTCTTCTATCTGCTGATCGGCGTGTTCGGCGCCACCGTGGCCGCACTGTTCGCGGCCTTTCCGCGGGAGCTGGTGATGGCCATCGCCGGCATCGCGCTGTTCGGCACCATCGGCAACAGCCTGGCCTCGGCGCTGCGCGAGGAACATGAGCGCGAGCCGGCGCTGATCGCGTTCCTGGTCACCGCGTCGGGACTGTCGCTGTTCGGTATCGGCGCGGCGCTGTGGGGCCTGCTGGCCGGTGCGGCGACGCTGGCGCTGTGGCGGCGCAGCCGCTGAGGCCGCGCCGCCGCACCGGACTCAGCGCGGGTCGCGCAACTGCAGCAGCCAGTGGCTGGGCACGCCGGAGTGATCGGGCAGCGGTTCGAAATCGAACTGGCGGTGCACGGCCGTGGTGCCGTCCACGCGCAGCGGCAGGGTGACGTAGGCGGCCCGTCCCTGCCGCAGCAGCGTGTCGATGCGCTGTGTCTCCGCCAGCACCGCCTCGCTGGCATACAGGCGCTCCAGGTCGCAGCCGATCAATTCTGCGACCTCGCGCTCGTACAGGGCGGCAAAGGCCTCGTTGACGAAGGCCAGGCGGCTGCGCCGCGCGCCCTCGCCGCGCTCGACGATCGCCACCGGCTCGCGCAGCCGCGACAGCGAGGCCTCCAACAGGGCGAAATCCTGCTGGAAGCGCTTGCGCTCCATCAGTTCGATCAGCACCCGCAGACTGCGTGCCGATTCCAGGCTGATCGGCGACCAGGGCCGTGCGCGGCCACGCACAGTCTCCTGCCACAGGTCGAAGCTCTTGCGCGGCGACAGCCGCGAGCCGGCGATGTCCTGCAGCTTGGCCAACTGCGGATTGCCCGCCCAGTTGACCGTGCGTACCTGTTCGCGGCGGGTCCACAGCAGGGCGCTACGCGCCTGCGGCATCAGCGGCACGAAGATGAAGCCGGCCGCCAGCGGGGCCAGATCGGCCAGCGCCGGGAAGGTCTCGCCGATCTGGTCCGAGTGCAGCGCGCCGACCGCGTCGTGGCGCAGCGCTTCGTGATGGGTGGACTCTATCTGCTCGCGGATCCGCGCCAGGTCCTCGGTGGCCGGCAGCATGCCGTGGCGGGTGACGTGGTCGCCATGGAACACCGCCACGCCGTCGGCATCGACCACGTCGAGCAGGTCCGAGGCCATCTCGTCGAGCATCGACGCGGTCAGCATCTCGGCGTCGTTGAAGTTGGTGATCAGCTTCTCGCGCACGGTCAGCAGCACCGACTCGGTGCGCGCGCGCGCCACCGCGGTGATCGCGCCGATGCGCCCGGCCAATGCACGGCTCAATGCATCGGCGACGTCGCGCATCTCGTGGTTGCAGAAATACGGGCGGTAGTGATGGCAGGCGATCAGCCCCCACAGCGCGTCGTTGACCACGATCGAGGCCACCAGGGTGGCGGTGACGCCCATGTTGGCCAGGTATTCCAGGTGCACCGGCGAGACGCTGCGCAGGCTGACGTCGCTCAGGTCCACCGGCGCGCGCAGGCGCGGATGCAGGGTGGGCTGGATCGGCGAGGGCACGTAGCCGACGTTGGCGATCTGGCGCACGCGGTTGCGCAGGTACAGCGCGCGGGCCTGCGCCGGAATGTCGCTTGCCGGATAGTGCAGGCCGAGATACGGCTCCAGTTCCGCCGCTCGCGCCTCGGCGACCACGTCGCCGTTCCAGTCGTCGTCGAAGCGGTAGATCATCACCCGGTCGTAGCCGATCAGGCTGCGCAGGCTCTTGGCGGCGCGTTGGCAGGCCTCCTCGATGCTGTGGTCGGCCTCCAGCCGGCGCAGCACCGGCAGCGCTTCGCGCAGGGTGGCATCGGCCAGCGGCGCGTCGCGTGGCTCCAGTTCCAGCAACCACTGCTCCGGATACAGATGCCAGGCGCCGACCCAGCGCTGCGTGGCGGCCGCGTCCTTGAACCCCACTTCGACATAGGCCAGGTCGCTGCGCTCGGCCGCGTCGGGCAACAGACGCGTGCGCGGATCCTCCAGCACGAGCAGGGCGTCGTAGCGCTGTCCGAGCAGTTCGTCCAGCGGCCGGCCGAACAGGTCGGCGGCACTGGCGCTGGCCTGGACGACGCGCCCGTCCTGCGGCTCGATCACCAGCAGCACGCCGTGCGGCTGCACCGAGCCGGGGATATGGATCGGCTCGCGTGCGCAGGCGTCCATGTCCAGGGGCACGACGATGTCGCTCATGCGGCGATCTCCAGGGCGAAGTGGGTATGGAAGTGCGCGAACATGGCGCGGGCGCCGTCGACCGCGGCCTGCTGCAGCGGCGCGCTCGGCAAGGCCCGCTCCAGGCGCTGCTGGAAGTGTCGCCAGGCGGCCGGGTCGGCATGGCCGAGTTCGAAATAGGACAGGGCCGGCGCGGCGGTGGGCAGGGTCTGCCGCAGGTGCCGGGCGATCACCCGGCCGCCCAGGCGCGAGCCTTCGACCACGTAGAGCATGCCCCAACGCGCGCCGACGTCGACGGCCGGCGGCAGCGGCTGCGGCGCTGGCGGCGTTGCCTGCAGGGCATGCAGATCCTGCGCCAGCAGCGGGGTGCGCGGCTGGTACTGCCACTGCGCATCGCCGCAGTCGCGCAGCCAGGCCGCTTCGCGCTGTTCCCAGCCGGCCAGCACCGCGTGATGGCGACGCAGCACCTGCACGTAGGCGGACAGCGACAGCGCCGGGTCCATCAGCGCGCGCATCGCCGGCAGGTCTTCCACCGCCTGGTGCTGCTGCGCAGTGGCCTCGCGCAGCAGGCGCGCAGCGGTCAACGGCAGGGCGGTTCCGTCGGGAGGGGACATCATGCAGGCGACTGGTACAGCAGCCGGCCGGCCGCGACGAAAGAGAGGACACAGCGTAACAATCGCGACCGCGCGGTGCCAGGCGAGGCAGCGCGGGAGCCGCGACGCCCATCCCAGCAAGCTGAGCCGTTCACGCCGGCCGCGCCGCCTGCGCCGCACCTCAGCCGGCGGCCACCCCGGCAGCCGGCACTCGCGCACGGCGCCAGGCCACGATCCAGCCGCCGCCCAGCAGCAGCGCCGCCAGCAGCCATGGCACGCCCGGGAAGTGCAGCAGCGCATGCGGGCCGATGAAGGCCGCGAACACCCATGCGTACAGCAACGGCCCGATCACCCCGGCCAGGCTGACCAGGCTCATCAGCGCGCCCTGGATGCGCCCCTGCGCATCGGCGCCGACGTGGCGGGTGACGATCGCCTGCGCCGCCGGCCCGGCCACCGCCCACAGCGCGCTGATCGGCACGCCGAGCAGGAACAGCGCGCCGCTGCCGGCGACGCTGTAGATGGCGAAACCGATCACGCCGCAGCCCAGGCCGAACAGCAGCGCGCCGCGCTCGCCGAAGCGCCGCACCACCCGCGCCACCAGCACGGCGTTGACCACGATGCTGCACACGCCGACCAGGGCCAGCACCCAGCTGACCTGTTTCGGGCCCCAGCCGAAGCGGTAATCGGCGAACAGCACGAAGATGCTCGGGTAGACGTAGTGCGCCAGGTTGGCCAGGAAGATCACCGCGGCCAGCGCGAACACCTGCGGATAGCGCTGCAGCAGGCGCAGCGCGCCGAACGGATTGGCATGGGCCCAGTCCACGCGCGCGGTGCGCCGTTCCGGGGCCAGCGATTCGGGCAGCACCCACAGGCCGTAGAGGAAGTTGAGCAGGGCCAGCCCAGCGGCGAACCAGAACGGCGCGCGCAGGTGCAGGCTGCCGAGCCAGCCGCCCAGCAGCGGACCGACCACGAAACCGACGCCGAACGCGGCGCCGATGATGCCGTAGGCCTGGGCGCGCTTGTCGGCCGGGGTGATGTCGGCGATGTAGGCGTTGGCCGAGGTGAAGCTGGCCGAGAACACGCCGGAGACCATGCGCGCCAGCAGCAGCACCGGCAGGCTCTGCGCCAGCGCCATCACCATGAAGTCCACGCCCAGCCCCAGGCACGAGGCCAGGATCACCGGGCGCCGGCCGTAGCGGTCGGACAATGCGCCCTGCAGCGGCGAGCTGACGAACTGCAGCGCGGCGAACAGGAAGCCGAACCAGCCGACCCAGCGGGCCGCGGCAGCGAAGTCCCCGCCGGTGAAGCCGCGTACCAGCGTGGGCAGCACCGGGATGATGACGCCGAAGGACAGCACGTCGATCAGCAGCGTGACGAAGATGAAGGCGACCGCGGCGCGGCGTGAGCGGACAGCGGGAGTCGGAGCGTGCACGGCAGGCCTCCTGGCGGACGCGGCAGTGTAATCGGCGTACCTGGTCATCGGCGCACCCGTGGGTGTGGGAGGTGGCCGATTTGAACGGGCGGCGTGCCTGCGACACCGTGGTGGCTCGGCTGGCCGTCGCGGGAGCGCTTGCACCGCGACCGGTGGGGTCATGGCGTCGGGACTGAAGTCCCTCCCACAGAAGCATCGGGGTTGGCCAATTGCGGGTCAGGGCTCGACCCTTTCTGCACCAGCGGCGCAGCCAGGCCGCTTGCCGTAGGGGAGGTTTCAACCGCGACCTGAGGGACCGAGGTGTCGGGACTGAAGTCCCTCCCACAGAAGCATCGGGGGTTGGCCAATTGCGGGTCAGGGCTCGACCCTTTCTGCACCAGCGGCGCAGCCAGGCTGCTCGTCGCAGGAGCGGTTTCAACCGCGACCTGAGGGACCGAGGCGTCGGGACTGAAGTCCCTCCCACAGAAGCGTCCGGGCTTGCTGATTGCGACTCGAAGCCCAAGCCCCCTTCCTGCACCAGCGGCGCAGCCAGGCCGCTTGTCGCAGGAGCGGTTTCAACCGCGACCTGAGGGACCGAGGCGTCGGGACTGAAGTCCCTCCCACAACAGGGTCGAGGCTTGGCGGATTGTGTCGGAACCGAGGTGCTCTACACCGAGCGACTCCCCTCTCCCGTCGGGAGAGGGGTCGGGGGTGAGGGTACGGCGGAGGCAGCGGCGCCACTCATGCCACCAAGGCGCGGCGGCGCAGCAGTGACGGCCGGACCGTCACCAATGCCGACTGCCGGGCCGCAACACGTGTTGCCGCCGTCCGGCCGGGGTCACTCGGCCGGGGTCACAACGCCGCGACAGAGATCGTCTGCTGCAGCACGTGCTGGGCGCCCGGGGCCAGTTCGATCACCTCGGGTCCGGCGTTGGCCGCTTCCAGGCACACGAACTGGCGCCAGTGCGGGCCGACGTCGGCCATCTTCTGTGCGCCGGCCTCGCCCGGGTTCCAGGCCACCAGCGTGCGGCTGCCGGTGGTGGCGATCTCGATGCGGCGCTGCAGGCCCGGGTCCAGCAGGGTGTAGCGGCCGCCGGCGCCGGTGTAGATGCGGTCGCTGCGGCCGGGGTCGCGCGGATCCTGCAGGCTCCAGTCGCCGTGCTGGCGATGCGGTGTGGCGTAGTTCTCGAACTTGTCCAGGTACTCCAGGCCGTCCAGGCCCTGCACCCGCACCTGGGTAGCGTCGGCGACGCGGAAGTAGTTGTGCAGCGCCTGGGTGAAGCGGGCGGGCGCGGTGCCGACATTGTCGGTGACCAGGCGCTGCTCCAGGGTGGCGCCGATGCGCAACTGCATGCGCAGGCGCAGCGGCAGGTCGTCGAAGTCGGGCGGCGCCAGGGTCAGCACCAGCGTGCCGTCGGCCTCGCGCCGCGCGTCCTTCAGTTGCCAGGGTACGGTGCGCACGAAGCCGTGCGCGGGTACGGCGTCGCTCTGGCCCTGGCGGCCGAAGTACGGCCAGCACACCGGGGTGCCGCCGCGGATCGGGGTCGGCGTGGGCTGCGCGTCCGGCGACAGCCACAGCGCGTCGGTGCCGCCCTTGGGCACGAACGACAGCACCTGGCCGCCGAACAGGCTGATCGCGGCGGTGGACTGCGGGGTCTCCACCAGCAGCGAGGGATAGCCGTGGAAATCGCCTGTGCTCAGGCCGGGGACGTCGGACATGGGGTGGATGCTCCGTGGCGCGGGGGATTGGGCGAAGGCCGGGTAGGCGGCCGGCAGCCGGAATGCGGTGGGCGGCGTGCCGCCGAACGGCGTCTTTGTAGGTGTAGGTGTAGGTGCCGGTGCTGGCGACGATGCCGGTGCAGGCGATTGCGGCGGCGTGGCCGGTGTCGGCACGGGCGTCGCAGGCGCGCTGCCGGCCTCGCGGCGCAGCGCATCGAGGATGCGTTGCCCGGCGCGACCGTCCGCCGGCTGCAGGCCCAGGCGTTGCTGCTCGGCCTGGATCGCACGGCGGGTGGCGGTGCCGATGGCGCCGTCGGCCTGGCCGATGGCGTGGCCGCGCGCCAGCAGCAGGGTCTGCAATTCGCGCCGCTCGGGGCGGCCCAGGCCCGGATCGTCGGTCGGCCAGGCCGCGACCAGCCCGGGCTTGCCGCGCAGCCGGTCGGACAGCAGCGCGATCGCCAGCGCATAGCTTTCGGCGGCGTTGTAGGCGTAGATCGCGTCGTAGTTGCGGAACACCAGGAACGCCGGGCCATGCACGCCGGCCGGGATCAGCACCGCTGCCGGCGTCTGCGCGGCCAGCGCCGGCAGCGCGCCGCCGGCGGCGGCGGTGAGGCCACGCGCGCGCCAGTCCGACAGCGGCCGGCGCTGGGTGCGCCCGGCCAGCGCCGGGTCGAAGCCCGCCGGCAGCTTCACCTCCAGCCCCCACGGCTGGCCGCTCTGCCAGCCGGCGAGCTTGAGATAGTTGGCGGTGGAGGCCAGCGCATCGGGAATGCTGGCGACCAGGTCGCGGCGGCCGTCGCCATCGCCGTCCACGGCGACGCGGGCGTAGGTGCTTGGCATGAACTGGGTATGGCCGAAGGCGCCGGCCCAGGACCCGGTCAGGCCTTCGGGGCGCAGGTCGCCGGCCTGCAGCAGCTTCAGCAGCGCGAACAGTTCGCTGCGGAAGAACGGCTGGCGGCGGCCTTCGCAGGACAGGGTCAGCAGCGACACCAGCAGCGGACGCTTGCCGGAGATGCGGCCGTAGTCGCTCTCCACGCCCCACACCGCGACCACCGTCTCCGGGTCGACACCGTACTGCTGCGCCACCTGCGCGAGCAGGTCGCGATGCGCGGCGAGCATGGCGCGACCATCGTCGATGCGCTGGCTGTCGACCAGGCCGGCCAGGTAGTCCCAGATCGGCGTGGTGAACTCGGGCTGGGCGTCGAGCAGCGGCAGCACGCTCGGGTCCGGCTGCAGACCGGCGGTGAAGCGGTCGAAGGACGCCTCGGCGACACCCGCCTTCGCCGCAGCCGTGCGCAGGCCGGTCACGCAGCTGGCGAAGGCCGGATCGGGCGCGGACGGCGCCGCCGCGGGCGGGGTCTGCGCGAGCGCGCACGGGGCCGCCAGCAGCAGGATCCAGGCCAAACGCATCATCGAAACTTCCTCGCCGACGGCAGGGCCGACATCATAAACAACCGCCGCGTGTGCGCTCCGCTCACGCGGCGCGGGCGGCCGGCACGCGACCGGCAGCGCGTTCCGAGCGTGGCCTGGTTGGCGGATCGCGCGGCACGACGTCGCGGCCGCGACACGCATGGCGTTCCGGCCACTGCGGCATTCCGTTCGAAGCGCCAGAGGGCCAACGCTTGCCCCGCCAACGAACGGCGGTGTGCAGGCGTGCGCCCCGTCGGCGCGACGCGCGCCGGCTCAGTCCAGCGCGTCGAGGTAGTACCAGCGCCCATCCTCGCGCACGAAGCGGCTGTGCTCGGTCATGCGCACGGCGCTGCTGCCGCCGATGCGATAGCGCGCCAGGAAGGCGACCTCGGCGCTGTCGGCGCCGGTCTGCAGCACGCGCTGCACGGTGAGGCCGAGCCACGCCGTGCGTGGATCGATCTCCACCTGCGGCGGACAGGTCGACGGATGCCAGCTCGCGCGCAGGTAATCGGCGTCCTGGCGCACGTAGGCGCTGTAGCGGGAGCGCATCAAGGATTCGGCATCCGGCGCAGGGGTGCCGGCGTGGTACGGCCCGCAGCACTGCGCGTACTCGCGCGGACGGCCGCAGGGGCAGGGATCGGCAAGGCGCGGGGCGGACGGAGACATGCGCCGATTGTGCCGGCTGCGGCGACACGGCGCACGCCGCGCACGCGTCGCGGCCGGTGGCGGCTATGCTTGCGGCCCCTTGCGCGGAGCGCCGGCGTGCTCGAGTCGATCCCCACCGAACTGCCCTGGCTGCTGTGCATCGCCTTCGTCGCCGGGCTGGTGGACGCGGCGGTGGGCGGCGGCGGCCTGATCCAGTTGCCCGGGCTGTTCGCGACCTTGCCGCAACAGGCGCCTGCGGTGATCCTGGGCACCAACAAGTTCAGTTCCATGGCCGGCACCGGCACCGCCGCCTGGCGCTATGCGCGCCACGTGCGCCTGCCGTGGCGGCCGGTGCTGTATGCGACCGCCGCCGCGTTCGTGTTCGCCTTCCTCGGCGCCACGGCGGTGAGCCTGCTGCCGAAACAGGCGGTGCGCCCGCTGATCCTGGTGCTGCTGATCGCGATGCTGGGCTACACGCTGGTCAAGAAGGACTTCGGCGCGTTGCACCGCCCGCGCCACATCGGCCGCCGCGAATTGGCGATCGCGCTGGCGATCGGCGCGGCGATCGGGTTCTACGACGGCTTCTTCGGGCCGGGCACCGGCAGCTTCCTGATCTTCCTGTTCATCCGCTTCTTCGGTCTGGATTTCCTGCGCGCCTCGGCCGCGTCGAAGGTGGTGAACCTGGCCACCAACCTGGCCGCGCTGTGCTTCTTCGTGCCCAGCGGCAAGATCCTGCTGGCCGCGGCGGTGCCGATGGCCGTGGCCAACGTGGCCGGCGCGGTGACCGGCACCCGGCTGGCGCTGCGCGGCGGCACGCCGTTGATCCGGCAGTTGTTCCTGGTGCTGGTGGTGGTGCTGATCGGCAAGATGGGCTGGGATCTGCTGCACTGAGCGCAGTGCGCGGTACCGTGTGGTTGCCGCGTGCCATCCCTCCCAACGATGGTGCAGCGCGCGGCCGATCGGCACGCGCGACCGCAAGTGCCGCTCAGTGGCCGCGGCGCTTGCCGCTCGCAGGCGCCGTCTTGGCTGCTGCAGCCTTGGCCGGCTTCGCAGGTTTGCTGCCTGTGCCTGCTTTCACCGGCTTCGCCGACGCCGACCGCGCGGCTGGCCGCGTTGCCGCGGACGCAGCTGCCGCAGCCGCGGTGGACGTGCGTGGCGCCTTCGCCGAGGTGGCCATGGCCGAGGACGGCGCGGCACGCGTGCCGGCGCGTTTGCCCGGCGCCGCTGGCGACGCCTTGCGCGGGGTCGACTTGGCGCCATTGCCGCGGCCATCGCGCGCCTTGGCGGAGGCACGCGCCGGCGTGGCAACGGTGTCTGCCACAGTCGCTGCGCCGGGCTCGGCGATGGTGGCCGCTGCGTCCGCGGCCGGCGGTGGCAGATCGGCGCCAGCCTGTTCCACCGCCACGCCGGATTCCACCGCAGGCGTCGCCGCCTCGTTGCGGCTGCGCTCGGGCAGCTTCAACCGGTGCGCCTGCTCGTCGTATTCGATCAGCAGCACGCCGGAGTTGTGGCGGCCGCTGATCTCGACGAAGCAGGCGCCGCCGATGAACGGCTCCAGCGTCATCACCGACTTCAGCGGCGTGGCCACCACCATCTGGAAGCCGAAGTTCTCGAAGATGTTCATCGCCAGCGCGGTGAACTCGTTGTCGGCCTTGTCGAAGGCCTCGTCCAGCACCACTGCGGCATAGCGCGGCAGTTCGCCGTCCTCGCCGCCGAGCTGGTAGCGCAGCGCCGCGGCCAGGCAGGTGGTGGCCAGCTTCTGGCGCTGGCCGCCGGACTTGCCGGCGCCGCTGCGGTAGATCTCCACCTGCGCACGGCTGTCCGCGTCCAGTTCCACGCCGACGAACTCCACGTGCTGGCGCACGTCCAGCACCTGCTCGCGCCAGCGCCGCAGCTCCGGCTCCTGCGCACCGAGCCGCTGCACCAGGCCGCGCAGCATGGCGAACTGCGCCTCGGCCAACGCACGATCCTCAGTCTGCTGATGGCCGAGCACGGCGCGCAACTGTTGCTGGAACTCCTGCACCTCGAGCAGGCGCCGGTCGCTGACCTCGATGGTCAGCAGGGTGCCGCGGTTGAACGGCACCTGTTCCAGGCTGGCGTTGACCTCGTCCATGCGCTGCTTGATCGCCTTGTGCGCTTCGGCGGTGTAGCGCTGCAGGGCCAGCAGGTTGTTCTTGCTCTGGGTCTGCAGCAGGTCGAAGAAGCGGCCTTCGTGGCGCGGCAGGCCGTCGCTCTCCAGGCGCTGCAGGCGCGCCAGGAAGTCGTCGGCGCTGGCCAGGCTGACGGTGAAGTCGCCGCTGTCCTCCGGCCACTGCTGGCAGTAGCGGCGGAAGCAGTCCAGCACCTGCTGGCTCAGCCGCGCGTCCTGCGCCTGGCTCTGCGCCAGCTGTTCGCCGAGCCCGCGCTCGACGCTGCGCAGATGCGCTTCCAGGTTGTCCAGGCTCAGCGGCGGCAGCGCGGCCAGCCGCGCGTCCAGCCCTGCGACCTGCGCCGGGCCGATCACCGCGGTGGCCACGCGTGCGGCGCAGGTCTCGCGCTGCGCTTCCAGGCGCGCGCGCTCGCGGCTCACCTGCGCGCGCTCCAGGCGCACGTCCTCGTAGGTACGGCGCGCCTGGTCGCGGCGCGCGCGGACGGTGGCGATCTGCTCGCCCAGCGCGCGCAGCGCGGTGTCGCCCTCGCGCAACTGCAGCAACTGCTCGGCGATGTCGCTCAGGCGCTGCAGCTTGGGCGCCACGTCGATCTCGTCCCACTCGCGCTCGGCCAGGGTGTGCGCGGCCAGTTGCCGGCCCTGGTCCTGCTCGCGCTGCTTGCGCAGAGCGGCGACGTCGGCATCGCAGGCGGCGATGCGCTGCGCCAGGGTCTGCCCCTCGCGCTCGTAGACCTTGAGCTTGTCGCGGTTGTCGTAGCCGAGCAGCCAGCGCTTGCGGTCGCCGACGGCGTGGCGGTCGTCCTTCTCGTAACGGTCGCCCGGATGCTTGACCTGGCCTTCGCGGGTGATCGCGCGCTCGGCGTCGCGCAACTGCGCCACGGTATCCACGCAGGCGTAGTCGAAGCGCCGGGCCAGCTCCTGGCGCAGCCACGGCGCATAGGCATGGTCGCGCAGCTGCAGCTTGCGCAGCAGCGACCTGGCGTCGGGCTCGCGGTGCTGCAGCGGCGCGTTGTGGCGCACCCGGAAGTACACCAGGCGGGTGCCGAGCTGGGTCTTGTTGACCCAGTCGGCGACGCTGGCGTAGTGGCGTTCGTCGACCAGCAGCGACTGCGCGAAGCCGTGCAGCACGCGCTCGATGGCGCCACGCCAGGCCGCCTGGTCCGCCTCCACCTGCACCAGCTCGCCGACGAACGGCAGGGCGGCTTCGGACAGGCCGGTCTCGGCGCACAGCCGCGCGCGCAGCGCCTGCATCGGCGCGGGAATGCTCGAGGGCGCCTTCAGCAGCGCCTCGATCTCGGTGCGGATCACCGCGAAACGGCGTTCGTCCTCGCGGCGCTCGGCCATGCGTTCGGCGATCGCCTCGTCCAGGCTGCTGGCCTCGCCGGCGACGCCGTCGCGCAGCGCACGCGCCTGCGCCACCTGTTCGGCGAAGCCGCTGGCGCTGCCGGCCAGGCCCATGCCGAGCTGGCGGCAGGCCTGTTCGACCTGGCTGCGGCGGCGCATGCGCTCGTCGCGCTCGCGCTCGACGCGGCCGCGTTCGCGCTCCAGCGCCTCGACCTGCTCGCCGCCCTGCGCGCGCTGCTGCGTCTCCAGCTCGGCCAGGGTCTGCTCGTGGTTGTCCAGCGCTTCGCGGCGCTGCCCTTCCTCGCCGGCCAGGCCGCGGTCCTGCGTGTCCAGTTCCTGCAGGCGCGCGTCCAGCAGGCCCAGGCGGCGCTGCTCGCGGTAGCCGTCGATGCCCAGCTGCAGTTCGCGCAGCTCGCCGACGCTGTGGCGCAGCGCCAGCAGCTCGGCGTGGTAGTCGCGCGCCGGGGTCAGGGTTTCCACCTGGCGCCGCGCGGTCACCACCGCGTGGTGCGCGCCGTCGAGTTCGGCGAAGTCCTCGACCAGGCGGTCGGCGGCCTCGAAGGTGCGCGGCTCGTCGAGCATGAAGCTGCGCAGGAAGGCGTTGAGGTCGCCCAGGTTCTTCGCCGACTGGGTCTTGTGCAGCAGCCGCAGCGCCATCTCGTTGCCGATGCCGAGCAGGTGGCGGAAGCGCTCGGCGTAGCCGGCGAAGCTGTCGAAGTGGTGCACGTCCTCGCCCAGGCGCAGCTTGAGCCGGCGCAGGTCCAGGTCGAAGCCGTCCAGTTCGGCGGCCACGTCGAAGCCGCGCGGCACCACCATGTAGTGCTTGCGCACGTCGGCCGCGGCGGTGCCGCTGCCGGCGATCCAGAACAGCCGCACCAGGCTCACCGCCTGACCCTGCGCGTTGCGGTACTCCAGCGCCAGCGCCGACCAGGTCGCGCCCTTGCGCAGGTACTGGGTGGCGATCTCGCCGGAGGCGCTGTCCTGCTGGTCGGCCCAGGCGCCGCGCACGTAGGACACCAGGCTGCGGTCGCGGCCGCTGCGCTCGGCCTCGCGCGCGGCGGCGTTGAAATCGACGATGCTCGGCGGCGTCAGCAGCGCCGACATCGCATCGAGCAGGGTCGACTTGCCCGAACCGGAGCGGCCGACGAACAGGAAGCCCTTCTCGGCGATCGGCACGTCGGTCAGGCCGTTGAAGGTGCCCCAGTTGTGCACCTGCAGCCGGCGCATGCGGTACTGCTGCGCGCGTTGCTCGGCCAGGGTCTCGGCGAACAGGGACGGGGCGACGGGGACGGTGGACGATTCGGACAGGGACGTCATCGGAAACTCATCGGAAAACGGGGACGGCCGCCACGGCGGCCGGCGCACGGTGCAAAGCGGGCGCTAGGCGTGCGCGACGTGCGGGCGCGGGCCGGTCACGGCGCCGCCTCGGCCACGCCGTCGCGCAGGCCGCGATAGGCCGCCGACAGCGCCTGCACGTCCTCGGCCGAGAACAGCAGCTTCAGCGCCGGCGAGACTTCGTAGCGGTCCTCGCTGCCGCGCAGCTTGGACAGCAGGTGGTTGTCGCGCATCTTGGCGATCGCCGCCAGCACCCGCCGGGCGAAACCGGCGCGATCGGTGGAGACGTTCTTCTCGTACACCGACAGCACCTCCAGCAGCTGCGCCTCGTCGACCACCGCGCGCTCGCCACGGGTGTCGGCCTCGGCCAGTTGCTGGCGCAGGAACAGCAGCAGCACCGACTCGATGAAGGTCAGCGGCGCGGTGCGCAGCAACGCCGGGGTCTCCAGCTCGCCGGTATCGGCCTGGCGCGCGAACGCCACGCCGCCATCGCGGTCCAGCACCAGCTCCAGGAACAGCTCGCTCAGCACGCGGCGGACCGCGGCCTCGTGGCGCAGCAATGCCTGCCACAGCGGGCCGTGCCGGTAGGCATCGACGCTGGGGCCGGACAGCAGCTGGCACAGCGCGCGCCGCGCCTCCAGCGGCAGGCTGCCGCTGTCGCCGGCGAACAGCGCGGTGCCGCCATCGGCCGCAGCGGACGTGGCGGCGGCCGCGGCGACATCGCCGGCATCGGCGTCGTGGCCATGGAATTCGTCAGACCAGCTCATTGCGTTTTTCCTTGGTGAACCACACCAGCGGGATGCGCGCGCGCCGGACCTGGCCGTCGCCGCCCTCCCATTGCACCGCTTCCCATTCGCCGTCGACCACCACGCCATGGCGGGTGCCCAGCGCCAGGTAGCCGATCACGCTGCCCAGGCCCTGCGCCGCCGGGCGCTGCCGCAGCGCCTCGCCGATGCTCAGTTGCGGCTGCCGGCCGAGCAGGTCGTGCAGGTCGTTGCGCAGGCCGCGCAGGTCGATCTCCGACTGCGCCACCAGGTCGCCGACGCTGTCCAGCGAGATCGTCGCCGCCTCGGCCGCCTGCACCCGCCCGTCCACCAGCTGGCTGCGCGGGTCGTGCAGGCGCCACTGCGACGGCGAGCGCAGCCGCGCGCTGCTCAGCGGCAGCACGTAGCCGGTGGCCGCGGTGGCATGCAGCTGGTCGCGCAACTGCAGCGCCTCGCCCTGCGCCTGCTTCAGCAGCTGGTTGAGCCGGCGCTGTTCCAGGTAGCCGCGGCTCTGCACGAAGCCGCGCAGGCTGCGCGCGAAATGCTGCATCACCTCGTGCACCTGGCCGCCGCGCTCGAGCAGGGTGCCGGTGAGCCCGCGCAGGAAGGCGCGTTCGTGGCGGTCCAGGCGGCGGGCGAAGCCGCGCGCCAGCAGCGCCTCCAGCGCCGCATCCAGCTGCACGCTCTGCTCGGCATCGTTGAGCAGGCTCCAGAACGCCTGGAACGTGCGCCCGGCCTCGCTCTCGCCGATCACGTCGATGCCGGCGAACAGCTTCTCCAGCACGTCGCCGCGCGCGCCCTCGTCGTCGATGATGCGCTCGCGGAACTCGCGGTTGAGCCGTTCGAAATCGTCGCGGACGCGGCGGAAATCCTCGGTCAGGTCGTCGGACAGGCGGATGATGTCGCGGGTGCGTTCCAGCGCGCGCTTGCCGTCCAGCGCCGCCAGCTTGCCGGCGGCCACGCGCTCGATCTCCGCGTCCAGGCGCTCGCGCTCGGCGCGCAGCGCAGCCAGGCGCGCGTCCGGATCGGTCTCGGTCTGCCCGGCCAGTTGCACCAGCTGCTGGATCACCAGCGACAGCCGGCTCTCGGTGGCCACGCTGGCGCTGTCGCGCACGCCGGCGATGAAGCGGATCGCCTGCGCCGCCTGCCGCGACAGTTCGTATTCTTCCTGCGCATCGCCTTCGGGCAGGCGCCGTTCCAGCCAGCCCTGCGCCAGCCAGTGCGCCACGTAGGCCTGCGCGGTGCGCGGCAGTTCGCGCGAGAGTTCGTCGTCCTTCAGCGCATCGAGCTGGCGCTGCAGGCGCTCGTGCAGCACGTCGGCCGGCAGCCGCCGCTGGGCGTCGCCGAGCAGGGTCTGCAGCAGGCCGATCAGCTCCGGGGCATGGTCGGCGGCGAGCAGCTTCCACAACGGCTGTTCGCGCAACTGGCGGTAGCCGGCGATCCGGACATGCGGCTTCATGCAGGAACCGACCGCCACCGCATCCGCAGACTCAGCGCACGCGCTCGATGAAGCGCAGGAACTCGGCGCGGGTGCGCGCGTCCTCGCGGAAGGTGCCGAGCATCTTCGAGGTGACCATGCTGACGCCGCGCTTGTGGATGCCGCGGGTGGTCATGCACTCGTGCGCGCCTTCCACCACCACGCCCACGCCCAGCGGCTGCAGCACGTCCTGGATGCACTGGGCGATCTGCGCGGTCATCTTCTCCTGCACCTGGAAGCGCCGCGCATAGGCCTCGACCACGCGCGCCAGCTTGCTGATGCCCACCACCTTGCCGCGCGGCAGGTAGCCGACGTGGACCTTGCCGATGATCGGCGCCATGTGGTGTTCGCAATGGCTTTCGTATTCGATGTCGCGCAGCACGATCAGCTCGTCGTAGCCGGCCACTTCCTCGAAGGTGCGCAGCAGGTAGGCGCGCGGATCGGCGCGGTAGCCGCTGAACCAGTCGCCATAGGCCTCGGCCACGCGCCGCGGGGTGTCCAGCAGACCCTCGCGGGTAGGGTCCTCGCCGGCCCAGCGCAGCAGGGTGCGCACTGCGTCTTCGGCCTGCGCCTGGGTCACCGGGGGAGTGGAGCTGTTGTCTGAATCGGCCATGGGGGAACGCCCGTGAGGGGGCTGCATGGTACCCGAGTCGCCTCGCCGCCGTCGCATGCGCGGCACCGACGCGGCGGGGCGAGCCGGCCGACGCGGGGCGCGCGTTCAGCGTCCGCCTGCCCCGCGCCCTGGCCACATGCCCATCGCCCAGGCGGGCCCGCGCCGGTCAGCGCCGGCGCGCGTGCATCTCGTCCTCGTGGTCGAGCCAGTTGGACCCCTTGTTGGTCAGGAAGAACATGTACACCACCAGCGACACCGCGATCACCGCCGTGGCGTACCAGACGAAGGTGGTGACGTGGCCGGTCTTCAGCGAGGCCTGGTACAGCAGCGGCGCGGTGCCGCCGAAGGCCGAATTGGCCAGCGCATAGCCCAGACCCACGCCCAGCGCGCGGATGTGGGTGGGAAACAGCTCGGCCTTCACCACCGCGTTGATCGAGGTGTAGCCGGTGAGGATGACGAAGCCGGCGGTGAGGATGGCGAAGGCGCTCAGCCAGTCGCTCTGCCTGGGCAGCTCCAGCACCAGGAACCAGGTGTAGAGCACGCCGCCGATGCCGAAGAACACCAGCAGGGTCTTGCGCCCGATCAGGTCCGACAGCCAGCCGCCGATCGGCTGCATCAGCATCAGCACGATCAGCGCGGCCAGGTTGATGATGGTGCCGGCCATGACGTCGTCGCCGGCGAAGGCGGTCTGGATCATCTTCGGCCCGGTCACCGAGTAGGTGTAGAACGCCACGGTGCCGCCGGCGGTGATCAGGAAGCACAGCAGCAGCGGGCGCCATTGGTGCACGAACAGCTCGCGCAGCGAGCCGGAGGACCTGTCCTTGCCCTGCTTGGCCGCGGCGATGGACTCGGAGGTCAGCGACTCGTCCATCGTGCGCCGCAGCCAGAACACCACCAGCGCGCCGATGCCGCCCAGGCCGAAGGCCACGCGCCAGCCCCATTCGGAAATCTGGCCCTTGTCGAAGAAGTGCAGCATCCCGAACAGCACCGCCTGCGCCAGCACGTGGCCGCCGACCAGGGTGACGTAGTGGAAGGAGGACAGGAAGCCGCGCCGCCCCGGGATCGCCGCCTCGGACATGTAGGTGGCGCTGGTGCCGTACTCGCCGCCGGTGGCGAAACCCTGCAGCAGGCGCGCCAGCAGCAGCACCACCGCCGCGGCGCCGCCGATGCTGGCCACGGTGGGCGTCACCGCGATCAGGAACGAACAGGCCGCCATCACCGACACCGACACGGTCAGCGCCAGGCGGCGGCCGTAGCGGTCGGCGAAGCGGCCGAAGTACCAGGCGCCGATCGGGCGCATCAGGAAGGTCACCGCGAAGATCGCCCACACGTAGAGGGTGGCGTTCTTGTCCTCCTTGGAGAAGAACTGCGATTCGAAGTAGGTGGCGAACACCGAGTAGACGTAGACGTCGTACCACTCCACCAGGTTGCCGGCCGAGCCCTTGAGCGTGTTGGACACCGAGCGGCGCAGGCTGCCCGGTGCGGCGGCGGCGGACGAAGAGGTGGATGCACTCATTCAGTGGGCCTCATGGATGGACGTCACGGAGTATAGGCAGGCGCTTGCGAGGATCCTGTCGCGATGGCGGCCCTGTCCGGCACAGGCGCGCGCGCCATCGTGCGCATTGCGCTTGCGGCGCGGCGAAGGCCTTGCTGTACACGCCCGCGCGATCGAAGCAGCAGACCCAGCGCTTTCCCGCGGCGCTTGCCCGCGGCGGGCAGGGCGCAGGTGCTGGCGATGCGCACGCCCGGCGTCTGCGCCTGCTTGCCCGAGCCGATCCAGAAGATCCGGCGGCGACGCGGCACCGCGGGCGGCGTGTCCCGGGCGGCGCGCGCGGGCGGATGCGCGGACAGCGCGCGGGCCAGGTCGTCGGGCAGCACCGGTTCCGGTTCCACCGCCACCGGCGCGATCTCCAGGGCCACCGTGGTGCCGACGACGGCGGCCGCGCGCACCGCCTCCTGCCCCCGCACCCGGTGGCCACCTCGCCCATCCGGCGGCAGCGTGGCCTGCAACGGATGCCCGGCGAACCGGCCCTCCACGCTGACCAGGCCGGCCGCGCGTGGGCAGGGCGGCGCTCGCCGCCGCGGGCAGCGGCAGGAACCCCCAGGACGCGTCCGGCGGCGAAGCCGGACGCAGCAAGCTCGCCGGTGCGCGGATCGGGTCGCTGCCACGGGCCATGCGCGGAGCTTGGCACCGGCCGCGGGCGGGGCCATGCTGCGCCTGCGCGGCGACGGCGGCGGCGCGGCGCGCTGCGGCCGTGCCGGTCACCGCACGCCACGCGCCGCCTGACCAGGCCAGCGGCCATCGCCGCTGCAGACCGGCATCGCGTCACGTTCCCCACACTGCGCAGCTGCCCCCAGGGCCCGATCCCTTCAGTTCGACAGGCCATCGCCGCTATCCATGCGCCGGCCCGGGGGACCCGCGCCATGCGCGCGTCACGCAGGCGCAGGCAACCTGCCTGCCCGTCCGCCGTCACCCACCGTCGATCCCTCTTTCCTTCCCTCAGTCCCCCGATCCCATGCACGTCCTCTCGAATCTGCGCATCGGCCAGCGCCTCGCACTCGGCTTCCTTACCCTCATCGTGCTGATGGTCCTGCTCACCGTGGTCGGCATCCAGCGCGTGCACAGCATCGACCGGCGGCTGACCGCGATCAACGAGGTCAACAGCGTCAAGCAGCGCTACGCGATCAACTTCCGCGGCAGCGTGCACGACCGCGCCATCGCCCTGCGCGACGTGGTGCTGCTGGACGATGCGGCCAGCCGCAAGGCGACCGAGCAGACCATCGACAAGCTGGCCGGCGACTACGCGCGCGCCGCGCAGCCGCTCGATGCCTTGCTCGCCGTCTCCAGCGACGCCCAGGAGAAAACCATCCTGCAGCGCATCCAGGGCATCGAAGCGCGCACCATGCCGCTGATCGCGCAGGTGCGGCAGCTGCGCGATGCCGGCGACACCGTGCAGGCGCAGGCGCTGCTGCTGCAGCAAGCGCGCCCGGCCTTCGTCGACTGGCTGGCCAGCATCAACGCCTTCATCGACCTGCAGGAAGCCAAGAACCGCCAGGCCGCCAAGGAAGCGATGGCCACTGCGCGCGGCTTCGCCCTGCTGATGGTCGGCTGCACCGTGCTGGCGCTGCTGCTGGGCACGCTGATCGCCCTGCTGCTGACCCGCCGCGTGGTGCGGCCGCTGCGGCAGGCGCTGGGCCTGGCCGAGCGCATCGGCGCCGGCGACCTGAGCAGCCCGGACACCGTCACCACCCGCGACGAGGCCGGGCAGTTGCTGCGCGCCATGCAGCAGATGCAGCGGCGCCTGCACGAGGTGATTTCCGCGCAGCGCGAGATGGCCGCGCGCCACGACGCCGGCGCCATCAGCTATCGCATGGATGCGCAGCGCTTTCCCGGCGAGTACGGGCGCATGGTCGCCGACACCAATGCCCTGGTGGATGCGCACGTGCAGACCCAGCTGCGCATCACCGAGGTGATGGGCCGCTACGCCATCGGCGACCTTAGCCAGGACATCGCCCACTACCCCGGCGAGAAGGCCGCGATCACCGCGGCGATGCAGCAGGTCAAGCAGAACCTGCACGCGATCAACGTGCAGATCCAGACCCTGGCCGAAGCCGCCTGCGCCGGCAACTTCGCCCACCGCGGCCAGCCGGAGAAGTTCGAGCACGCCTTCCGCACCATGGTCGAGAACCTCGACACCATGATGGCCACCGCCGACGCCAACCTGGCCAAGCTCTCCGCGCTGCTGCGCTGCATCGCCGACGGCGACCTCACCGTGCGCATGAGCGGCAACTTCCACGGCGTGTTCGCCGCCATGCGCGACGACGCCAACAGCACCGTGCACCGCCTCACCGACATCGTCGCGCACATCCAGCGCACCACCAACAGCATCGGCTTCGCCGCCGAGGACATCGCCAGCGGCAACCAGGAACTGGCCAAGCGCAGCGAGCAGCAGGCGGCCAGCCTGGAAGAGACCGCCGCCTCGATGGAGGAACTGACCTCCACGGTGAAGCAGAACGCCGAGCACGCCCAGCGCGCCAACCAGCTGGCGCTGGGCGCGGCCGGCGTGGCCAGCGAAGGCCGCGACGTGGTGGGCCAGGTGGTGGCGACCATGGACGGCATCCAGGCGGCCTCCAGGCGCATCGCCGACATCATCGCGGTGATCGACGGCATCGCCTTCCAGACCAACATCCTCGCCCTCAACGCCGCGGTGGAAGCCGCACGCGCCGGCGAACAGGGCAAGGGCTTCGCGGTGGTGGCCGCGGAGGTCGGCACGCTCGCGCATCGTTCGGCCGGCGCCGCCAAGGAGATCAAGACCCTGATCGACGACTCGGTACAGCGCGTCGCCCACGGCGCCACGCTGGTGCACCAGGCCGGCGCCACCATGGACCAGGTCGTAGCCAGCGTGCAGCACGTCACCGACCTGATGGGCCAGATCTCCGCCGCCTCGCACGAGCAGGCCAACGGCATCGCCCAGGTCAACCAGACCATCGCGCGCATGGACGAGACCACCCAGCAGAACGTGGCGCTGGTGGAAGAAGCCAGCACCGCCGCGCGCTCGCTGGAGGAGCAGTCGGCGCAGCTCACCCAGGCGGTGGAAGTGTTCAAGGTCGGCGCCTACGTCTGATCCACGCGCACGGCGGCGGCCGTGCCGCTTCGGTTCGTCCCGCCGGCCGGCGACGGTGGTCGGCCGGCAACCCAGCGCGTGAACGCCAGGTGTCGGCCGGTGCCGGCCATCGCATCGGCTGCCATGGCCGTTGCCGGCGCAAGCGGTACGATGGCGGCCTCCCACGTTCGCCCCCTCCCCGGAACCGCATGAAGGCTGGCCTCCCCGACGCCGCCGCGACGGCATGAGCCGCGCGTCGCACCGCGCGCCCGTCGCCGCCGAGACCCGCAGCGAACGCTGGCAGCGCTGGATCGCCTGGCTGCTCAGCGCGCTGCTGCACGTGCTGATGGCGCTCGCCCTGCTGTACGCGGCCAAGCCCACCATGTCCACGCCGCAGGGCGCGGCCGGCGGCAGCCGGATCCGCGTGGACTTCCTCGGCGACAGCGACAAGCCGGCGAAGCCGCTGCCGCCCAAGCCCAGCCCGCCGCCGGCGTCCGCCGCGCCCAAGCGCACGCGCGCCACCACCACCGTGCAATCCACCCTGGTCGCCCAGTCCGACGACCCGGTGCCGCCGCCCGATCGCGTCGACACCCCGAAAGCGGCGGACACGCCCACGCCCGCCCCGGTGCCGCAACCGCGTCCGGCACCGCCGGCGCCCACCCCGCCCGCGGACGCCCCGGCGCCGAGTCCGGCGCAGACCGCCGACAGCAATCCGCCGCCGCCGACCGAGCGCCGTCCGCAGACCTGGACCGGGCGCCCGCCCGGCGCGCTCGACACCGACACCGCGCCGGACAACAGCGGCCTGGCCGCCGGCCCCGGCAGCCGCGGCAACCGCCACGACATGGACGCGGCCCAGCCCAGCCTCGAAGTCGGCGGCTACCTGGTCTATTACGACCTGGGCAGCGAGAGCCAGCTGCGCACCTGGCAGCAGCAGGGCATGAAAGAGATGTTCATCCTGCTGCCCGGCACCGAGTACCGCATGGTCTGCCCGCTGGAAATCGCCCTGACCCGCGGCTCCGGCAAGTGCCGCGCCCTGCCGCCGGACTCGCCGGAGCTGAAGAGCATCGGCGACGCCCGCCAGGTCATCACCATGCTGCAGGTCTACCACCAGGGCGAACTGGTCTGGCGCGGGCCGGGGCCGTATCGCTGAGTTGCTGTGAGCGGGCGATCGGTGCGTCCACCCTCGCTGCAGTCGGGACTGAAGTCCCTCCCACAAGGAGCGGCGAGCCTTCAGCGCGGTGGTCAGCATTCGTTGGAGACGCAGGCTTCATCCCTGCGGAATGGCTTCAGCCGCGACGAGCGAAGCCGTCGGCCGATCCGACATCCCTGCGGTCGGGACTGAAGTCCCTCCCACCGTAATCCTCCGACGAGGCGGGCGCCGCACCTGTGGGAGTCAACTGTCATGCAGCCGCGACGCGTGGAGTGGTGTGCTGTCGGATGGCGCAATGCGTGGGGACTGAAGTCCCTCCCACCGTGATCCTCCAGCGAGGCGGGCGCCGCACCTGTGGGAGCGGCTTCAGCCGCGACGAGTGAAGCCATCGGCACATGCGGGGTTCCATTGCGATCGGACTGAATCCCTTGCCACGCGATTGCCCGCTTTCCGCGCTGGCGGCATGCTGGACAACACAGCGAGCGGCGCCGCTACCGTCGGAGCGGTTCCATCCGCGACCCTGCGGCAACGCGGAGCGAACGCGGCGCAGCGCCCGACGCCCGAAGCGGCTGCCCAGCCAGCGCCCTCACGCCCGCTTTGCATTCGCCGCCGGCACCGTTGCTAGAGTCGGCCCGCGCCGCCGCGGCCGCCTGCCCCCCGATTTGCAGGTCCCGCAAAACCCGGCGTCTTTCCTCCATTGAAGGAGTCTCGACATGCCCTGGAAATTCCCTCTCGCAACGCTCGCCCTCGCCGCCGTCGCGCTGCCCGCGCTGGCCCAGTCCGACCGGCAGGTGGTCGAGGACATGCTGACCCGCTCGGCCAACGTCTGCCCGGGCCATAGCACCGACCGCACATCGCCGGCGGTGAAGGCCGTGCCGGTGGGCGCGCTGCGGGTGATGCTCGATCGCGGCCTGGTGATGTGCCCCGACCGTCGCCTGGACGCCACCGCCCCGGCCGTGTTCTACGGCAGGCTCGGCGTGTTCGCCTGGAACCCCGAGGTTCCCGCCGGCGCGAGCGTGATCGTCAAGCAGATCGATGCGATGACCCGCAAGGACGAGTATCCGTCCGACACCCTGGTGTGGGATGCCAAGGGCACCGCGCTGAAGCAGCAAACGGTGCCCGCGTTCGAACCCAAGCCCGGCGCCACCGTGCTGTACCAGGTGCGCTGACCCCGTTCCGCTGGCTCGCGCGCGGGCCAGCAACGTCGATCGCAGCCGGCGGCCCGCAAGGTCCGCCGGCTTTTTTATGCCGCAGTGCGAATTCCATCGCGACCGCGCACGGCGACAGACAAGACACGCCGTGACGCGCACGACGTCGATGATGTCCTGCTCCTGTCCTTGCGCCGCCCACGCGTTTCGTGGCGGCGGACAATATCCGGATCATCTGGCGCGATTATCTATCGCCAACCTCCGATTATCTTGAAATCAAGATTATTGACTTCTGAAAAGTCCGCTTCAGAAACGTAGACAAATTCCTGTGACGTGCACGCAGCCAGCCGAAACAGCGGAGTTCGGCTGGATTCGCGCGAAACCATGCGGATCTTTCATCCTTTCCTCGGCGCCACTGTGGCGCAGCGCACGCCGCAGCATCGACGGATCTCGGCATTATCCAACGCGATGTGTCGTGAAATTCCGTCAGGCGCGATGCGAATCAATACCGCAGCTAAATATTATCTCGGCGTGTCGCAAAAATAATGCGGACGACATAGTAGCGTTTGCGCCCTCCCCCACCCCCCGGGCGACCGGGATTCGACACGAGGATGTTTCCATGGCCACACAGCGGAATCGGCTGGCGCTGCGCGCACTTTCCCTCATCGGCATCGCGGGCGCGTTGTTGCCCATCGCCGCCACGGCGGCACCGGCGCGTGGCACCGTGCTCAAGAGCAGTGTCCTGACCAGCTACACCCGTCAGGCGATCGCCACGCTGCTGGCCAACGACCAATCCCCTGACCAGGCCAAGTGCGACGTACGCGTGGCCGAGTTCACCTACGCCACCATCGGCGTCGATGGCGAACCCACCACGGCGTCGGCCGCGCTGCTGGTGCCGGGCGGCAGCCAGTGCCCCGGTCCGTTCCCGCTGGTGAGCTACAGCCAGGGCACCGAGTCGCAACGCCGCGCCGAGCAGGCCAAGGAGATCCGCGACGACAAGGGCGACGACACCATGGTCACCCACCTCGCCACCCAGGGCTACGTGGTGGTGAGCAGCGACTACCTCGGCATCGGCCAGTCCACCTACGCGTTCCACCCCTACCTGCACGCCGCGTCCGAGGCCAGTGCCACCATCGATGCGATGCGCGCCGCGCGCCAGGTGCTGCAGCGCCTCAACACCCCGCTGTCGGGCAAGGTCATGCTGACCGGCTTCTCGCAGGGCGGGCATGCCGCCATGGCCACCCAGCGCGAGATCGAAGCGCACCTGTCCAACGAATTCAACCTGGTCGCCAGCGCACCGATCTCCGGCCCGTATGCGCTCAGCCAGACGTTCCGCGACAGCTGGAGCGGCCGCAACGCCGTGGGCGAGAACACCTTCGGCATCGTGCTGGCCAGCTACGCCATCGTCGGCATGCAGCACACCTACAAGAACCTCTACCTCGACCCGTCGCAGGTGTTCCAGGATCCGTGGGCGAAGAAGGTGGAGAAGCTGTTCCCCGGCAACCAGAGCCTGACCGACCTGGTGCTCGGCGACACCCTGCCGGGCGTGGACAAGATCCGCCAGTACTTCCAGCCGGGCTTCTACAAGGACTTCGCCAGCAACGCCAACGACCCGTTCCTGCGCGACCTGGAGCGCAACGACCTGCTCGACTGGGCGCCGCGCACCCCGACCCTGCTGTGCGGCTCGGACAACGACGCCACCGTGCCGCTGAAGAACGCCACCACCGCCATCGCCGCGTTCAAGGCCCGCGGCAGCCACCAGGCGACCGTACTCGACCTGGGCACCGGCAAGCCCAGCGACAACAGCGCGCTGGAGCACCTGGCGACCGAAGACGCCTGCGCCGTGGCCGTACGCCAGCAACTGTTCGACACACTTCGCTGAGGTCGCGGCGGACGACAACGCAGGCGCACTCCCTCCCCCGGCGCCTGCGATCGTCCGTCCCGCTGGCTGCCACGCCTGGGCGCAGGCGTGGCAGCGTTTTTCCGTGCGGTGCGGACACGGCCTGCTGTGCGAGGCCGTCGCCGATCGGCGACGAGGACGACCGCGCGTTGTACGCAGCGACGCGACCGTGGGCAAGCGGACGTTGCCGACAACGGGCTCAGGTAGCGGGCTGACGGCAGAGCAGCGTGGCGATGCCGCAGCGGCATTCGCACGCCGCCACACATTCCCGAACGCCTGACATCATCCCGCGCCCAGATCGGCACCACGCGGCGACATCGACACCTGCTTTCGTCGGCCCCGCGCATC
This sequence comes from Xanthomonas sp. LF06-19, assembly GCF_034105425.1. NCBI lineage: Bacteria > Pseudomonadati > Pseudomonadota > Gammaproteobacteria > Lysobacterales > Lysobacteraceae > Xanthomonas > Xanthomonas sp. LF06-19. The sequence continues at coordinate 83,230 of NZ_JAXGGH010000010.1, read as the reverse complement.
GGCGAGCGCGCGGCCCACGCCATACACCGACAGCGGCACCACCCAACTGGCCCACAGCAACAGCGCGATCAAGCCCGGCGACGGCGTCATGCCCAGACCGATCGCCGACGGCAACGACACCCGGAACACCACCGGCGCCAGCGTCGTCAGATAGGCCCGCACCATCCAGCGCTGGTGCCGCAGCACCTGCCCGCGCCGGATCGCCATCAGTCCGACCGACCCGGTCACCAGCCACGCCAGCGCCGTCGCCGCGAACGCCACCCGGATCGCAAACGGCGCCGGCGAGGTCGCGATCAGCCCGACCGCCCCGACCATCGCCACCACCATCCCCGCGAAATACGCCCGCCCCACCCAACGATGCAACCGCGGCCAGCGCCGCCACCGCTGCGTCGCGAACTGCAGCGCCCCCAGCAACAGACCGACCGCCCCGCCACCGAAATGGCACCACAGCCAGCCGCGCCGGGTCAGGAACATCGCATAGGCCGGCGACTGCAGCGAGGCGTACTTCAGATAGACCGAATGCACGAACTCGGTGGCGCTCAGGGCAAGGGCCAGCCAGAGCAGCCACCACGCCAAACGCACGACCGGCGTGGTGCGTGGTGGCGCCAGTTGGCGGCGCGTCGGCTCGCTATTCATTCCCTGCCCCAACGCTGCGCCGGACCATCGGCAGCGCGACACTAACATGGACGTCTCGGCGCCACGGAAGGCGGCGACGGGCGGCGGACAGGCGCGTCCGAGAACACTGCCGCACACGTCGCTTCGCCGATCGGCACAGGCGATCCGGCTACCGATCGCGACGCCGCCACCCAGCCTTAAATGCAAATCGCGTCTCGTTTTGTAGACGACACAGTTAACAGTACAGACATCTGCCGCACACAGGTCTATGGTCGATCCGGGGACGGGGGTCGCATGGGACGCAGACAGGGGAAAACCGGATTCGACGCGCTGGCGGCACTGCCGTGGCCAGTGGGAATCATGGCCGGCATCGCCGGCTTCCTCGCCGTGCGCGACGGCATCCCCTGGTGGTTCTCCCGCCACGACGGCGCGCTGTCGCAGGCCATCGCCCAGCAAGCGCAAGGCGCATTCGCGCCCCTGGCGTGGATCCTGCTGCTGCTCTGCTGGATCGCAGCGCTCGCCTCATTCCTCAAGGCGCGGCACCGCCGCCGCCTGCTGGACACCCGCACGACCCTGGAAAGTCTGGCCGCCGGCGGCTGGCACCAGTTCGAACGCCTGGTCGGCGAAGCCTTCCACCGCCAGGGCTACGCGGTAGAAGAAACCGGCCTCGGCGGCGCCGACGGCGGCATCGACCTAATCCTGCGCAAGGACGGCCGCCGCACGATAGTGCAATGCAAGCAATGGAAGCGGCAGCAGGTCGGCGTCTGCGTCGTGCGCGAGATGTATGGATTGCTGGCACATCACCAGGCCGATGCGGTGAAGATTGTTTGTGTTGGTAGCTTTACATCAGATGCCACCCAGTTTGCACAAGGAAAGCTTCTTGAACTGATCGGCGCAGAGAATCTCCTGAGAATGATCCAGGCAACGCAACGCGTTAGCGCTGCGCAAAGCTATGCCAAATCACAGATAGAACCCGATCTTGTGAAGATGGGGGTTACCGCCAATCCAACTGCGCCTATATGCCACCGATGGGGAAGCGCAATGGTACGTCGAATCAATAGGCGTACAGGCAAGGGCTTTCTTGATTGTAATGAATTTCCAAAATGCAGAGGATCCGCTTAGATGAAACTGGACCACCGCTCTTTTGTAAAACAAAAATTTGGGCGAATTCAAAAGTGGATTCAACAAACTTTCGCAAAGTGATTTCATGCTAAATGTAAAATCTACTTTTTGAAATCTTCCAAAAATACAATTTTATCGAATCTTTTTAAACATAATTTTCAATGGCGTGATAAATGAAATATCGAGAAAGCCAAACAGACAAAGAACTTAGGTCATGGTTTGCAAATGATCTCAGCAAGGCACTTCTACGAAAAATATACCTGCAAGCAGGAAAACTTCGCGGAATAAGCTCGTTAGACCTTAACTTTGATTACCCCATAACAGCAATCGCCGGAGTGAATGGTGCAGGGAAGTCAACAATCCTAGCAATGGCGTGTTGCGCATATCATAACCGCAGCAAAGGCTTTAAGCCGCCTCGTCGGAAAACAACCTATTACACTTTTTCTGATTTTTTTGTTCAACATGTAAATGAAATTGCTCCACAAGGCGTAGACATCCGATATCAGATAGCTTATGACAAGTGGAAGCCCACACCTCATCTTCCAGAGGGTAAAGGCTTAGCTTGGCAGAAAAGATGGAAAGCCAAAGGTGGAAAATGGAATAATTATTCCGACAGGGTATTTAGAAACGTCGTTTTTCTTGGAATTGAAAGAATAGTCCCTCATAGCGAGCGCAGTCAATCCAGATCATATTCAAGGTCATTCAAAGACGTTCCTCAAAAAGGGTGGGAATCTAAAGTCAAAGATGCGGTAGGCTATGTCCTTGGAAAAAATTATGATCAGTTCAGGTATTTGGAACATACGAAATATAGCCTCCCAATTGTTCAATGCAACGGCGTTACTTATTCTGGCTTCAACATGGGAGCTGGTGAGAATGCGCTTTTCGAAATATTTTCAAACATGTACTCGGCAGGAGAAGGCGCGCTTTTAGTAATGGATGAAATAGAACTTGGACTACACGCTCGTGCCCAAAAACTTTTTATGAATAAGCTCAAAGAAGTGTGCAAAGAAACAAAGACACAGGTGTTATGCACAACTCATTCCAAAGAGATATTTGAATCGTTGCCGGACGACGCACGATTTTTTGTTGAATCAGTCTCCGGAAAAACCAAGGTTACGTCAGGAATGTCGGCCGAATTTGCGTTCTCCAAAATGGGGAACAAAACGCCCCCTGGCGCCATCATTTTTGCGGAAGATGAAATTGCACGATCAATAGTACAAGCAATCCTACCTGCCAACATACGATCACGAATTGAGATCTGTGTAATAGGTTCCGCCTCAGCCCTTTCGCGCCAACTCGCGGCATCATATCTAAGAAAGGAAGCCACGCCGGTAATTGCAATATTTGATGGCGATCAACGCATGAAAGAGAAGGACAATTTAAATCACGCCGCCAAGATGGCTGAAACTAAAATTCAGACCATCTCTAAATGGTTCGGCGAACATATATCTTACTTGCCCGGGGCTATATGGCCAGAGTCATGGATGATTCAAAAGTGTAAAGATATTCCAGCCGCAGTCGCCATCGCGCTGAACACTGAAGAGGGAGAAATACCTGAAATCATGGAATATGCGCTACAAGCTGGAAAGCATAAAGAATTTTATGAAATATCCACGCACGTAGGATTGCCTAAGGATCAGTGCATGGATAGAATTTGCAGCGTAATTTCTCATCATTTCTCAAATGAATTTGATGAACTGAGAGATAAAATAATTAACTTATTTTAACAGGGATCAGAGCCTGAGGTATCCCCACGTTTTCTGAAGGGGCAACTATCTGGTTGAGGACGTGTTCGGAAATCGGGGTGGGAGTTCAATAATTGCATCTTCACCCTCGGCTCCACAGCCCAGCGAAATCGAACGAAAGCTGCCGGTCGTGGCGGATGGAGAGCAGATACACGGTGGTGGATGCCTCCGTCACCGTGTACAGCATCACGTAGTCGCCGTGCTGGTGGATGCTCAACGCATCCGGCGCTCCCGCCGGCAATGCGGCCAGTTGCGCCAGCGCCTCGGCTGATTGCGGCGGAGTGTCCAGGTAGGGCCGGCCGATGCGCGGGAAACGCCGCAGGTTCGGGATCACGGCCGCCCGCGATTCGGCGAGCAGGTCATCGAAGGCCGCAGCAGCATCAGCGTCCAGCAGAAACGCTTCGATCGCGTCGAGGCACGCGATGAAGCTCTCCGTCAGTTCGACGCGATGCAATGGTCAACCCAACTTCTTGGTCGCGCGCTTGCCTGGGCTAACCCCATCGGGTGTCTTGATCGCCGCGCGCCGCTGCTGCAGTTGATCGATTGCGCCATCGGCATCGACCGTGCGGCAGGCGGCGACGTCGGCCAAGCTGCGCTTCGCATCGTCGAGCAACAGCAGATGGATGCGCTCGCGCTCGAGCCGGTGGTAGTAGTCCAGCCGGTCGGCGTCGATCAGCGCGACGTAGCTCTCGCCGTTCTTGGTGATGATCTTCTCGGCGCCGGCCTTCGCCTGGTCGGCCAGTTCGGAGAGATTGGCGCGCGCCAGGGTGACAGACTCCACGTTGGTAACGGAAAAACCCGTTGGTACCAGCCGCTTGATCCGCTCCGGAAAGTCACCAAGCAAGCGACGCGCCTCTTCCAGTTCGTAGTCCGCCTGCAGACTCAGCCAAAAGCGTTCGGTCGTGCCCAACGCCGCAGCCAGGCGCACGGCGGTGTCGGCGGTGATGCCTCGCTTGCCCAGCACGATTTCGTTGATCCGGCGCGGCGGCACGCCGGTGACGCGGGCAAGTGCGTTCTGACTAATGCCCAGCGGGACGAGGAACTCGTCGCGCAGCACGTCGCCAGGATGGATGTTGGGCAAGGAGGCCATGACAGGATGCCTGAATTGGTGGGTCGGCGATGGCGACCTCATCCAGCGACCATAACGGCGCCCGTCATACGACGCAATCCGTTACGGCGTTGCGCAAGGCCCCTCTGCTCAAGTGTTGGAAGCACGCCAATAACGCGACGCGGCGGCGGATTGGGGCGAGCCTGCGCACGATGGGGAACTCCTCCCCATTCTTGACCTCCCATACATCCAACCCATCGCATCCTCGCCCCGATTCCAACACCGGAGGCGGGGACATGACGAAGTGGATGGGGGCGGCGCTGGCCGCGGCGATGCTGGTGACCGGCTGCGCCCGGGTGGAGGGCGAGAAGTTCGTCGGCCACTGGGTCAACGTGGAGTCGAAGGACGACACGATCGACATCGAGCGCAACGGGGAGTCGTTCATGGTGCGCAACACCACCCCGCGCTTCTTCACCCGCAAGCCCAAGACCGAGAGCTACCCGGCCATCTACAAGGACGGCGTGCTGCAGGTGACCAACGACGGCGAGACGGTGAACTTCGCCATCGACGAGGCCGATGGGCACCTCAACACCGGCAGCGACGAGTACCAGCGGGTTCCGGCCAAGTAGTCCTGCGACGTCGAGCCCGGACCCCGGGCTCGCCTGGCCTGCGCGCATCGGAAGGTTGCTGCGGGCCCGGCAGTTCGCCGGTTCCCGGGACGCCGCTTCGCTTACTCGCCAGTGGGACCCTTGGTCCGCGTGGATCGGCGCTTATCGCTCTCGAGCGCTTTCAGCTTGCGCGTTGCCTCTTCGAAATCGCGCTCTACCGGCGACGGTTCTTCCAACGTGCGCTGTCTGTAACGAGCGAACTCGACCTTGGAAAATTCCAGCGCCTGTTCGCGGCCGATGCGGCCGGCATGCGTCAACACCTCGCGGTCGCTCAGGCGCAGGAAATCGTCCAGCTTGGCGATCCAAGCGTCCATGGTCATCGGCCTGCGGTTCATGGCCTGCAGCTCGGCGAACTCCAGGTAGGCGGTGACGATGCGGTTCAGTGCCTCCAGTTCCTCCGCATTCAAGTAGCTCTTGGCGACGACCGCATCGGACGCGCGCGGCGCGGCGCCCACCCAGTTGGTCATGCCGCTGTGCGGCTTGCTGGCATCGGCGCGCTCCATGAGCAGTTCGGCGGCGGTGTGGCCATGGGCTGCCCAGTGCATCTTGTTCTGCACGGTGGCGAAGAAACGCTGGCTGGCCTCGGCCGACGGGTCGTAATCCACGCTGGTGGCGTAGATGTCCAGCACCTTGCGCCAGAACAGCTTCTCCGACGAGCGGATGTCGCGGATGCGGCCCAGCAGTTCTTCGAAATAGCCATCGTCAGGCCCGCGCTTGAGCCGCTCGTCGTCCAGCGCGAAGCCCTTGACCAGGTACTCGGACAGCCGCGCCGTCGCCCACTGGCGGAACTGGGTGCCGCGCGCGGAGCGGACCCGGTAGCCGACGGCGAGGATGGCGTCGAGGTTGTAGTGCCTGAGGTTCCGGCGTACCTCACGCGTCCCCTCCTGGCGAACTTGTAAGTAATCCTTACATGTTGCCTCTTCACGCAGTTCGCCCTCCTCGTAGATCGTTCTGAGGTGCTGGGTGACGTTCTGCGGGGTCGTCTGATACAGCTCCGCGATCTGCGCCTGCGTCAACCACACCGACTCGCCTTCCAGCCGCACCTGGATCCGCGTCTGCGCATCCTCGCTGCGATACAGGATCAATTCCGAGGTGGGGGCGTCCTTGTCGTCGCTACGCATGCCGGCTCCTGATGCGGTTCGTCAAAACAGCGCGCCCTGGATCGGCGTGCCGGAGGGTGCGGGAAGGATATCGGCTGCAGGCCGCATCGGCTGCGACTGTGGCTGCTGCGCCCCACCCAACCGCCACGCCAACCCCGAGATCCGCGCCGCGTGCCGGGCGAGCGCGGCGCGCAGCACCGGTTCGCTGGCGGCGATGTGCAGCGCGCGGCGGGCGCGGGTGATGCCGGTGTAGACCAGTTCGCGGCTGAGCACGCGGGCGTCGCGGGCCGGCAACTGCAGCCAGACTTCCTCGAATTCGCTGCCCTGGGCCTTGTGCACGGTCATGGCGAAGGCGCTTTCGTGCGCGGGCAGTGCGGCCGGGTGGAAGCCGCGGACTTGGCCGTCGCCGGCGCCGTCGAACCAGGCGACCAGGGTGCCCTGTGCGTCCTTCAGGCAGATGCCGACGTCGCCGTTGAACAGGCCGTGGCGGTAGCTGTTCTCGGTGATGAGCAGCAGGCGGCCGTGGAACCAGGGCGCGGCGGCGCCGAGGCGGCGCGCGCCGCTGGCGGTCTCGGCCAGCAGTTGTTCGATGCGCGCGTTGAGTCCGCGCGCGCCCTGCGGACCGGCGCGCACGGCGGTGAGCAGGCGCAGGCGCGCGGCGGCGCGCAGGGCTTGCGCCGGATCGTCGGTGTCGCCGAGGGCGCGCCAGTGCGCGAGCAGGGCGTCGCCGCCGGCGGCGAGCGCGTCGTCGACGCCGTCATGGAAGTGCACGCCGGCGAGCTGGCCGTCGCGCAGCAGGCGCAGGGCGCCGTCGGCATCGCCGCTGCGCACGGCGTCGGCCAGCGGCGCCAGGGCGAAGTCCTGGGCCTGGCGGTAACCGCGCAGCAGGTGCACGCGGTGCCCGGCCAGGCCGCCATGGTCGTGCGCGACCGCGCTGTGGCCGAGCAGCGGCTGCAGCGCCTTGGCGTCGTCGGGCTGCAGCGCGTCGCCGGGGCCGGCGGCCTGCAGGATCGCGGCAAGCACGTCGCCGGCTTCCACCGAGGGCAACTGGTCGGCGTCGCCGAGCAGGATCAGTTGCGCGCCGTCGGCCACGGCTTCGACCAGCTTGCACATCAGCGGCAGGTCGACCATGGACGCTTCGTCGATCACGATCAGGTCGAACGGCAGCGGGTTGTCGGCGTCGTGTCGGAAGCGCGGCAGGTCGGGAATGACGCCGAGCAGGCGATGCAGGGTGCTGGCGCCGGCCGGCAGGGCCTCGGCCAGGGTCGGGTCGACGCCGTCGGCGAGTGCGCGCGCCACCGCGGCGCGCAGGCTCTCGGCCATGCGCTCGGCGGCGCGGCCGGTGGGCGCAGCCAGGGCGATGCGCGGCGGCGGCAGGCCGGCGGCGCGGGCCTGGGCGAGGCGCAGCAGCAGCAGGCGGGCGATGGTGGTGGTCTTGCCGGTGCCGGGGCCGCCGGTGACCAGCAGCAGGGCGCGGCGCAGGGCGAGGGCGGCGGCTTGGGCTTGGCGGTCGGATGGATCGTTAGCAGTCGTACCCTCACCCGCCCTGCGGGCACCCTCTCCCGGGGGGAGAGGGAAGAGCTGGGCGAACAGGGGTGCGAGGGCGGCGAGGTCGCTATGCGGCAGCGGCTGTGCGGCGAGGCGGCGCAGGCCCAGGGCCAGGCGTCGTTCGTATTCGCGGTAGCGGCGCAGGTAGAGCAGGCCGTGTTCGAGTACGAGTGGGCAGTCGGGGCTGGCCGGGTCTTCGGCAGCAGGTTGTGCGACCCAGCGCGAGGCGGCCAGGGCGCGGGTCCAGTCGTCTGCGGTGGGCAGCGTGGGGGCAGCGCCGTCGCGGCTGTCGAGCAGGAGGCTGGCGCGTGCCGGGTCGAGGCCGGCGTGGCCGCTGGCCACTGCCAGCGAGGCCAGGGCGGCGCCGGCCAGGACCAGGTCGGGGGTGTTCGGGTCGAGGCGGCTCAGGCTGTGCGCGAAGGCGTGGTCCAGCGTGCGCAAGGTGCCGGTGCGGTAGAGGGTGGCGAGGAGGTTGGATTGGCTCACGGGGTGGGGGCTCCGTGGGCGGACGTACCCTCACCCCAACCCCTCTCTCCCACGGGGACTTCCTGCGGTCGCCGGGGGGAGAGGGGCTCAAGCGGAGCGCCGGCGAAGAGGGCGTCGACGCCTTCGATCAGGTCCGGGTCGAAGCGCCAGGCGTGCACGCCCGGCGACGGGTCGCGGGCGGCGTCCAGGCCGCGGCAGAACAGGTAGCGCACGCCGCCGAAGTCGCGGGCGTAGTCGTAGGCACCGCCCAGGCGGAAGCGCAGCCAGCGGTGCAGCGCCACGGTGTAGATCAGCGCCTGCAAGGTGTATTCGCTGTGCGCCATCGCCCGCGCCAGGGCGTCGGGGTCGTAGCCCGGCAGGCGGTTGGACTTGTAGTCGAGCACGTACCAGCGGCCGTCGTGCTGGTAGGTGAGGTCGATCAGGCCGGTCATCAGTCCCTCCAGGCGCTGCCGCGCGCCGAACGCCTGGCGCTCGCCGGCCACGCCGAAGCGGTGCAGCAGCGCCAGCAATGCGTCCACGCGCGTCGGGCGCATGGCGAAGTGGAATTCCATTTCGTTGCGCCGCTGCTCTTCCGGCACCGCAGCCAGGCAGGTACCTTCGGGTAACGCCACGGTGAGGGTGTTGCCGACCAGGGCGGTGAGCATGGCGGTGCCGTCTTCCAGTTCGTCCTCGGCATAGCCGCCGCGTTGCAGCGCTTCGACGATGGCGGTGGCCTGCCCCGCTGGCGCCGGCTGCCCCGGGTGCCAGTCGCGCCAGGCGGCGAAGTCGCAGCGCTCGAACACGTCGTGCATGGCCACGCCGAAGCGGTTGCCGACGAAGCGACGGTCGACCATGTCCACTTCCACCGCGGCGCTGACCGGCTCGCTGGCGGCGGGTTCGTCGCTGCCGCCGCTGCTGGGCACGGTGGCGCTGGCCATCGGGTCGCTGCCGGCATCGGCATTGGCGAGCTGGGTGAAGCTGTACACCCACCACTCCGGCAGCACGCGCCGCTGCGGCACGCGCGCCGGCGGCACCGGCGGCGCCGGCTCGGGCGGCAGGCGCGGCAACTGCGCCGGCGGCGGGGTGCTGTCGATGGCGATGGCGCCGGGAGCAGCGGCGGCCTGCAAGGCATCGAGATCGCGCAGCATCGGTGCCAACGCGGTGCGCTCGTGCTGCGGGAAGGCGCCGGTGGCGGTCCACAGTGCGTGTTCGGCGCGGGTCAGGCCGACGTAGAGCAGGCGCGCGTCCTCGGCGCGCTGCTCTTGTTTCCACGCGGCCTCAGCGGTGTCCCAGGCCGGGTCGGACTCGCCGCCGCTGCGGCTGGTGTTCCACTGCAACTGGCGCCCACCCTGCGGCGCCGGCACCACGCAGTGGCGCCCGGGGCTGCGCTCGCTGCGGCCGATGCCGGCGTACGGCAGGAACACCAGCGGATACTCCAGGCCCTTGCTCTTGTGCAGGGTGACGATCTGCACGCGGCGTGCGTCCGACTCCAGCCGCAGTTGCTGCGCTTCGTCGCTGTCGTCGGCATTGGCGATGCGCCGCGCCAGCCAGTCGACCAGGCCATGCGGGCCGAGCGCGCGGGTGTCGGCTTCCTGCAGCAGTTCGGCCAGTTGCAGGTAGTTGGTGAGGCGGCGCTCGCCATCGACCAATGCCAGCAGGCGCTGCCCGTGTGCGGCGCCGAGGTCGCCGATCAGGGCTAGCGGTCCGCCGCGCTGCCAGCGCTCGCGCCAGTCCAGCGCCTGTTGCTGCCAGCGGCGGTGGCGCTCGCCGTCGTGGTCGAGTGCGGCGATGGCCGCGGCGTCCTCGCCGATCAGCACGGTGGCCAGTGCCGCGCGCAAACGGCCGTCGTCGCCGGGATCGAGCAGCGCCTGCAGCAGGGCCAACAGCTCCAGCGCCTCGTCGGTGGCGAACAGGCTGCGGCGACCGGCGGCGACCGCGGGAATGCCGGCGGCGGCAAGCGCCTGCTGGATGCGCGTGGCCTCGCCATGGCTGCGCACCAGCACGGCGATGTCGCCGGCCTGCACAGGGCGGCCGAGCAAGCTCGCGCGGCCGTCGCGCGCATCGGCCAGCCAGCCGCGGATCGCCGCCACGCAGGCGGCGGTGCACAACTCGCGGGCGCGACCGGCGCTCCACGGCTTGGGCTTGCCCGGTGCCTTGGCGGTGGCCGGTGGCGGCGGCGGTTCCGGTGCGCGCCACACGGTCAGCGCCGGGGCCGGCACGCCGCCGCGTTGCAGGTCGGCATCGACGCGCTTGCTGCCCGGCTGCACCGGGTGGAAGGCGATGCCGTCGGTGAGGAACGCATCGGCGTAGCCGGCCTGCGCGTACAGCGCGTCGATCGCCGCCAGCAGCGCGGGGCGCGAGCGGAAGTTGTGCGCCAGCGGCGGCGCGCGTTCGGCGTCCGCGGCAGCGGCCAGGTAGGTGCGCACGTCGCCGCCGCGGAAGCCGTAGATAGCCTGCTTGGGATCGCCGATCAGGGCGAGCAGCGGCGGCGTGTCGTCCGGCGCCGACAGCGATGGCGCGATCGCCGCATCGTCCTGCGCCAGGTTGGCATCGGCCGTCGCCGGGGCGAACACCTTGCGGAAGATCGTCCACTGGCGGTCGTCGGTGTCCTGGAATTCGTCGACCAGGGCGACCGCGTACTGCGCGCGCAGCCGCTGCGCCAGGGCGGCGCCGTGCGGGCCTTCCAGCGCGCGCGCCACGCCCTCGACCAGGTCGTCGTAGGTCTGCACGCGGCGCTGCCGCTTGAGATAGGCCAGCCGCTCCCCCGCGTCGGCGCGCAACTCGTGCAGCAGGCAGATGCGGCGTTGCGTGCGCCACTGCGACAGTTGCGCCAATGCGGCCAGGTAACCGTCGATGGCGTGGCCCAGCGGCGAGGCCGGGGTGCGCTCGGCGTGCTTCTTGTTGGTGCCGGCGGCCAGTTCGGCGGCGGTGAGCTTGACCAGCTTCGGATGCGGCGGCGCGTCCGCGGTCGGTGCCGCGGCGAAGGCGTCCAGCCAGTGCCACAGCGCGGTCAGCCAGTCGGGCTTGTAGCTGACCTTGCTCAGCACGCCGGCATCCATCGCCGCGGCGATCGCCTCGAAACAGGCGGTGCCGTGCGTGCGGAACGCCTCGGCCAGCGCCACGCCGGCGCGCTGCGCGGCCTGCTGCAACACGGCGCCGTCCTCGGCGGAAAAGACCGGCGCGGCCGGCAACAGCGTCGGATGCCGCACCAGTTCGCGCAGATCGATCGCCATGCCGTCCGGACCGCCCGGCCACAGTGCCACCAGGTCCTCGGCCATCGCCGGATCGGCGGCGCGTTGCCGCCACAGGTCGGCGGCGACGTCGCGCAGCAGTTCGCGATCGTCGGTGAGCAGTTGCGGTGCGGCGAAGGCCTGGCCGCTTTCCAGCGCATGCTCGCGCAGCACGCGCGCGCAGAAGCCGTGGATGGTGAAGATGGCGGCGAGGTCGATGTCCTCAGCGGCCTGCTGCAGGCGGCGGCGCAGGGCCGCTGGGGTTTCGGTGCTGGCGGCCAGGTGCGCGGCGAGGATGGCGCGGGTGAGGGCGACGTCGGGTGGGTCTTGTTGCGGGGTTGACTGCGATGGGTCGGTCGCGAGGTCGGTCGCGGCTAAAGCCGCTCCTACGAGGTCCTGATCAGGGTTGGGGACCAGGCTGGCCGCCAACGCCAGGCGCTCGCGGATGCGCCGGCGCAGTTCCTGGGTGGCGGCCTCGGTGAAGGTGACGGCGAGGAGTTGGCCCAGGCGCAAGCCGCGTTCGACCACCAGGCGGGTGAACAAGGTGGCCAGGGTGAAGGTCTTGCCGGTGCCGGCGCTGGCCTCGATCAGGCGCACGCCGTGCAGCGGCAGCTGCAGGTAGGGGTCGCGGTCGGGTGCGGCGTTCATTCGGCGTCTTCCTGGGTGCCGCGCCAGCGCTGCCAGCTCTCGCTCAGTCGGTCGGGATCGAGTGCGGGGCCGGCGTCGCCCTGTTCGAGCAGGCCGAACACGCGTTGGCTGGTGGCGGCGAAGTCGGCGAAGCGCTGCGCATCGGCGAAGGGGTCGCGGCCGCGGCCGACCAGGCGCAGTTCCGGGCTGTCCGCCTCGCTCCAGCCGAAGCTGGCCTGCCATTGCGCGGCAGCCTCCTTGATCGCCTTGTCGAGATCGCCGGCGCGCGCGGCCTGGTAGTACTTCCAACTGCTGTACGGCGCGAACGCCAACGGCGCCTGCCGGCCATGCCGGTACAGCTGCAGCAGTTCGCCCAGCGCCTGCTGCGCCTGCGCGGCGGGCAGCGGCTCGCGGTCCATCGGATGCGGGCCGAGGCTGTCGTCGTGGTCGAAGAAACGCACGTAGGGCGCGCGTTCGCCGGCGGCGCGCAGCAGCAGCCATTCCAGGCCGTGGCGGATCGCGCTGCGCCCGCTCAAGGCGCCCACCTGCACGCGTGCCACGCCGGGCGCGTACCAACCCGGCAGGCGGCCATGCAGCGCAGTGCCGTCGAGGTCCACCTGCAGCCGCGGCGCCAGCGGCGCGGCGTCGCCGCCACGCCACTGCCGGAACGCCTCGGCGTACGGGCGCAACTGGCGCACGCGCTCGTCGAGCTGGCGCCGGCCCAGCGGCCCGGACGGCAGCAACGCGCGGGCGCGCAGGCGTTCGTACAGGGCCTCGGTGTCCTCGCGCAGCACCGCCTCGAACACCTGTTGCTGCAGCCCGTACTGGTCGATCCCGCGGCTGGGCGCCAGCAGCGGTTCCAGATCGCTGTCGGCCTGCGCCGGATCGGGCAGGCGCAGGCCCAGGCGCTGGCGCAGGAACTGCCCGGCCGGATCGACCAGCAGCCGGCGCAGATCGTCGATCGACAGCTGCGCCGGCAGCGCGTCGTCGGCCGCGGCGGGCAGCGCGTCGATCCACGGCGCCAGCGGCTGGCGCTGGCCGACCAGGCTGTCCACCGCCGGCCGCCATTGCCGGCGGTAGCTGAACCGGCGCGGGTCGGCATCCTCGGCACCGGTGGCGCCGAACGCGGCGGCGGCGAACGGCTGCAGCGGATGCCGCACCACCAGCGCTGCGGCCGCAGCCAGGTCGGCGTGGTACTGGGCGGCGCAGGCCAGCAGTTCGCCGACCAGCGGCGAGGGTTCGCGCACGCTGCCGTCGCGCGCGTCGGCGCCCAGGTAGCTCAGGTAGAACACCTCCTGCGCCGAGGCGAACAGCTGCAGGAACAGGAAGCGATCGTCCTCGCGCGTCGAACGGTCGCCGTGGCGGCGGCGCATGGTGCCCAGTTCGGCGGTGAGGCGGTTGAGCCCGGCGGCCGGATCGCGGCGCGGGAAATCGCCGTCGTTCATGCCCAGCAGGCAGATGACCCGGAACGGCAGCAGCCGCATCGGCACCATGCGGCCGAAGCTGATGCCGCCGGTGAGCAGCGGCGCGCGCGTGTCCGATTCGCCCAGCACCGCAGCAAAGTGCGCACGCACCACCTCGGCCGGTACCGCCTCGGTGTAGTCGGCGCGGGCAGCGTCGCGCGCGAACTGGTCGATCAGCGCGCGTAGCCGCTCCAGCGCGCGCTGCTGGCGCGGTGCCGACGGACTCTGCGGCAGCAGCGCCTCGAGCAGGCCCAGCAGCACTTCGCGCCACTGCGCCGGCGGCATCGGCTCGGCCAGCGCGGCCTGGTGGCGATCGAGCACGCGCAGCAGGCGCAGCAGCGTGTCCAGCGCGGCCAGCGCGCTGCCTTCCAGCTGCGGCCACGGCGCCACGCCGTCGATGTCGTCCTCGGCGCCGCTGGCGTGGCCGAGCAGCAGCCGGTCCAGGGCGAAGCGCCAGGTGTAGGCGTCGTCGGCCGGCGCCTGGTGGCGCTGCCGGTGCGCTGCGTCCAGGCCCCAGCGCGCGCCGGCGGCGTGCAGCCAGGCGCGCAGACGTTCCAGCCCGGCCTCGTCCAGCCCGGCGGCCTCGGCGATCGGCGCGCTGGCGAGCAGGTCCAGGATCTCGTGCAGGCCGAAGCGTGCGATCGGCAGGCCGAGCAGCGCGAGGAACACCTCGGCCAGCGGCTCGCTGGCCAGCGGGCTGGCGTCGGCCAGCGCATAGGGCAAGGCGTCGTCGCCGGCGTGGCCGCCGAACACCGCGTCCAGATACGGCACGTAGGGATCGATGTCCGGCGACAGCACCGCGATCTCGCGCGGCTGCAACGGCGGTTCGAAGCGCGGGTCGTCCAGCAGCGCCCGCAGTTGGTCGTGCAGTACCTGCAGTTCGCGCAGGCGGGTGTGGCAGGCATGCACCTGCAGGCTGGGATCGTGCGGGTCCACCGCGGCCAGCGGCGCCGGCCGCGCCGGCGCGCGGCGATGGAACAGATCGCTCTGCATGCGCCGCAGCAGGCTGTCGCCGAGGCCGCCATCGGCCAGCGCGCGCCGGCCCGACTCCAGCGGATCGGCATAGACCGCGATCTCGGCCAGCGGATGCACCACCTCGTAGTCGCCGATCAGCGCCATGAAATCGCGCCCGGCAGCGCCCCAGGCCTGCAGCAGCGGGTTCTCCTGCACCTGCTCGGCGAACAGCTCCACCGCCCCACCCTCGCGGCGGCGCTGCCACAGCGTCTGCAGATCGCCCCAGTAGCCTTGCGCCGGCGTCGGCAGGTAAAAGTGCAGCGTGCCGGCGCGCGCCTGCGTGGCCAGCACGCGCAGCACATCCGGAGAGATGTTGAGCACGGCGAAGGCGAACAAGCGCCGCGGCAGGCCCTGCGGTAACGGCCCGTCCGGGCGCGCGTAGCGGTCCAGGTACTGGCCGATGCGGCGTGCGCGGTAGGCGCGGCCCGTGGCGATGCGCCGCCACAGCCGCGCCTGCGGATCGTCCGGGTCGGCGCCGCCTTCCCAGCGCAGCAGCCAGTCGCGACGCCAGGCCTGGTACTTCTCGAACACGTTGCTCAGCTCGCCGGCCAGGCTCCACGGCTTGAGCGCATCGCCATCGGCCAGATAGCCGGCCAGCGGCGCCAGCGCCGCATCGCTGCCCAGGTCGCCCTGCAGTGCCGCGTACAGGCGCCAGTGCATGGTCGCCATGTCCAGGTCGTCGGCCGCGGCACCGAGATTGCGCTCCAGCGCGCGCGCGACGAACTCGCCTGGGGTGAGGAATTCCAGGTTCGCCGCCACCCCGTGCACCGCGGCCAGGGTCGACTGCAGCCAGCGCCGCATCGCCACCTGCGGGATCAGCACCACCTCCGGCGCCAGCAAGGGCTGCCCCGGCGGCGGCCGGCGCAGTTCTTCGGCGAGCAGGGCGGCCAGGGTATCCAGCGCGTTGGAGGGATATAGCCGGAAATCGGGCGCGGACGGGGCAGGCATGTGCCGGGCATTGTGCCGGATGCGGGCAGGCGGCGCTGTCGGGCACAGCCTTGTGCACCCAAACATCGCGGGTCGCTTCGCGCCGGACCCTCACCCCAACCCCTCTCCCGATGGGAGAGGGGCTAGCTGTTCCTTCTCCCCTCGGGAGAAGGTGCCCCGTAGGGGCGGATGAGGGTACGGGCGCAGCTCGTGCACCCAAACATCGCGAGTCGCTGCGCGCCGGACCCTCACCCCACCCCCTCTCCCGGGGGGAGAGGGGCTAGCCGCTCCCTTCTCCCGCCGGGAGAAAGTGGCCCGAAGGGCCGGATGAGGGTACGGGCGCAGCCTCGTGCACCCAAACATCGCGAGTCGCTGCGCGTCGGACCCTCACCCCACCCCCTCTCCCGGGGGAGAGGGGCTCAAAGCGTCAGTACTTCTTCTCGACGTTGAACATCCAGGTCTGGTCGCTGCCGCTGTCGCCGTCGGTCACGCCGCGGTATTCCACGCGCGTGGACAAGCCCTGGTCGGTGCTGAACACCACGCCGACGCCCAGCATCAGCCGGTTGCGGTCGTAGACACTCTGCCCGGTGCGGTACAGGGTGCCGCCGACGATGTCGGCATAGCCCAGCGTGGCGTCGCCACGGCCCTGGAAGTCGTGCTGGTACTCCAGCCGGAACTGCGGCGTCAGCCGTCCCCAGGACGTCTGCCTGCGCCATTCCAGACGCAAGCCGAGGTTGCCGGTGGTGGTGGCCACGTCCATGTCCTCGTAGCGCAGCGCATACGGCGCCATCGCCGCTTCGCTGTAGGCGTCGAGCGTGGCGCGCGCGGCATCCACCCGCGCGTACGGGGTGATCTGCCAATCGCCGCGCTGCAGGTCGGCACCGGCCGACAGCGACGCGATCCACTGGTGGCCGCTGCGGTCGCCTTCGGCCAGCGCGCCGTTGTCGGTGACGTAGCGGCGCAGGTCGTAGGACAGCAACTGGTAGCCGACCAAGGTGTCGAAGAACAGGGTCTGGCCCGGGTGGTAGCTGGCATACAGCGCCAGCGTGTACGCGGTGGACTTGCTGTGGCTGCCGTCGCGGCCGACGTCGCTGTCGTCGCGGCCGAAGCCCACGCCCGCGCCCAGCGCAAAGACCGGGGACACGCGATAGTCGGCGCCCAGGCTCAGGCCATCGGTCTGGAAGTCCACGCCGGCACGCTGCGACTGCTTGTCCAGGCTGCCGGAGCGGATCGCACCGCCCACCCACAGGCCGAGGTCGCCCGCCGCCGTGCCGGTATCGCGCTGCGCTGCCGCTGCGGTGTCGGCGCCGCCGTCCATGGCACTGTCGCGCAGGTCGCGATTGGCCGGGTCGCACGCTTGCGCGTCCAGGTTACGGTCGCTCTGCAGCGTGCGGTCTCGCTGGCGGCAATGCGAAGTGGCCTGGAAGCTCACGCCGTTGTCGAAGCCGCGCGCACCACGGTGGGTCGCCTCCAGGCGGCGCTGGAAGTTGTCGATCTGCGCCTTGGCGAAGCGCCGGGTCGACTCGGCCTGCGCGTCGATCAGGCCGCGCACCTGCGCATCCTGGGTCGGATCCCGGCGCGGCGCGATCACGAACACGATGTCCGCCGCGGCCGAGGTCGCGTATGCATTAGACAGGGTGAAGCGCACCGTGGCGTTGCCGGAGAAGGCCGGGTTCGGCACGAAGGTCAGCAGGAAGCCCGGGCCCTCGTCCGCGGCCGCGGTCGGCACGCCGGCGGCCTTGGCGGCCGCGCGGGTGATCGTCGCGGTGCCGGCATTGGCCGGCAACACCGCGACCACGGCGGCGGCCACGAACGGGCCGCCGGTGGCATTGCGGGTGACGTCCAGGGTCTCGGCCTGCCCGATCACTGCCTGGACCGTCACCGACACCGCGATGGGGCGGGCGTTGACGGTGATGGTGACGGTCGCCGGGGCCGAACTGCCGCCCGCGCCGACGGCGGTGTAGGCGACGCTGTCCACACCCACGTAGCCGGCCGCCGGCGTGTACACCAGGCGCCGGCCTTCGACCGTCGCAGTGCCATGGCTGGGGGCCGTGGCGATGGCGATGCTGTCGATGCTGCCGGTGTCGTTGCCGGTCACCTCCAGGGTCAGCGGGGTATCCACCAGCGTGGCGCCGGTGTCGTTCGCCGCCACCGGTGCCGGCACCGCCGAGGCGATGGTCACGGTGTAGGGCTGCGTGGCCGAGAAGCCGTTGGCGTCGCTCACCTTGATGCTGAAGGCGAAACTGCCGGCCGCGCCGGGCGTGCCGGACAGCACGCCCGCCGGGGTCAGGCTCAGCCCGGTCGGCAGCGCGCCGCTGACCACGCTGTAGCTGTACGGTGCGGTGCCGCCGCTGGTGCTCAGGGTCTGGTTGTACGCGGTGCCCGCGGTGCCGGCAGGCAAGGTCGGCTGCCCCGGAGTCAGGGTCGGCGCCGCGATGCTCAGCGTGTAGCTGCGGCTGGCCTGGCCGGGGACGCCGGCGGTGCTGTCGGTGACGGTGGCGGTGAAGACGAAACTGCCCGCCTGGGTCGGGGTACCGGACAGCACGCCGGCCGCGCTCAGGCTCAGCCCGGCCGGCAACGCGCCGGTAGCGAGGCTGTAACTGTAGGGCGCGGTACCGCCGGTGGCGCTGAGCGCCTGACTGTAGGCGCTGCCCGCGGTGCCGGCCGGCAGCGCCGGCGGCGACAGCGTCAGCGTCGGAGAGGCCACCGTCAGGGTGAACGCCTGCGCCGCAGTGAAGGCGTTGGCGTCGGTAACGCCCACGGTGAACGCGAAGTTGCCGGCCGTGGTCGGCGTACCGGACAGCACGCCGCCCGCGCTCAGGCTCATCCCGCTCGGCAAGGCGCCGGCATTGAGCACATAGCTGTACGGTGCGGTGCCGCCGCTGGTGCTCAGCGCCTGGCTGTAGCTGGCGTTGATCGCCGCTGCCGGCAACGTCGGCGGGGTGATGGCCAGGGTCGGCGAGGCGATGGACAGGGTGTAGGCGTGCGAGCCGCCGAAACTGCCGGCATCGGTGACGCCGACGACGAAGGTGAAACTGCCGGCCACGGTCGGGGTGCCGGATAGGACACCGGCACTGCTCAGGCTCAGGCCCGCAGGCAAGGCACCGGAGCTGAGCGCGTAGGTGTAGGGCGCCGTCCCGCCGCTGGTGCTCAACGTCTGGCTGTAGGCGGTGCCCGCGGTCCCGGACGGCAGGGTGGACGGGGCGACGGTCAAGGTCGGCGCCACGATCGCCAGCGTATAGCTGCGCGACGCCTGGCCCGGCGTTCCGGAGGTACTGTCGGTCGCGACCAGGGTGAAGCTGAAATTGCCGGTCACGGTGGGCGTGCCGCTGAGCGCACCGGTCGCACTGTTGACGGTCACGCCTGCCGGCAAGGCGCCGGCCGTGACGGCATAGGTGTACGGCGCGATGCCGCCGCTGGCCTGGGTGATCGCCGCGCTGTAGGCCTGGCCGGCGGTGCCGTTTGGCAGGGTCGTCGCCGGCAGCGTCACGGTTGGCGCAGCCACCGTCAACGTATAGGCACGGCTACCACTGATGGGCGACGCGCCGCTGTCGGTCGCGGACACGGTGAAATTGAAGCTGCCGCTGCCGCTGGGCGTGCCGGTCAGCACGCCGGCGGAACTCAGCAGCATGCCCACCGGCAATGTGCCGGTGGTGATCGCGAAGCCATATGGCGCCGTCCCACCACTTGCCGTCAAGGTCTGGCTGTAGCTGGTGCCGGCGGTGGCCGCCGGTAGCGACGTCGGCGAGATCGTCACCACCGCATCGTCGTTGAGGATCGTGCCGGTGGCGGTGGCGCGGGCGATGGTGGCGTTGCTGGCAGCGGACAGGGTCACCGTGAACGTCTCGTCCGGCTCGACGGTGGTGTCGCCGATGATCGTCACTGCGATGCTCTGCACGGTGGTGCCGGGCGCGAAGGCCAGCGGACCCGAGGTGGCGACATAGTCGCTGCCGGCAGTGGCGGTGCCGTCGGCGGTCCCGTAGTTGACCATGACGGTTTGGCCGCTGGCGGCGCTGAGGGTAACCGTGAACGTCGCCGTGGTGTTGCCGCTGTTGCCTTCGATGACGCTGACATCGCCGATCGAGAGCGACGGCTGCGCATCGTCGTTGACGATGGTGCCCTGGCCCTGTCCGTCGGCGACGGTGGCGCCGCTGACGTTGCTGACGTTGACGAAGAAGGTTTCGTCGGGTTCGTTGAGCGTGTCGCCGATCACCTGCACGGTGAAGGTGGCACTGCTGCTGCCGGCCGGAATGGTCAGCCCGTTCACGCTGGAGGAGATGTAGTCGGTGCCCGCGGTCGCGGTGCCGTTGGCGGTGGCGATGTCGAAGCTGACCCCGCCACTGCCGGCCGGCTGGCTGAGCGAGACGGTGAAGGTGAACGCGGTGTTGCCGGAATTGCCCTCGTTCTGCGACACGTCGTTGACCGACAGCGCCGGCTGGTCGTCGTTGAGGATGGTGCCGGTGGCGCTGGACGGCGAGCCGACGGTGTAACCGCTGCCCGCATTGAGGCTGATCACCACGGTCTCGTCCGGTTCCACCGTGGTGTCGGGGGTGGGATCGACGGTGATGGTGCCGCTGGTCTGGCCGGCCGCAATCACCAGCGGCGAGTTGACCGCTGCGTAGTCGGTACCGGACGTCGCGGTGCCGCCCACGCTGAAGCCGATCGAGAGCGCCGACGGCGACGCCTGGCTCAGGGTGACGGTGTAGACAAGGTTGGCGCTGCCATCTTCGGCGACGCTGGCCGGCGACACCGCGATGCTTGCCGAGGGATAGTCGTCATTGACGATGGTGGCGGTGGCGCTGGAGGGGTTGCCGATGGAATAGCCGGTGCCGTTGGCGACGTTGAAGGTCACCGTCTCGTCCGCTTCCACCGTGGTGTCGGCGATCGGGGTGATGTTGAAGCTGGCGGAGGTGGCGTTGGCCGGCACCACGATGCTGCTGACCGCGCCGGTGTAGTCGGTTCCGCTGCCCGCCGTGCCGCTACGGGTCAGGTTCACCGTGGTCGCCGAACTGTTGGTCGAGCTCAGCGTCACCGTGTAGACGAAGGGCGTGCCGCTGTCCTCGTTGGCGCTGGACGGGGAGACCGTGATGCTGGCGGTGCGCGAGGGGTTGATGGTGATGTTGAAGACGACTTGGTTGTTGTCCTCGTCCAGGAGATAGAACGAGTCCGAGGTCGCGCCATCACCGTTGTTGGTATAGGTCACTGTTTGGGTACCAGGACCAGACTGAGCGCTAAGGACATAGCTGCCATGCGCAGGCGGCACGCCGTCATCGGTCATACCGGTATTGGACGGACCGTCGCAATTGGTGACGTCGAATGTCGTCGACCCTCCAGAGTTCACTGTAGCGGTCTGCGGAGTCGGGCAGTAGGCGGCCAGACATACTGGCGAGATCGCCAGCCAAAGCAGCGCCATCAGCCAACGCAACGTCAGTCGCATACCGCTCGAAGCGGTGCAATTCGTAGACATATTTTGATTCCCCCCAAAACGCGCCACCCCATGGGCGCTGGCAGCCATCCTGGTGCCTCGGACTTCGCGGAACATCGGCCCAGCAAGCATCGGCCATGCGCGTCGCGCCGCTATTGGAACAACAAATTCGGCGCTGCGTAAAGCAACAAATGCGTCACGTCTGTCTGGTTCAGCGAAATCGTCTCTTGCAAGTCGCCGAAGTCGTGATTAAGTAGTCCGGTGCCAGACACGAGGTCTGGCGCTATCCACTCCGGGGGGAGATCCGCATGAGCGAGTTCTTCATCGGTCAGATAATGCTGACCGGTTTCGCGTTTGCGCCGAAGTATTTTGCGCAGTGCAACGGGCAATTGCTGCCGATCAATCAGAACCAGGCCCTGTTCAGCCTGCTCAGCACCCGCTTCGGCGGCGACGGCAAGATCACGTTCGGCTTGCCCGACATGCGCGGGCGCACGCCGATGGGCTATGGACCGTCGGCCGATCCGGCGTGGCAGCCGGCTGCGATGCCGATGGGCCAGGCCGCCGGTGCGGAGACTGTGACGCTGGTGGGCAACAACCTGCCCGCGCATACTCACCTGATGGATTGCAGCAGCGTCAAAGGTGACAACCGCACGCCAACCGGTCGCCTCTTCGCAAACAACAGCGTGAATACCGGGACACCGCACGCGTTGTATGCCGCCCCCGGCGCGATGGTGCCGCTGGCGCAGTCCACCATCGCCAACAGTGGCGGGGGCCAGGCGCATCCGAACGTGCAGCCGTACACCACGCTCAATTTCTGCATCGCGCTGTCCGGCATCTTCCCTTCGCGCAGCTAGGCGCATCCGCATTCGGGCGCACAGCGCGCATTGGTGCGCGTGGCGTCTCATCGACCAGGAAGCATCTCATGGGTACTCCCTTCATCGGCGAAATCCGCATGTTCGGCTTCGGCCGCACCCCTCTGGGCTGGCAGGCGTGCGACGGCACGCTGCTGCAGATCTCCGAATACGAACCGTTGTACGTGCTGCTCGGCACCGCCTACGGCGGCAATGGCACCAGCACCTTCGCGGTGCCGGATCTGCGCGGACGCCTGCCGATCCATCAGGGCCAGGGACCGGGACTCAGCAACTATGCCCTCGCCCAGAAGGCCGGCACCGAGACGGTGACGTTGACCGACCTGCAGATGCCGGCGCATACGCACACCGCTCAGGCCACCACCGCCGCAGCGACCGCCACAGCACCCGCAGGCCTACTGCCGGGTGCGGTCAACGGCAGTCTCTTCTATGCCAGCGACCTCACCGGCGCCACCACGCTGGCGATGTCCGGGGAGAGCACTTCGTACGCCGGCGGCAACCAGCCACACGACAACACCATGCCGACACTGACGGTGCAGTACTGCATCGCCACCACCGGCATCTTCCCGCAACAGGCCTGACCCCAGCGCCGCGCCGACGTGGCTGCGGCCCGCATCCGCTCCATCGGAGGACTCCGCTCATGACCGAACCCTATCTCGGCGAAATCCAGCTGTTCGGCTTCGACTACAACCCCTATGGCTGGGCCTTTTGTAATGGCGCCGTCCTGCCGGTCGCCCAGAACACCGCCTTGTTCTCGCTGCTGGGCGCGGCCTATGGCGGCAATGGCACCACCACCTTCCAGTTGCCGAATTTCTCGGCACGCGCCGGCTGTCAGCAAGGTGCGGGGCCGGGCCTGACCCCGCACACGCTGGGGAGCAACTTCGGCTCGGCCTCGGTAAGTCTGCAGAGCACGCAAATTCCACTGCATCAGCATGGTGTCAATGCGTTCTCGCAGTCCGACGCAACCAAGAAGACCGGCACGCCAGCAAGCGGTGTGGGCTTGTCTTCGCTGAACGTTAATACCGAGCGCCCTTTTCTTGCCGTCGCGCCGGACAAGCAGTTCTCCCCGACCATGCTGTTGCCCACCGGCACCGGCCAGCCGCACGAGAACCGCCAGCCGTATCTGGCGGTGAACTTCTGCATCGCGCTGCAGGGCGACTATCCGGCCTTCAACTGAGGCAGGCGCGATGTCGATCGCCGCGTCGCCCGGCTTCCCGCCGCGGGACGCCGGGCTCGCAGCGCCCGCGGCGCTGCGGGCTCGCGGCATCGTCTTGCGTCCGGCGCGGGCGGAAGATCTACCCTGGCTGCGCGACCTGTACGCCAGCACGCGGCGCGACGAACTGGCCGCGGTGCCGTGGCCGGAACAAACCAAGCGCGCCTTTCTCGACCAGCAGTTCGCCTTGCAGCATGCGCACTATCTGCAGCACTTTCCCGGCGCGGACTTCCTGATCGTGGAAGACGCGCACGCGCGGCTGGGCCGGCTGTATCTGGACCGCAGCACGGATCCGCACGTCCTGGTCGATATCAGCCTGCTGCCGGACTGCCGCAGCCACGGCATCGGCGGCGCGCTGATCGCGCAGGCACAGGCGCTCGCGCATGCGGATGGGCGCGCACTGACGCTGCACGTGCTGCATGCCAATCCCGCAGCGCAGCGGCTCTACGCGCGGCTGGGCTTCGTTGCCGGCGAGGCCGGCCAGACCCATCTGGCCATGCGCTGGGATGGCGCCGGCACGAAGCCGGACGCGCGCGTCAGTTGAACACCGCCTGATACAGGAAGCCGTCGCGTTCGCGCGCGACCGGCACCAGGAAGATGCCGATCTCGCCCAGGCGCGGATGGCGCATCTGGTAGGTCTGCTGCGGAAACAGAAACGCCGAGCCGTTGCGGAACAGCAGCGAGAACGGGGCGCGCCGCGCCGCGGGCGGCGTCGGCAGCGGCCGCGCTTCGACCAGCACGAATGCGACCTCGCCTTCGTTCAACTGCGCCGAGAACGTCTCGTTCACGCTTCCAGCGAAGTGTTCCAAGCTCAACAGCTCCATCCTTGACTCCAGGTGTGGTTCGGCACGGTCGCCATGCCGGCATCGTCGCGTGCCGTCGCGACGCGCACAAGCGCTGTGCGGGCATTTGTCCACACCGCCTTTTGTCCACCCCTCAAGTGCAGCTGCGAGGCGCTGGCGCGGTGGCGGCCATCCCGAGGCGATGCGGCGTCGCCGACGACCAATGCGCGGCCGCATGACACGCTGTTGCATGAACGGGGTGAAGCGGGCGCGCACACCGGCCCGCGCGGTGCCACAATACTGCACGGGCCAGTTCGGTTAAGTTCAGCCGAACGGATCGATCCTATGTTGTATTTTCGTTAAAGGTCGCGATGGCGTCTTCCGAATCCAATCTGGTGCAGTTGTCGGGCGTGCGCATCGACCGCGGCGGCCGGGCGATCCTGCGCGACGTCTCGCTGAGCGTGCCGCGCGGCAGCATCACCGCGGTGCTCGGCCCCTCCGGCAGCGGCAAGTCCACGCTGCTGGCGGCGCTGACCGGCGAACTGGAGCCGGCCGCGGGGACGCTGCAGGTGTTCGGCAAGCCGCTGCCGCGCGGCAGCCGTGCGCTGCGCGAGACGCGCAAGAGCATCGGCGTGCTGCTGCAGGGCAACGGCCTGCTGACCGACCTGAGCGTGGCCGAGAACGTGGCGCTGCCATTGCGCGCCCACACCCGCCTGCCCGAACCGGTGCTGCAGCGGCTGGTCGCATTGAAGCTGCACGCGGTGGGCCTGCTGGCCGCTGCCGACGCCTGGCCGCGCGAGCTGTCCGGCGGCATGGCGCGGCGCGTGGCGCTGGCGCGGGCACTGGCCCTGGACCCGCCGCTGATGATCTACGACGAACCCCTGACCGGGCTGGACCCGATCGCCTCCGGCGTGATCATGAGCCTGATCCAGCGCCTCAACCACACCCTGGGCCTGACCAGCATCATCGTCAGCCACCACGTCCACGAGACCCTGCCGATCTGCGACCAGGCCGTGGCCATCGCCAACGGCGGCGTGGTCTTCGCCGGCACCCCGCAGGACCTGCAGGCCAGCAGCGATCCGTTGCTGCAGCAGTTCCTGCACGGCCGTCCCGACGGCCCGATCCCGTTCGATGCGCCGCAGCGCGCGCGGAGCGCCGCCTGATGGCCATCGTTGCCCCGATCCGTTCCCTGGGCCGTGCCGGGCTGTTCTTCCTGACCGTGCTGCGCGGCTCGCTGCCGACCCGGGACCTGCTGGCCGAGCTGATCCGCGAGATCTACAAGGTCGGCGCGCGTTCGCTGCCGATCATCGCCGTGGGCGGCGCCTTCGTCGGCCTGGTGCTGACCCTGCAGGGCTACCGCACGCTGCAGACCTATGGCGCCTCCGATGCGCTGTCCACGCTGCTCGGCCTGTCGCTGTACCGCGAGCTGGCGCCGGTGCTGACCGCGCTGCTGTTCATCGGCCGCGCCGGCAGTTCCATCGCCGCCGAGCTCGGCCTGATGCGTGCGACCGACCAGATCAAGGCGCTGGAGCTGATGGCGATCGACCCGGTGGCCAAGGCGGTGGCGCCGCGCTTCTGGGCGGCGGTGCTGACCGTGCCGCTGCTGACCGGCATCTTCTGCTCGCTGGCGATCAGCGCCAGCTATTTCGAGGCGGTGGCGGCGCTCGGCCTTGACCGCGGCACGTTCTGGTCGGCGCTGTCGAGCAGCGTGGATTTCTGGGACGACTTCGGCGTGGCGATGCTGAAGTCGGCGGTGTTCGGCGGCACGGCGGCGCTGGTGGCGGCCTATGTCGGCTTCCATGCCGAGCCGACCATCGAGGGCACTTCGGTGGCCACCACCCGCGCCGTGGTCAACGCCTCGCTGCTGGTGCTGATGTTCAACTTCGTCATGTCGGCGCTGCTGTTCCGCTGAGCGGCGCCAACGCGGGACCGGCCGGCGACGGCAGGCTCCGCGGCAACATCCCGGTCGCGGCACTGGCGCCGCGGCCACGCTGAATCAACAAGGTAGACACGTTATGGCTCTCCGTGGTCCCCGTCTCGAGTTCGCCGTCGGCGCCTTCCTGCTGCTGGGCCTGGCCTCGCTGCTGGTGCTGGCGCTGGCTTCCACCAACCGCCAGTGGGGCTTCGGCGGCCACCGCTACGATCTGGTCGCGCGCTTCTCGCAGATCGGCCAGCTGCGTGCGCAGGCGCCGGTGAAGATCGGCGGCGTCATCATCGGCCAGGTCGCCAAGATCGACCTGGACCCGACCAAGTTCGACTCGGTGGTGACCCTGTCCATCGACGACAAGTACAAGGACCTGCCGGCCGACACTTCGGCGGCGATCCTGACCAGCGGTCTGCTGGGCGAGAGCTATGTCGGCCTGCAGCCCGGCGGCGACCCCGACACGCTCAAGCCCGGCCAGGAAATCGCCTTCACCCAGCCGGCGGTGGACCTGATCCAGCTGGTCGGCAAGTACATGTTCGGCGGCGGCAGCGCCGGCGGCGACAAGAACGCAACACCCGCTGCCGCACCCTCTGCCGACCCCACCACGCCCGCAACGGAACCCAAGCCATGACGATCAAACTGCTTTCCGCCGCTCTCGCCGCCGCGCTGGCCGTGGCCGCGCCCTCCGCCGCCCTGGCCCAGGCCGCCGCGCCGGCCGCCGCCGCCACCCAGGCCGGTTCGGCCAGCAAGGTGGTGCTGGAGAACAGCACGCGCATCCTGACCACGCTGGAACAGCGCCGCAGCGAGTTCAAGAGCAACCCGACCGCGCTGCGCCAGTTCATCGACAGCGAGATGAACAAGTCCTTCGACCGCGACTACGCCGCCCGCCTGGTGCTGGGCGTGCACGGCCGCGGCGCCTCCGACGCCGACGTCAAGCTGTTCGGCGACGCGATGGCCGACAACCTGATGCAGCGCTACGGCACCTCGCTGCTGACCTTCGAAGGCAAGCCGCAGGTGCGGGTGAAGTCGGAAACCCCGCTGCCCGGCGGCCGCGGCGTCAAGGTCTCCACGGAACTGCTGCGCAGCGGCGGCGACCCGGTGCCGGTGGACTACCTGCTGCGCAACACCGGCGCGGGCTGGAAGATCTTCGACGTGATGGTGGAGGGCGTGTCCTACGTGCAGACCTTCCGCAACCAGTTCGACACCCCGCTGCGCAACAAGTCGATCCCCGAGGTTGCGGCCGAGCTGCGCAACGGCACGCTGCAGGCGGCACCGGCGGGCAACAGTGGCAAGTGATGCGCCGCAGCTGCGCCGCGACGGCGACACGCTCGCGCTGAGCGGCGTGCTCGACCGTACGGCGGCCACCGCGCTGTGGCCGGCAGCGCTGCGCGTGCTGCCGGGCGCACGCGCGCTGGACCTGCAGGCCGTCTCGCGGGTGGACAGCGCCGGCCTGGCGCTGCTCGCCGAACTTGCCGCGCGCCTGCGCGCCCAGGGCCAGGCCGAGGTCGCCATCCATGGCGCCCCGGCCGGCCTGACCGACCTGAGCGCCGCCTACCGGCTGGCCTCGACCCTGGACTTCCACTCTCCCCCTGCGGCGAGCTGACACATGAACGTGCTGCGTATCCTCACCTCCCTGACCCTGGCCGCCGCCCTGGGTGCCTGCGCTGGCGCGCCCAAGCGCACGCCACCGCCGCCGCCGCCGGTGGCACAGACCGCGCCGGCCGCCAGCGACAGCGCCGCGACTCCGGATGCGCACGCCGCGCCGGCGACCGCGGACAGCGCCACCGGCATGGACACCGGCGCCGCGCCGGCATCGGCAAGCGCGCCTGCGGCGATGCCGCCGGCGAGTGCTGCCCCGGGCGCCGGGTCGGCCAACGGCACGCCGACCTCGGCCGAGGACGACTACGCCGCGCTGTACGGCGGCGACCCGTACAACCCGGTCGCCGATCCGACCCTGCCGGAGGGCGTGCCTGCACCGCAGAGCTACGATCCGTGGGAGAAGTTCAACCGCAAGGTGCATGCCTTCAACAACGTGGTCGACCGTGGCGTGGCGCGGCCGCTGGCACGCGCCTACGTCAACGTGGTGCCGCGGCCGGTGCGGTTGGGCGTGACCAACTTCTTCGACAACCTCAGTTCGCCGCTGACCATGGTCAACCAGCTGCTGCAGGGCCGTCCGCTGCAGGCGGGGCAGACCCTGAGCCGGTTCCTGATCAACAGCACGCTGGGCATCGGCGGCATCTTCGACCCGGCCACCGACGCCAACCTGCCGCGGCGCAGCGAGGACTTCGGCCAGACCCTGGGTGTGTGGGGCTGGCGCCGCTCGCGTTACCTGGAACTGCCGTTGTTCGGCCCGCGCACGGTGCGCGATGCGTTCGGCCTGGTCGGCGACGCGCCGCTGTCGCCACTGCAGCAGATCGAGGAAGACCGAGTGCGCATCGGTCTGCAGGGCCTGCAGTTGGTCGACACGCGCGCGCAGTTGCTGTCGCTGGACAGTCTGCGCGACCAGGCGCCGGACGAGTACCAGCTGACCCGCGATGCGTGGCTGCAACGCCGCAACTATCAGATCGAGAGCGACATGCGCGGGCACAAGCGTCAGGACGACGATCTGCCGGCCTATCTGCGCGAGGAAGAGACCAATCCGACGGTGCCGGTGGATGCGATGCCGGTCCCGGAGTGGCGCGGCGGTCGCTGAGTCGCCTGCACTTAGGCAGCACAGAAAACCCCGGCTTCGGCCGGGTTTTTTGTGTCCGAAGTTTTTGCCGACATCGCCTGTGGGCGCAGCGCGATGTGCCGGATGAGCGCGCGGTTTGCAGTGGGTGATCGAGTGTCGCGGCGGACTACAGGGTGCAGCCGGCTTTGCTCCTGCTCCTGCTCCTGCTCCTGCTCCTGCTCCTGCTCCTGTTCCTGCTGTTGCTGTTGCTGTTGCAGTTGATTTACCGGGGTCCCCTCGGCGCGGCAGCCACGGCGGGGAAAAACCCGAAGGGCGGCGTACATGGATGTACGCCGTTCGCGGCAGGGGCAGGATGCCCCCTCCGCGAATCCCCGTCGTGGCTGCGAACCTGGAGCGCGAAGCGCGGAAGGCGCGCTGCGGGGTGTGCTTTCTTTTGGTTACTTTTCTTTGCACAAGCAAAGAAAAGTGACTCGCCGCAAGGCGAAAGCCTTTGCTGTTGCTTTCAAGCTTCCAAACGAAGCAACCACATCAACGACAACAGCAGAAGCAAAGCTTTCGCCCTTGCGGGCGAGTTACTTTTCTTTGCTCGCGCAAAGAAAAGGTAACCAAAAGAAAGCGCGCCCTGCCTCGCGCCCTCCGCGCTGCGCGCTCCGGGTCCGCGTCCATCACGGGGATCCGCGGAAGGGGCTTGGCTGCTTCGCAGCCAAGTCCGGGGCAGTCGCCTCACGGCGCCAGCCCGCCCGCCGGGGCGAAGCAGTGCTTCGCCTTTTTCCGGCGAGCCCTGCCCTGCCGCGGACGGCGTACATCCATGTACGCCGCCCTTCGGGTATTTCCCCGCGATGGCCGCCGCTTCGGAAGGGAACCCGGTAAATCAAAAGCCAGGGCAACAGCCAAAGCCAAAGCCAAAGCCAAACAACAGCTAATGCCAAGCAACAGCTAATGCCAAGCAACAGCCAAAGCAACGGCAACGGCAACGGCAACGGCAACGGTTTCGATGCTGCACGCCTTGCGTAGGAGCGGTTCAGCCGCAACAAGCGACGCCGGCCAACGAGGACATCGATCACCTCTCCGGCTCGTTCACCAACTACCTAGATGTGTAAACCCACTACGTTGTTCAGTGGAATTCGGGAGATGGGCGGCTTGTAGCCGAGGCTGGCGTGTGGTCGATGCCAGTTGTAGTGATGCAGCCAGCCGGGGAAGGCGTTGGCGCGTTGTGTGGAGTCGATATAGGAGCGCGCATAGGCCCATTCGCGCAGGCTGGTCTGCACCAGCCGCTCGGCCTTGCCATTGGTGCGTGGCGTATAGGGTCGGGTTCGCAGATGGCGCAAGCCGAGCCGTCGGACAAGGCGTCGGAAGCGGCGTGATGTGTAACAGGCGCCGTTGTCGGTCAACACGCGCTCCAAGCGCACGCCCAGGCTGCGGTAGTAGCGA
Organism: Xanthomonas sp. LF06-19; assembly: GCF_034105425.1. Taxonomy (NCBI): domain Bacteria; kingdom Pseudomonadati; phylum Pseudomonadota; class Gammaproteobacteria; order Lysobacterales; family Lysobacteraceae; genus Xanthomonas; species Xanthomonas sp. LF06-19. The sequence continues at coordinate 53,343 of NZ_JAXGGH010000010.1, read as the reverse complement.
ACCGCCTGCATCAGGGCCCTGCAGGCACTGAGACCGCGCTCATCGGGCTCGATGGTGCCGAAGGCCACGCGGGAGTGATCGTCGATGGCCAGGTGGACGTACTCCCAGCCAATGCCACGGGAGGTGACCGTCCGATCATCGGTCACGCGGTGGCCGGGCTGGCGGAAACGGGCCAGCTTCTTGATGTCCAGATGCAGCAGTTGGCCGGGTTGGGCGTATTCATAGCGATTGTCCGGCAGCGCCGGTTCCAGCTCGGCCAGCCGGTGCAGGCCGGCGCGGCGCAGCAACCGGGCGATGGTGCTCGGCGCCACAGGCAGCTGCTCGGCGATCTGCCGATACGTGTGGCGTGAACGGCGCAGCGCGATGACCTGATCCACCACGCCCCGAGGCGTGGCATGGGGGCAGTCGTGAGGCCGGGAGGTGCGGTCGCTCAGCCCTTGCGCCCCCTCTTCCTTGAAGCGCTTGAGCCATTTGTAGGCCGTTCGGACGCTCACACCGGCCGCATGCGCCGCTTCTTCCACGCGCAGCCCATGAACAAGGATGCGATCCACCAGCAGGGCTCGACCGCGAGGGCTCAAACGGGCATGTTTATGCAGGTTCATCCGGGGCTCCTGGGGCTGGGTTGGCTTGGTAACCCCCATCTTCCAGAGATGCCCCGGATGAACAACCTACTGAGAGATCACACCTAGACGCCGAAACACACCTTCAGCTCGTCCAAGCACAGCCAGATGGCGCCGCGCGCCGTTACGCCAGCGCCGCGTCGATCGCCGCGCGCAGGCGCGGATCCTCGGCGGTAACGTCCGGAGCGAAGCGCGCGCGGACCTGGCCGTCCCGGCCGACCAGGAACTTCTCGAAATTCCACAGCACGCCCGGCGCCGGATTCGGCTCGATGCCGTAACCGGCCAGCTTCTCGCGCATCGGGCCCTCGCCCTCGGTCTGCGGCTGCGCGGCGATCAGCCCGCGGTACAGCGGATGCGTGTCCTCGCCGGTGACCGCGATCTTGGAGAACATCGGGAAGGTCACATCGTAGGTGAGCTGGCAGAACTGCTGGATCTCCGCCTCGCTGCCCGGCTCCTGGCCCTTGAAATCGTTGGCCGGGAAGCCCAGTACTTCCAGCCCCGCAGCCTGCTTCTCGCGGTACAGCGCTTCCAGACCCGCGTACTGCGCGGTGAGGCCGCACTTGGAGGCGACGTTGACGATCAGCAACACCTTGCCCTCGAACGCGGCGAGGGTGGCCGGCTGGCCGTCGATGCGGGTCAGCGGAATGGCGGTCAACGACTCGGACATGGGGCATTACCTCGATCGAAAGGGAGCGCCAGCATAGTCGCTGCCGGCGCAGCATGCGCAGCGCCGTGACCGCGTGACTCAGCGCACCGACAGCTAGCCTGTGCAGGCACGTAACACCCGCTTTTGCTGCGGATCATGTGATCCCGCAGGAGCGGCTTCAGCCGCGACAGCGCGTCCGCAACACCTGCTCGCGACTGCCGCAGAAGAAACAAGAGCCGCCACTACACATGTGCCTCTCGTCGTGATCGGCAGCGCGCGTATCGGCCAGCAGGCGAGCAGGCGAGCGGCCTGGAGACGACAACGCATCCGCGATGTCGAATCGCATCGACACTGCAGGCAAGACCAGGACACCCGCATGCTACGCCATCTGTACAGCGCGCGCGTACGAAGCGGCCGCCGCTGGCCCGTCCAGGTCGCGGCGTTGCATCCAATATGGCGCGTGCTGGTCGCACGCCATCCCGCGCCAACACAACCGCCACGACCAGTCATTCCACCTCGACACCCCAGCCGCCACGCACCGCAAGCCCTCACTCCCGGTCGTCGCCTGCCGCCTCTTCCGCCTCGGCATCGTCCAGCGGCAGCGACAGTTCCAGCAGCGGCGCGGCCTGCGCATCGGCCAGGGTCTCGACGCCGCGCAGGCGGCGTTCGATGGTGCGGGTCTTGCGGCTGGCCTCGCCCAGGCTCTTGCCGACGGTGCTGATCTGCTTCTCGGCCTTTTCCAGGATGCCGGCGAACTTGCCGAACTCGCTCTTCACCGCCGCCAGCACACCCCACACTTCGCTGGAGCGCTTTTCGATGGCGAGGGTGCGGAAGCCCATCTGCAGGCTGTTGAGCAGGGCGGTGATCGTGGTCGGACCGGCGACGACGATGCGGTGCTCGCGCTGCAGCAGGTCGGCCAGGCCGGGGCGGCGCAGGGTCTCGGCGTACAGGCCCTCGGTGGGCAGGAACATCACCGCGAAGTCGGTGGTGTGCGGCGGGGCGATGTACTTGTCGCAAATCGACTTGGCTTGCACCCGGATCGCGCGCTCCAGCTGCGCGCCCGTCGCCTGCACCAACTCCGGATCGCCCTGCTCCTGCGCGTCGAGCAGGCGCTCGTAGTCCTCGCGCGGGAACTTGGCGTCGATCGGCAGCCACACCGGCGTGTCCTCGTGGCCGCGGCCGGGCAGGCGCACCGCGAAATCGACCATCTCGTTGCGCTCCGGGCGCACCCGCACGCCGCGCGCGTACTGCTCCTGGGTCAGGGTCTGCTCGAGGATGTTCTCCAGCTGCACCTCGCCCCAGCCGCCGCGGTTCTTGACGTTGCTCAGCACGCGCTTGAGATCGCCGACGCCGGTGGCCAGCTGCTGCATCTCGCCCAGGCCGCGCTGGACCTGCTCGAGCCGTTCGGACACCAGCTTGAACGAGGCGTCCAGGCGCGTGTTGAGGGTGGTCTGCAGCTTTTCGTCGACGGTGCCGCGCATCTGCTCGAGCTTGGCCGCGTTGTCGGCCTGCAGTTCCTTCAACCGCTCCTCCAGGGTGGCGCGCATCTCGCCCAGGCGCTGCTCGTTGCGCTGGACCAGGTCGCTCAGGCGCTGGCCGAGCGTGTCGGCGAAGCGTTGCTGCGCGTCGGCGCCTTCCTGGCGGCCCTTGCGCGCATCCTCGATCAGGGCCTCGCGCAACGCGCCCAGCTGCGCGTCGATGCGCGCGATCAGCTCGGCCTGCTGCTGGCCGAACTGGGCCATGCGTGCGTCCTGCTGCTGGCCGAAGGCGTCGAGCTGGCCGCGGATCTCGACCAGGCGCTGGCTCAGCAGCTCGGCCATGCGCTGCTGTGCGGCGCCGGCCTCGACCCGGCCGCGCCGCGCGTCCTCGGTCAGCGCCTCGCGCAGCAGGTCCAGGCGCTGATCGGTGCGGGTGGATAGATCCGCCAGGTGGCGGGCGAAGCCTTCGCTGCGTGCGTCCTGCTGCCGCGCCAGGCTGTCGAGCTGCTCGCGCAGTTCGCCGCGACCGCTGCGCTGCTCCTCGCGCAGGGCCGCCTCCAGCGCGGCGTGGTTGCCCCGCCGCAGCAACACGGCCAGCAACAGGGCGATGACGGCACACAACAGGCCGGCGAGGATCAGGAAATGGGCATCGTTCTGCATGCGGCCAGTGTAGCCGGCCGCGTCTCAATCGCTGCGCCACGCGCCGGCAGGCGGACCAGACCGGATATACCTTGGTATCGCCGTCATGGCCTCATGCAGGCTGGTGCACACCTGGGCCGCATGCCAAGCTTTGCGCCACCCGCTCCTGGCCCGGCCAGTGGGCGGTACCGCGGCATCCGACCGCGCCAGACCATCGCGCTCCGCGCGATCCGTTCCCCTGATACCGGAGGCGAGCATGGACCCCGATCCGCATCGACGCGGCATCAGCGCCGCATTCCCCCGCCGTTCCCCTCGCCTGGTCGCTGCCCGGCGCTGAGCCGGAAGACGCACGCCGCGCACACGCTGCGACGTCCTTGCCGGCCACGCGCCGCAAGGAGGTCGTCATGTTCCTGTTCTCGCTGTTCTCCCGCCGTTTCCGCCTGCAGCGCGGCCTGCAGCGCGCGCTGCGCGCCGCGGTCGCCATGCGCCGCACCGAAGCGCTGCGCCATCTGCTCGCCGCCCACGGCGCACGCGCCTTCGCGCTGGCGCTTTCCGCGCAGTCGCCGCGGGTGATGGCCGATGCGCTGTCGCTGCTGTCCGTCGCCGACCGCATCCGGGTCCGCGCGCGCTTGCCGCATGCGGCGCAGCGGCGCCTGCACGACGCCGGGGCGAACGCCCCGGCCGCGCACTGGCTGCATGCCGCGCTGGCGTGGTGGCCCGGGGTACGCTGACACCCGCGCGCCTGCCGCCACGGTGTCGAATGCCATCTCGCCGCGGCATCATCGGCCCCCGTCCCCGCCCACTCCCTTCCCCGGAGCCGCCATGCTCGCTCCCCTCGCCTACCGGAACGCGCCCTGATGGAAGCCCTGCGCCTGTTCAATCTCGGCTCGCTGCTCGACACCCTGGTCAGCCTCACCGCCGCCTTCGTGCTCGGCGCGATCATCGGCTTCGAGCGCCAGGTGCGTCAGCGCACCGCCGGGCTGCGCACCAACACCCTGGTCGCGGTCGGCGCGGCGATCTTCGTCTCGCTCGGCGACCGCCTGTTCGAGATCCACGGCGGCACCCAGGGTGCGGTGCAGGTGGTGGCCTACGTGGTCTCGGGCATCGGCTTCCTCGGCGCCGGCGCGATCATGAAGGAGGGCGCCAACGTCACCGGGCTCAACACCGCGGCGACGTTGTGGGGGTCGGGCGCGGTCGGCGCCTGCGCCGGTGCCGGGCTGGTCGCCGAGGCGGTGCTGGCGGCCATGTTCGTGCTGCTCAGCAATACCCTGCTGCGGCCGATGGTGAACCGCATCAACCGGCATCCGCTGAAGGAATCCTCGCTGGAAGCCACCTACATGTTCTATGCGATCTGCGCGCGCGAGGTGCACGGCGACGTGCGCGAGCGGCTGATCGAACTGCTGGAGGAGGCGCACTACCCGGCGCGCGAGGTCGAGCAGCATCCGTTCGGGCAGAAGGACGTGGAGATCGCCGCCACCCTGTACGCCACCGCGGTGCGTGCCGAGGAACTGGATGCGGTGGTGCAGCGCCTGGAGGGCGAACCGGGTGTACAACAGGCGTTCTGGAACGCCGGCGCCGAAGCCTGAGCCAGTCATGCCTATCCCCGTCACTCCCACGCCACGCCGCCGATGATCGCCTGGTTCAAGCCGCTGCCGCCGCATCGCCGCCTGCTCGGCCTGGCCGCGCTGGGCCTGGCGCTGGGTGCGATCTTCGTCGCCGACACGGTCACCGACTACGCGGTGGCGGCGGCGCTGTTCTACACCGTGGCGATCCTCGGCGCGGTGCGCTTGCTGGCCCCGGCCGGGCTGGGCGTGCTGGCGGGCATCTGCGTGGTGCTGGTCGTGCTCAGCTTCCATCTCACGCATGCCGGGGCCTACCACGTCGGCGTGATCAACTCGGCGATCAGCATCGTGGTGGTGGCGGTCACCGCCTCCATCGCGGTGCGCATGGAGCGGGCCAAGGCCGCCGCGCACGCGGCGCAGGCGCAGTTGCTGCGGCTGGCGCGGGTACGCAGCCTGGGCAGCCTGACCGCGTCGATCGCGCACGAGGTCAACCAGCCGCTGGCGGCCATCGTCACCAGCGGCAACGCCTGCCAGCGCTGGCTCGACCAGCAGCCGCCGAACCTGGACAAGGCGCGTGCGGCGCTGGCGCGCATCCTCGCCGACGCCGAGCGTGCCGGCGAGGTGATCGCGCGGGTGCGCAGCCTGACCCGGGGCGAGGCGCCGCAGCAGCGCGCCTTCGACCTCAATGCCGCGGTGGCCGAGGTACTGGCGCTGTCGCAGGGCGAACTGGAACGCAGCGCGGTCAGCGTGCACACCGAACTGTCGGCGCTGCTGCCGCCGGTGTCGGCCGACCCGGTGCAGATCCAGCAGGTGATCGGCAACCTGCTGCTCAACGCGATCGAGGCGATGGCCGCCACGCCGCCGGCGCAGCGTGCGCTGCGCATCGTCACCGAGCGCGAGGACGCGCGTTCGGTGCGGCTGAGCGTGGCCGACAGCGGCGAAGGCCTGTCCGCGCAGGCACAGGCGCATCTGTTCGATGCGTTCTGGACCACCAAGCAGGGCGGCATCGGCATCGGCCTGAGCATCAGCCGCAGCATCGTCGAGGCCGGCGGCGGGCGCATCTGGGCCGAACCCGGGCGGCCGCGCGGCGCGGTGTTCTGCGTGTGCCTGCCCACCGCCGGCGGAGCCACGCTATGAATGACGCGACCGCACGCCCGGTGGTGTACCTGATCGACGACGACGCCTCGATCCGCGCCGCGCTGGAAGACCTGTTCGCCTCGGTGGACCTGCAGGTGCACGCCTTCGCCTCGACCCGCGACTTCCTGGCGCATCCGCGCGCCGACGCGCCGAGCTGCCTGGTGCTGGACATCCGCATGCCCGGGCAGAGCGGCATGGACTTCCACCGCAACATGCACGAGGCCGGGCTGGCGCTGCCGACTATCTTCATCACCGGCCACGGCGACATCCCGATGAGCGTGGAAGCGATGAAGAACGGCGCGATCGAGTTCCTGACCAAGCCGTTCCGCGACCAGGACCTGCTCGATGCGATCGGCCAGGGCATCGCCCGCGACCGCGCGCGGCGCGCCGCCGATGCGGCGCAGGCGGAACTGCAGGCGCGCTGGGCGCGGCTGAGCGCCGGCGAACGCGAGGTCGTGGAGCTGGTGGTGCAGGGCCTGTTGAACAAGCAGGTGGCGGCGCGGCTGCAGCTCAGCGAGATCACGGTGAAGGTGCGCCGCGGCAATGCGATGCGCAAGCTGGAGGTCGGTTCGCTGGCCGAGCTGGTGCGGCTGGCGGAGCGGCTGGGGCGGTAGGTCGGTTGCGAGAACCCACGATTGCCGGACGCGGCGGAACAGGTCCTGACGCACCGGTATTCCGTAGAAGCGGCTTCAGCCGCGACGGGCTTTCCCGATGACGTCCGTCGCGGCTGAAGCCGCTGCTACGAGACAGAGAGAGAGAGCGGTCTCCGCTCGATAAAGCCGGACTTGCGCTTCGCATCGACCTCCACAAGCGCCGTGCCATACCGCGCCGCAGGCATAGCTTTGCTGCACCGCATTCGGCGACACTGCCGGGCTTGTCACTTCCGCACCCCGAGGCCCGCATGTCGTTCCTGTTCCGGCGCAAGTCGCTCGACCTGGTCACCGTCCACGAGGCCGGCCGCCGGCTGGTGCCCTCGCTGAGCTGGCCGCATCTGGTGGCGCTGGGCATCGGCGCGATCGTCGGCACCGGCATCTACACCTTGATCGGCGTCGGCGCACAGCTGGCCGGGCCCGCGGTGCTGGTGTCGTTCGCGGTGGCCGGGGCGATCTGCGCCTGCGCCGCGCTGGCCTATGCGGAGATGGCGACGATGATGCCGGCCGCCGGCAGCGCCTACACCTACAGCTACGTCGCGCTGGGCGAAGCGATCGCCTGGGTGGTGGGCTGGAGCCTGATCCTGGAGTACTCGCTGGTGGTCAGCACGGTGGCGGTGGGCTGGTCCGGCTACTTCGTCGGCTTCCTGCACTGGGCCAGTGCGCAGACCGGCATGGATCTGAACCTGCCGGCGGCGCTGACCGCGGGGCCGCATGCCGGCGGCATCGTCAACCTGCCGGCGGTGCTGATCACCTTCGCCGTGGCCGGCCTGCTGATGGCCGGCACCAAGGAGAGCGCCACGCTCAACGCGGTGCTGGTGGTGCTGAAGCTGATCGCCCTGGGCATCTTCGTGGCAGTGGCGCTGCCGGCGTTCCAGAGCGCCAATCTGCACCCGTTCATGCCCTACGGTTTCCCCAAGACGGTCGGCGCCGACGGCGTCGCGCACGGGGTCATGGCGGCGGCGGCGATCATCTTCTTCGCCTTCTACGGCTTCGATGCGATCTCCACCGCCGCCGAGGAAACCAAGAACCCCAAGCGCGACCTGGCGATCGGCATCGTCGGTTCGATGATCGGCTGCACCCTGATCTACATCCTGGTGGCGCTGGCCGCGGTCGGCGCGATGCGCTACGACGTGTTCGGCGCCAGCGCCGAGCCGCTGGCGCTGATCCTGCGCGAACTCGGCCACGGCAAGGCGGCGGCGGCGATCGGCGTGGTCGCGGTGATCGCGCTGCCCACCGTGCTGCTGGCCTTCCTGTACGGGCAGAGCCGGATCTTCTTCGTGATGTCGCGCGACGGCCTGCTGCCGCGCGGGCTGTCCAAGGTCAACGCGCGTACCGGCACCCCGGTGGCGACCACGCTGTTCACCGCGGTGCTGGTGGCGGCGCTGGCCGGCGTGGCGCGGCTGGACGAGATCGCCGCGCTGGCCAATGCCGGCACCCTGGCCGCCTTCATCGCCGTGGCCGCGTGCATGCTGGTCCTGCGCCGCCGCGAACCCGGCCGCGCCCGCACCTTCCGCACGCCGCTGGCGTGGCTGGTCGGGCCGCTGGCGATCGGCGGCTGCCTGTACCTGTTCTGGAGCCTGCCGGATACCACGAAGATCTGGTTCGGGCTGTGGAACGCGCTGGGCGTGGTCGCCTACCTGCTGTACGGCCGCCGCAACAGCCTGCTGCAGCGCGCGCCGCAGACGCCGCGATGAGCCCGGCGTTCCAGGCAGCGCTGGCACGGCACATCGGCAGCGCCTACGCCCGCCAGCTGGCGCTGGCCGACGTGCTGGCCGAGCGTCGCTGGCAAATGGACCTGGGCGAAGGCCAGGTGTACTTCGGCGAGGACCTGCAGTTCCCGATTCAATTGCTGGGCACCGCCGCAGAAGCCAGCGCCAGCTGGCTGTGGGCCTGGGCCAACACCGCCAGCAACCTGCCACCGGCCCTGCTGGCCGATGCCAATGCGCTACGTGCGCACGGCGAGCGCGAGGGCATCGCCGAACTGGCCGCGCCGTCCTCGGCGCTGGGCGAGGACGGCGGCCACCAGATCGCCCTGCTCGCCGGTGCCCTGCGCGGGCGCTGCTACTACCGCGCGCCGTACGACGGCGGCGCGCTGTTCTTCCTGCTCGAGGACGTACCGGCCGCGGTCTTCGCGCCGTGCGACGACGCCCGCGTGCTGCGCCTGCTCGGCGAATTGCCGATGCAGTTCGAACTCGACCACCGGGCCATGACCGACGGCTTCCTGGCCGATCAGGGCTATGCCCTGCAGCGCGACGCCGCGCAGACCGTGGCGACGCGCGGCAACACCCGCATCGTCCTGGCATTCGATGCGCAGGCGCGGCTGACCGGCATTCAGGGCCAGCTGGCCCCGGCGCAGGCCGCGGCGGTCACGCCGAAGCCGGCACCGGCCTGGCAGTTCTGGAAGCGCAAGCGTTGAGCGCAGCGGCGGCGTGTCGCACGTGCGCGCCGCCGTGCCCGACGCTTACCACCAACGCAGGCCTTCGAACGGGTTCCAGCTGACGCTGCCCTTGCGCTGGTCCAGGTAGTAGGCGTAGTTGGCGGCCATGCCGACCAGCAGCGAGTAGGCGATGCCCAGGCCGCGGCCGATCGCCTCGGGGAGGAACGCCGCGACCACAGCCAGCGCCAGCCAGATGCCGATCAACCCCAGCGCCTTGCGCCACATGCCGAGGATGAAGAAGTAGATGAAGCCGAAGAACAGGGCGAAGAAGTTCATGTTGATCTTCAACCGTTCCATGAACGGCAGTGCCTTGAACGCGGCCTTGTACTCGGGCGTGGACGGGGCGCCGTAACGGTCGAAGAAGTCGAAGCGGAACTGCCACTTCGGGCTGAGCGGCGCACGTTGCGGGAGATTGGGGGTTTCCATGGCGTTAGAATCCGTGTTGTAAACGTTTTCAGTTTACCTGAACGGGGCAGCGCGCGCCAAATGGGCGCGGCTGCCGCACCAGTTTGGTGCGGGCCTGGAGAGTTGGGATTGGGGATTCGGGATTGGTCGCAGCGGGCGGGCGCCGACGTCAGGCCTGGCTTGGGGACGGGCTTCCCTGCCAGCATTGCGGAGACCGACAGTCGTCGCGTCGGGACTGAAGTCCCTCCCACAGGGCTTGCCTGCACGTGGCGCATCCGCTGCGACATACCCATATGTGGGAGCGGCTTCAGCCGCGACGCGCGGGGCAGCCGCCTCGCGGGGTCTGCGGTAACCACCGGTCATCGGGTCCGGACTGAAATCCCTCCCACAGGGCTTGCCTGCACGTGGCGCATCCGCTGGCAGCATTTCCACATGTGGGAGCGGCTTCAGCCGCGACGCGCGGGGGAACGGCCTCGCGGGGTCCTGCGGTAACCACCAGTCACCGCGTCGGGACTGAAGTCCCTCCCACACAGGATTCCAAACGCCGCGGCTGCAGCGCGCCGCCAAAGCCGAGCGCCGCTATTGCGCCCGGGAGCCGCCGAGTCGCTGGCCCAGGGCGATCGCCGCGGCCACGTTGCGCGCGGCCTGGCGCAGGGCGTCGGCGGCGTCGGCCAGCGCGGCCTCGCGCGTGGACACGCGTTGCACCGCGCCGAACAGCGCGTCGATCCCCTGCGCCTGCAGATCCGCCGCGCCCTCGCCCAGACCGCCGGCGATGGCCAGCACCGGCACGCCGTGGCGCCGGGCGATGCGGGCGAGGCCGACCGGCACCTTGCCCTGCGCGCTCTGCCCGTCCAGGCGGCCTTCGCCGGTGACCAGCAGATCGGCGCCGGCCAGGTGCGCTTCCAGCCCCAGCGCCTGCGCGACGATCTCCACGCCCGGCCGCAGCCGCGCGCCGAGGAAGGCGAGCAGGGCCGCGCCGATACCGCCGCCCGCGCCGGCGCCGGGCAGTTGCGCCACTGCCACGCCCAAGGTGCGTTCGATCGCCTCGGCGTAGTGCCGCAACCCGGCATCGAGCTGCGCGACCATCGCCGGCGTGGCGCCCTTCTGCGGCCCGAACACCGCCGAGGCGCCGCTCGGCCCGGTCAGCGGGTTGTCGACATCGCAGGCGACTTCGATGGTGCACTCGCGCAGTAGCGGGTCCAGCCCGTCCAGGTCGATGCGCGCCAGCGCGCCCAGCGCCGCGCCGCCGGCGGCCAGGTCGCGGCTGTGCGCGTCCAGCAGGCGCACGCCCAGCGCCTGCATCATGCCGGCGCCGCCGTCGTTGCTGGCGCTGCCGCCGATACCGATCAGCAGCCGGCGCGCACCGGCATCCAGCGCGGCCAGGATCAGTTCGCCGACGCCGCGGGTGCCGGTCAGGCATGGATCGCGCTGTTGCGGCGGCACCAGCATCAGCCCGCTGGCCGCGGCCATCTCGATCAGGGCGGTGCCGCCGTCCTCGCTCAGGCCGAACTGCGCGGCGACCGGCGCGCCCAGCGGCCCGGTCACGGTGCAGGCGACCCAGCGCCCACCGCCAGCGGCGACCAGCGCGTCCACCGTGCCCTCGCCGCCGTCGGCGAACGGCAGCAGCACGTACTGCGCCTCCGGGAACACGCTGCGGAAGCCGGCCGCGATCTGCGCGGCCGCCTCCGCCGCGGACAGGCTTTCCTTGAACGCGTCCGGGGCGATGACGATCTTCATGCAGCGGCGGCGTCGATCGCCGGCCTGCGCGCCCGGATCAGGCCGTCACGCAGGCATCGCGGGTCGGCCTTGCGCATGCGCGGCGCGCTAGTCCAGCACGCGGCAGAACACCGCCTTGAGGTAGCGCGATTCCTGCACGTGGGCCATGAACGGGTGGTCGGCGCCGGCGCCGGCCACCTTCAGGATCTGGATGGTGCGGCCGGAGAAATAGGCGGCGCGGCGCAGCATGTCCAGGAACTCGTGCTCGGCGACCAGGCCGGTGCAGGAGAAGGTGGCGAACAGGCCGCCCGGAGCGACCACGCCCAGCGCCAGCTTGTTCATGTCCAGATACTTCTTCAGCGCCGGGATCACCTGGTCGCGGTCGCGGGTCATCTTGGCCGGGTCCAGGATCACCACGTCGTACTGGTCGCCGCGGGCAGCGGCATCGCGCAGGTACGGGAAGATGTCGGCCTGCACGAACTTGGGCCGCACGTCGTTGAGGCGAGCGTTGCCCTTGGCGATCTCGATCACGTCCTCGTCGATGTCCACGCCGACCACCTCGGTGGCGCCGCGGACCTTGGCGTAGACCGCGAAGCCGCCGGTGTTGCAGCACAGGTCGAGCACGCGCTTGCCCTCCACCTGCTGGCTCAGCCACTGCCGGTTCTCGCGCTGGTCGGCGAAGAAGCCGGTCTTGTGCGCGCCGGCCGGGTCGGCGCGGAAGCGCACGCCGTACTCGCTGATGATCGCCGGCTCCGGGCGCTCGCCGCTGCTGGACACCGGCCGGTAGTCGAAGCTCTCCTGCTTCTGCACGTGCTCCTCGGCGAAGCTGTAGAAGCGCGCGCCAGGGAACTGCGTGCGCAGCGCGGCGTAGATCCACTCGCGGTGGCGGAACATGCCGGCGCTGAAGAACTCCACCACCAGCAGGTCGCCGTAGCGGTCCACCACCAGGCCGGACAGGCCGTCGCCCTCGGCATGCACCACGCGCCAGGCATCGCTGACCGCGTCCAGCTTGAGCACGTCACGGCGCAGCGACACCGCCTCGGCGATCTTGCGCGCGAACCAGGACTCATCGACCGCGATGTCGGGGTGGGTCTCGAGGATGCGCACGGCGATGCGCGAGTGGCCGTTGTAGAAGCCGCGGCCGATCCAGTCGCCGTCCACCCCGACCACGTCCACCAGCGCGCCCGGCTTGGGCCTGGCGGCGGGTTTTTCGACCAGTTTCTGGAAGATCCAAGGATGGCTGGAGCGCCAGGCGTTCTTGAGACGGACTACGGGCAGGGGACTATTCATGAACGCCATTGTAGCCGCCCCGATTGACGGCACCGCCGGCAGCCGCAAGAATGCGCGAAGAAGGGGAGTAGCTCCCGACGTTGTCGCCGTCAATTCGAGCCTGCGGGCTCCGGTGCAACGGCAGCCGGTGCATCGGCTGCGAGCGAGACCTTCGCCGCTGTGGCGAAGGCACCCTCTGGACGACATCCGTCGTCTCCGTCCGGAACGCCTCCGCCACCGCGGCCCCGAGGTTCCCTGTTCACTGACGGAAAATTCCCAATGGAAACGATAGGCAACGTGTGGTTGTGGAGCGGTTTCGCGATCGTGGTGGTCGTGGCGCTGCTGGCGGACCTGGTGCTGATGCGCCACGGCGGTCCGCACAAGGTCACCTTCAAGGAAGCGCTGTGGTGGAGCATCGGCTGGATCGCGCTGGCGCTGGCATTCAACGCCGGCCTGTGGTGGTACCTGCGCGAGACCATCGACGTGGCCACCGGCAACCGCCTCGGCCTTGAGTTCCTGACCGGCTACCTGGTCGAGAAGTCGCTGGCGGTCGACAACATCTTCGTGTTCCTGATGATCATGAGCTACTTCGCGGTGCCGGAGGAGCAGCGCCAGCGCGTGCTGGTGATCGGCGTGCTCGGCGCGATCGTGCTGCGCGCGGTGATGATCTTCGCCGGCTCGGTGCTGCTGACCAAGTTCCACTGGCTGCTGTACGTGTTCGGCGCGTTCCTGCTGCTGACCGGCATCAAGATGTGGTTCTCGGCGGGCAAGGAGCCGGACCTGGAGGCCAACCCGGTGCTGCGCTTCATGCGCAAGCATCTGCGCCTGACGCCGCAGTACCACGGCAACGCGCTGAGCGTGACCCAGGAAGGCAAGCGCTGGTTCACTCCGCTGTTCGCGGTGCTGATGCTGATCGCGATCACCGACGTGATCTTCGCGGTGGACAGCATTCCGGCGATCTTCGCGATCACCACCGACCCGTTCATCGTGCTGACCTCCAACGTGTTCGCGGTGCTGGGCCTGCGCGCGATGTTCTTCCTGCTGGCGGGCATGGCCGACCGCTTCCACCTGCTGCCCTACGGCCTGGCGATCGTGCTGGTGTTCATCGGCACCAAGATGCTGATCATCGACCTGTACAAGATCCCGGTGCTGGTGTCGCTGCTGGCGGTGGCGGTGGTGATCGGCGCCACCGTGGTGCTGAGCCTGCTGCGCCCGGCCAAGCCGGCGCACTGACCCGGCGCGGGCGCCGCGGCCGCGGATTGTCCCGCGGCCGCGGCCAGTCCCTCCCATCGGCGGCGCCTTGCCTTGGACGCCCGGCGCCGCCATCCAGGGAGCATGGACACCTCTTCGCTCCCCTCGCCCACGCCCGAACCCGATGCGCAGGGCCGCTTCGACCGCGCGCGGATCCTGCGTGCGTTCAATGCCAGCCTGGCCTTCGTGGCGGTGCTGGTGGCGGTGTTCGCCAGCCAGGGCCTGTTCGACTGGCGGCCCTGGGCGGTCGCGCCGCACACGGCCGCCGGCCTGCTCGGCGTGCTGACCGCACCGCTGCTGCACGGCTCGCTGGAGCATCTGGGGGCCAACGCCGGCGCCCTGCTGATCCTGGGCACCCTGGCCGGCAGCGTGTATCCGCGCGCCACCCTGGCCGGGCTGCCCTTGCTGTGGCTGGGCTCGGGCCTGGGCGCCTGGTGGCTCGGCGATCCCGGCAGCCATCACCTGGGCGCCAGCGGCGTCGCTCACGGCCTGCTGTTCCTGGTGTTCGTGCTGGCCTTGCTGCGCCGCGACCGCGCCGCGATCGCCGCCAGCATGATCGCCTTCCTGTTCTACGGCGGCATGCTGGTGACGGTGCTGCCGCACGAGGATGGGGTGTCCTGGCAATCGCACCTGGGCGGCGCGGTGGGCGGCGTGGTCGCCGCGCTGCTGCTGCGCCATCGCGATCCGCTGCCACCGCGCAAGCGCTACAGCTGGGAGGACGAGGAGGACACCGACGAGATCCTCGCCGCCGACGACGAACTGGAACCGCCGCCGCCGACCCAGGTGCCGGTGCTGTGGCAGCCACCGCCGGCGCCGCCGCGCGGGGTCGTGCTGCGCTTCCCGCCGCGCGAGGAGCGTGACGGGGGCTGAGGCGGGAACAGTGCTTCCAGAAATACGCAAACCTGCTTCCGTGGGAGCGGCTTCAGCCGCGACGGGCCTTCCCGGTCACGCCCGTCGCGGCTGAAGCCGCTCCTCTCCGCAGTCGCGCGCCGCGGCATGCCGCCTCGGGCGACCCGTCGCTGCATCGCACCGTACACTGACCGATCCGCCATCGCTGTCCGAGTCCGCATGTCCGTGTCGCCCGCCTGCCGTGTCCGCTCCGCCGCCGCCGTGCTGGCGCTCGCCCTGGCCGCGTGCAGCGGCCCCGCGTTGCGTGCGCCGGCACCTGTCCCGGCCAAGGCGGTGGGCTATCTGCCGGCCGCGGCGGTGCCGGACAGCCTGCAGCTGCTGCCGGCGCCCCCGGCGGCCGACTCGCCCGGCGACGCGCTGGACCTGGGAGTCAACCGCGAGGCGCTGGCCCTGCGCGGCAGCGCGCGCTGGCAGCAGGCCGCGCGCGATGCCGACCTGAGCTTCCCGAACGGCGCCGGCCAGTTCGCCTGCGCGCTGGGCGTGGCGATCGATGCGCAGCACACCCCGCATCTGTACACCTTGCTGGAGCGCAGCCGCATCGACGCCAGTGCCGCCACCAAGGCGGCCAAGCGCCGGTACCAGCGCGCGCGGCCGTTCCTGCGCAACGCGCAGGCGGTGTGCACCCCGGGCGATCTCGACGACCTGCGCCAGAGCGGCTCCTATCCGTCAGGACACAGCGCCATCGGCTGGGCCTGGGCGCTGATCCTGAGCGAGATCGCGCCCGAGCGCGCGACCGCGCTGATCGCGCGTGGCCGCAACTACGGCGAGAGCCGGCTGGTGTGCAACGTGCATTGGCAGAGCGACGTGCTCGCCGGCCGCTTCATGGGCGCGGCCACGGTGGCGCGGCTGCACGACGACCCGACCTTCAGCGCCGATCTGGCCGCGGCGCGCGGCGAGATCGCCGCCGCCCGCGCGGCCGGGCGGATGCCGGCAGGCGACTGCACCGCGGAGAACGCGGTTCTGCAGGTGCGCCCGGCAAGCGCGCTGTAAGGCGACCGCCGCACGCGGCCACACGACGACCACGCGCACGGCGGCCGACACCTCACGCGTCGAGCGCGTCCTCCACCGCCACGGCCGGCGACGCCGCCGCGGTGTCTTCCGCAAACCGCGGCACCTGCGCCGGTCTGGCTGCGGGCGCCGGCTCGCCCAGGCGGAACAGCGCGACCGACTGGCTCAGTTGCCCGGCCTCCTCCTCCATGGCGCGCGTAGAGGCCGTGGCTTCTTCGACCAGCGCCGCGTTCTGCTGGGTGGCCTGATCCATCTGCGCCACGGTGGTGTTGACCTGTTCGATGCCGGCCGACTGCTCGCGCGAGGCCGCCGAGATCTCGCCCATGATGTCGGTGACGCGCTGCACCGAGGCGACGATCTCCTGCATGGTGGTGCCGGCCTGGCCGACCAGGGCCGAGCCATCGGCCACGCGCTCCACCGACTCGTCGATCAGGCCCTTGATCTCCTTGGCCGCATTGGCCGAGCGCTGGGCCAGCGTCCGCACCTCGCTGGCGACGACCGCGAAGCCGCGGCCCTGTTCGCCGGCACGCGCGGCTTCCACCGCGGCGTTGAGCGCGAGGATATTGGTCTGGAAGGCGATGCCGTCGATCACGCCGATGATGTCGCCGATACGCCGGGACGAAGAAGCGATGCCCTCCATCGTGCTCACCACCTGGCCGACCACGTTGCCGCCCTGCACGGCGACCGCGGCAGCGCCGGCGGCCAGGCGGTTGGCCTGCTGCGCGTACTCGGCGTTCTGCTTGACCGTGGAGGTCAGTTCTTCCATCGACGCGGCGGTTTCTTCCAGGCTTGCCGCCTGCTGCTCGGTGCGCCGCGACAGGTCGTCGTTGCCGGCGGCGATCTCGGCGGCGGCCGCATCGATCGCGGCGGACGAGTGCTGGATGCGGCCGACGATCTCGGTCAGACGCGCGACGGTGGCATTGGCGTCGTCGCGCATCCGCGCGAACACGCCTTCGAACTCGCCGTGCATGCGCCCGGTCAGGTCGCCGCTGGCCACCGCCTGCAGCAGCGACGAAAGCGCGTTGAGGTTGCGGTCCGCCGTGCTCATCAGCTGGTTGAGGTCGACCAGGATCTGCCGGAAGTCGAAGTCGAAGTCGGCCTCGTCGCTGCGCGCAGTGAAGTCGCCGGCGGCCGCCGCCGCGGCCATCCGCTTGATTTCGCCATTGATTCGCAGCAGGTTGCGGCGCACGTCGTTGAGCGACTGGGTGATGACCGCGCGTTCGCCCGGCAATGCTTCCAGTTCCTGCGACAGGTCGCCGCGCGCGTAGCGCTTGATCAGCTCGACCACGCGCAGGGTCACCGCGATGTGCCCCTCGACCAGCGCGTTGCCGGCCTGGACCATGCTGCCGAACTCGCCGGGGAACTCGCTGGCGACGATGCGGTGGCTGGTGACGCCGGCCTCGTGCTGCGCGCCCATCTCGGTCTGTGCCTGGATCACGCGGCGCAGCTGGCGCTGCATGCTGTCCATGGCCTGCAGCAACTGGCCGACCTCGTCGCCGCTGTCGATGGCGATGGGGTTGTCCAGCTTGCCCTGCGACACCGCATGCGCGGTGCGGATGGCACGCCGCAACGGACGGGTGATGGCGCGCGCGACGATCCAGCCGAAGGCGATGCAGGCCAGCGCGCCGAGCACGCCGACGATCAGGCCGCCGACGCTGGCGGCGATCGAACTGTCCACGGCGTTCTGCACGGTGGCGCGGAAGCGCGCGTCGGCGCTGTGGTGCATCGCGTTGAGATGGGTGCGGTAGCGCTCCAGCGACGGTGCCATCGCCTCCATCTGCGCCGCATCCGGTTCGCGCTGCTGCGCGAAGGCCGTGGCCACCGCCGCCGCATGCGCGTAGTACTCGTCGAACTCCTTGCCCAGCCGCGCCAGTTCCCGGGCATTGCCCGGGTCGGTCTGCTGCAGCTTCTGGTAGGACGCGTGGATCTGCGACGCGATCGGCGCGGTCGCCTTGAGCATGTCCATGTCGCCGGCCGCCGCCGCGCCGTTCAGTCCATTGATGATCTTGTCCAGCGCGGCGACGTTGCGCGTCATGGTGTCCAGCACCGGGAAGTGCACGTCGCGGATCGCCTCCAGATGCCCGTTGTTGCGCTGGAACACCACGGTGCTGAAGCCGATGTAGCCCAGCAGGCACAGGATCGACACCGCCGCCGGCAGCAGGATCTTCCAGAACAACGGCAGGGAAAGCAGACGTCTCATCATGGAGGCTCTCCGGAGGCAATTAGGGCTTGAAGACGACCTTGACGCTCGCATCCTGCGTGCCGGCATCGATGTAGCCGATCGCGCCGGGCGAGGCGGCGACCGCCTTCTTGACCGCATCGTCGCCGGCCACGTGCTTGGGACGCTGCGCCTTGCCGGTGAACATCAGCTGCGACCAGTACGACTTCAGCTGCGCGGCATCGCGGCCGGTGACCTTCTTGTAGAACTCCTCGCGCGCCTTGGCGCCCTCGTCCTGGTCGATCGGCGTGGCCTGCGCGCCGCCCGGCAGGCTGTTGGACTTGGCCAGGAAGATCTGCGACACCTGGTCCTTGCTCAGGCTGTCCACCGGGCTCTTGGACGACATCACCACCACCACCTCGGCCTGCGCGGCGGTGCAGAACAGGGCCAGCGCTGCAGCGCCGGCAATCTTGTAAGCATTCATGGTGTCGTCCTCAGAACACGAAATCGAAGGAGGCCGACAGCAGGTTGTAGCTGCCGCCAGGACGGAAACCCGGCTGGATGTTGCCGAGGCTGCCGTACGAGCCGGCGTTGTTGACGATGTGGCTGGCCTGGAACTTGAAGGCCACGTTCTCGTACACGTCCCAGCGCAGCGAGGCGGTGTAGCTGTGGCGGCCGTTCTCGGCGAGCGCGACGGCGCGGGTCATCAGCCCCAGCGGATCGGCGCCCGGCGCGATCACCGGTGCCTTCTTGTCGACGTTGGCGTAGGTCAGCGACGGGGTCAGCGCGCCGAAGCGCGCACCGGCGCTCACGTAGCCGGAGGTGGTCTTGCCGTTGAGCGAAGGCGAGTAGTCGGCGCGGATGACTTCGGCGCGCGCGAACCACGGACCCGGATCGTAGCTGTAGCCGGCGCTGGCGAAGCTGCCGGCGACGCCGACGGTGTCCAGGCGTTCGGCCAGAGCCGGGTTGATCCGGCGATACAGACCGAACAGGCGGTCCAGATCGTCGGTGCGGTAGTCGGCATTGCCCTTGATGTAGGCCACGCGGTAGGTGGAAGCGCCCTGGTCCAGCACCAGCGACAGGCCACGCATCGCGTGCACTTCTGCCTTCTTGGAATCGATGCGGCCGTAGAAGCCCTGCACGCTGAGCACGCTCTGGCCGACATTGCGCGTGTACACGCCTTCCACGCCGTCCATCGCCATCAGGTAGTTGTAGACCTCGTAGGGCGGACGCACCCACGGCGTGGCGTAGCCGACGCGCTGGTACTCGGACAGCATGTACAGCGGCGCGGTGATCCGGCCGACACGCACCGCGAAGTCCGGCGCGAACTGGTACTTGACGTGGGCCAGGGTGACCTTCGGCGCATACGAGGCGCGCTCGGCGTACTCGCTGGTGACCTGCAGCACGCCGCTGAACTTGTCGGTAAAGGTGGCGTTGACCTGCCCGGCGATGCGCGAGTCCGGACGCGGCGAGGTCCGCTGGCTGGCGCCGGCGCCTTCGGTGGTCTGCAGGTCCGGCGTGAAGTCGGCACGGTCCTCGGTGGAGTGCACCAGGCCCAGGGTGCCGAAGCCGCTGAAGGACAGCTCGGGGCCGTCCTGGGCCTGGACATTGCCGGCAGAGGCGAGTGCCAGCGCACCGCTCAACAGTAAAACCTTGAATTTCATTGAATTTCCCCAGTTACATGGCGGGTTGGCGATGGCCGACGATGCGACCGCACCCATCCCCGTGGATGCGGCCCGTGACGACAGTGAGCCGATAACGGCGTTCGCGCCGCGTTCTTGAGCGCTGTCATGGTTTTTACGACGAACGGTTCGCAGAACCCGTGCCGCGGTGTCTCCCGGCGGCCGGCCAGCGGCAGCAGCCGCCACCCTGCCGTTGGACAGATGTCGGCCGTCGCGGCGGCCCGCTAGACTCGCCGCCATGACCCGCCAAGGACCTGCACCCATGACCCAGTGGTACTTCCTGACCGGCAGCGAACAGACCCGCTCCGGCCCGTTCGACGATGCCGATGCGGTCGCCTTCGCCCGCAACAACCCCACGGCACTGGCCTGGAGCCAGGGCCAGAACGGCTGGTTGCCGGTGGCGCAGATCGCGGCCCTGCAGGGAGGCGCGACGTTCCTGCCGCCGGGCCTGCCGCCGCCGCCGGCCGCAGGCGGCCGCGCCGACGAGATCGACTTCCGCATCGTCGGCCACGAAATGCAGTTCGTGGAGATCGAGCTGGACCCCGGCGAGAGCGCGGTGGCCGAGGCCGGCGCCCTGATGTTCAAGGACGCGGCGGTGCAGATGGACACCGTGTTCGGCGACGGTTCCGGCGCCAACCAGGGCGGGCTGATGGGCAAGCTGCTGTCGGCCGGCAAGCGCCTGGTCACCGGCGAGAGCCTGTTCACCACGGTGTTCACCCATCAGGGCCAGGGCAAGGCCAAGGTCGCCTTCGCCGCGCCCTATCCCGGCACGGTGCTGGCGATGAAGCTGGACCAGCATGGCGGCCGCCTGATCTGCCAGAAGGACAGCTTCCTGGCCGGCGCACGCGGCGTGTCGCTGGGGATCCATTTCCAGCGCAAGATCATGACCGGCCTGTTCGGCGGCGAAGGTTTCATCATGCAGAAGCTCGAGGGCGACGGCTGGGTGTTCGTGCATGCCGGCGGCTGCGTGATCGAGCGCGAGCTGGCGGCCGGCGAGCGGCTGGACGTGGACACCGGCTGCGTGGTCGCCTTCCACGCCTCGGTGGACATGGACGTGCGCCCGGTCAGCGGCATCAAGAGCATGTTCTTCGGCGGCGAAGGCATGTTCCTGGCCACCCTCACCGGACCCGGCAAGGTGTGGCTGCAGTCGCTGCCGTTCTCGCGCCTGGCCGGACGCATGTTCGCCGCCGCGCCGCAGGGCGGCGGGCAGAACCGCGGCGAAGGCTCGGTGCTGGGCGGCTTCGGCCGCATCCTCGACGGCGACAACAACTTCTAAAGCGGCGCATCAGCCCTCTCCCCCCGGAGAGGGGTTGGGGTGAGGGTACGGCGCGCAGCGTCTCGCAGAATGCGTAGTACAAGCCTCCACACCCTCACCCAAGCACCCGCGCACTCCACGCCATGACCTCCAGTCGTGGGCGGTGCAGGAGGATGCGGCTATCCTCGCGCCGGCTCCTCCCTTCTTCTTCCTTCCGCGACGCATCCATGACCGTGTTCCGCTCCCCGCGCCTGCTGCTGTCCCTGTCCCTGTTCGGCCTGCTTGCCGCCTGCGGCGGCGAACCCAAGCCGGCGCCGCCGGCCCCGGTGGTGAGCGGACCGGCACCGGTGCCCACGCCGGCGGCCCAGCCGCTGCGCATCGGCATCGCCCTGGGCGGCGGTGCGGCCAAGGGCTTCGCCCACATCGGCGTGATCAAGATGCTGCAGGCCAATGGCCTGGAGCCGACGGTGGTGTCCGGCACCAGCGCCGGCAGCGTGGTCGGCGCGCTGTACGCCAGCGGCATGGACGCGTTCCAGATGCAGCAGGCGGCGGTGGCGCTCGACGAGAGCAGCATCCGCGACATGCGCCTGTTCTCCGGCGGCCTGGTGCAGGGCCAGGCGCTGCAGGACTATGTGAACGCGCAGCTCAAGGGCAAGCCGATCGAGAAGCTGGCCAAGCCGTTCGCCGCGGTCGCCACCCGGCTGGAAGACGGCGAGCGCACCGTGTTCGTGCGCGGCAATGCCGGCCAGGCGGTGCGCGCGTCCAGCAGCATCCCCGGCGTGTTCGAGCCGGTGACCATCGGCAAGTTCCACTACGTGGACGGCGGCGTGGTCAGCCCGGTGCCGGTGGATGCGGCGCGCCAGCTCGGCGCCGATTTCGTCATCGCCGTGGACATCTCCAGCAAGGCCAGCGGCAAGAACCCGGGCAGCATGCTCGGCACCGTCAACCAGTCGATCGCGATCATGGGCCAGCGCCTGGGCCAGCAGGAACTGGGCCGCGCCGACATCGTGATCCGGCCCAAGGTCAACGACATCGGCGCGGCCGACTTCGCCCAGCGCAACGCCGCGATCCTGGAAGGCGAAAAGGCCGCGCTGGCAGCGATGCCGCAGATCAAGGCCAAGCTGGCGCAACTGCAGCAGCAGCGCGCGGCCGCCGCAGCCGCGGCGGCAAAGGCCGCGCAACCGGCGCCGCCGCCGTGCGAGCCGCAATCGCGACTGGGTCGCCTGCTGCGCCGCGACGATCCCTGCAAGAAGGACTAACGCTTGCTCCCCTCTCCCCCCGGGAGAGGGGCCGGGGGTGAGGGTAAGCACACCAGTCACATTTGCAGAACCGCGCGCGCCGCTGTGACGCCTGGCGTGGGACGCACAGCAGTCGCATCCAGCATGCGCACTGCGGACATGACCACAGGTCCCGCAGGCGTCGCGTCACTCAGATCCGCGGCACCGCACTCTGCCGCTGCGCGTCCTGCTGGTGGACATCCTGATGCAGGGCGACCTGCTGCGCCTGGACCAACGCCTGCTGGCGATCGAACTCGGCAAGCCGCTCGAAGGACTGCGCTACCGGCGTGCGGATCGCCTCTTCGGTGGACATGTGCGCGCGCAGGTGCGCCGGATCCTTCGGATCGCCCTGCACGACAAACACCAGCTCGCCCGGCTGCGCCGTGCGCCCGCGCTCGCTCAACAGCACGTGATCCACTCGCTGCAGACCGTTGCGTGCGGCCAGGTCGGTGACGCTGGCCGCCATGCAGGCGCTGTCCGCATCGGGGCTGCGCCCCAACTGCCGATCCAGCGCCTGGGTGCCGGCGGCGCACTGCTGGTACAGCGCATGACGCCGATGGCCTGGCTCGCTGGGATCGGACGTGCGCGCGGCCTGCGCGACCGCCGGTCCCGCCTGGACCGGATCGGCTTCGGCCAGCGTCTGCGGGCTGCGCAGGATCGGCTGGTGGCGGTACGGATCCTCGGGATGGAACTGCTCGCGTAACTGCTGGCGCTCCAGTCGCAGTGCACGCGTATCGTCAAGCTCGCGCAGCTGCTGCGGGTCGCGCACCGGCTGGGCGATGGTCTGCTCGCCGCCATCGACCCAGTTGGTCCATTTGCCGGTCCGCGCATCGCGCTCGTAGTAGACGCTCCGATCGCCGATCCGCTCCGGATCGGCGATCGGCCGCGCTTCGTGCGCGAGCGCCCGCGCAGCGGTCATGCGCCCGATATAGGACATCGCATCCAGCTGCGCGTCGTCGTACTTGCGTACGTCGTTCATGGTGAAACCGGCGCGGCTCAAGCCGAGTGCGGAATTGTCGAGCATCATCGACCAGACCTTCTCCGCCTCGGGCTCGCCACCATGGCGGCGCGCGGCGTCGAGCAGTTCGCGCGGCGTCCAGCCATTGGGGTTGATGTGATGCTTCTGGAAGGTCGCGTCATGGACGGCTTCGACGTCCTTGACTGGAAGATTGAGCGCCAGATCGGGGCGATGCGCTTTCTTCTGATAGAGCTCACGCTGCTCGAAATCACTCCTCATCAAGTCGACACCGAAACCATTCCATTGGCGCTCACTCATGCGGACGCCATCTTCCCGCGCCTGGCGATCTGCAAACGCATTGGCAGTGGCACCTGGCGCGTTGTCGTTGCGAACTACGCCAAGCGCAAGCAAGCCATAGCCGTCATTGCCCTGCTTGTGCGCGAGGTAGTTCCAATAAAGCTCCCGGTTTCCATCTTGGGCATAGTATTTGAGGATTTCGATATCCTTTTCATCAAGTCCTGTCATCAGAGATTCTCCTTATCCCGAATAGATCGCACCTTACAGCCCTCGACTCTGCACCATGAACTTCTTCAGATTGTCGCGCGCGGCTGCTTCGATCTTTTTCCAATCTGGCAGCGCGAAGCGGACGTACCGGATTTCCACCATGGCGCTCAAATCTTTTATGACAAACAAATGAGTACAGTCCGGAAGTGGATCTTCTTTGCTTCGGACTAGTCTCCCATCGCGGTACTCGACACCTGACTCGGTCACTTCATGAGAGGTGCACTTGATCAGCGTGCTGATCTGCCCATTGTGGTCGCGCGCCACATACCAGTCTTTTTGACTGGCGACATTGAAAATGCTTGTTGGCTCATCCGAGTGCGACTCGTTATAGCCCTTTTTGCGATAATAGGTGAAGGATTTTTTCAGATCGGCATAGTATGGCGTCAGGCCATAAATCTCCTTACCCTGAATTCTGCCCTCAAGACGTTCAGCCGGGTCGCCATCATCCGTAGAGTTCGGCGCGTATAGGACGTTATTTGGATACACCCCATCCAAATAGTGATACCCGATATCGACCGTCCGCGTCGACACATCCAGGCTCAGATGCGCGCGTTCGCCCGGTGCGAACGGCTGCAGCGACGGGTATTCCAGGTACAGGCCGAAACTGTCGTCGAAGTTCGGCCCCATCTGGTCGCCGAAGTAGTTGGCCGGAATGCGTAGCTTGTACGGACCCAGGCATGCCTCCATCAATGGCGGCGGCGTCTTGAACGGATCCTGTGGGCCGAGCTGGCGCTGTCTCACGCAGCCCTGGGCATTGGTGGAGGTAGCCGCCGGCGTGTCGGCAGAGCCGGACTGTGCGCACCCTGCCAGGGGCAGAATGCCGGCAAGCAACAAGCACTGGGCCAAGCGCGTGGCGGGTCGCATCTGCATCCTCCGATGATGGCGGCGGCAGTATAGACGCGCAGTGCCGGCCATCGGCACGCATCGCCACGGCGACCACCACCGCAGCAATGACGGGCTGCGCGACGGGCGTCCTTGCCTGTCATGCGCCGCGGTTCAGTAGCGCCAGCGCAGCGTAAAGCTGACGAACCGCGGCTCGCCGTAGTTCTGGTAATCCAGGTTGGCCCAGTACTTCTTGTTCAGCGCGTTGGTCACCGCCAGCGTCGCGGTCCACTGCGTACTGAGCTGGTAGTTGGCATTGAAGTGCACCAGCGCGTACGGGTCCTGCACCACGGTGACCGGGCGCGTGGCGGCGCTGCCGTCGCCGAGCGGGCGCTGGATGTTGTAGCCGCGCACCGCGCTCTGCCAGCTCACGCCGCCGCCCAGGCTCAGGCGCTGCCAGGCGCCGGGCAGGCGCACCTGGGTGGACAGCTGCAGATAGTCCTCCGGCAGGTTGGCGTAGATCGCGTCGGTCGGCGCACGGGTGACCTTGGCGTGGGTGTAGCCGGCATTGAGCGTCCAGCCCGGGCGCAACTCGCCGTTGTATTCCAGTTCCCAGCCGCGGCTCTTGGTGCCGTCGACGCCGATGTAGGCCGAGCTGCCGTCGGGCAGCGAGGCCTCGGGCTGGGTCATGTCGCGCACCGCATAGTTGTCCTGCCTGGCCTCGAACACCGCCGCACTGAGCAGCGCGCGGCCGTCGGCCAGCTGCGCCTTGATGCCCGCTTCCAGGTTGGAGCCCTGCACCGGCGCCAGCAGGTTGTTGTCCTTGTCCTTGTAGTTCTGCGGATTGAAGATCTCGGTGTAGCTGGCGTAGGTGGAGATGGCCGGGGTGAGGTCGTAGACCAGGCCGACGTAGGGCGTGACCTCGTCGCTGACCCGGTAGCGGCCGCTGGTGCCGGTGTAGCTGCCGTCGGCGGCGAAGGCCTGGGTGCGGGTCTGCCAGGAACTCAGACGTGCGCCAGCGATCAGCGACAGCGGTTCGGCCAGGCGCAGCCGGGTGGAGGCGTATACGCCGCGCTGGGTGGTGCGTGCCTCGCGCCGCGCGCCGGTGCGCGTGGTGGTGATCTGGCCCACGTCGCCGTGCCAGTCGTAGACGTTGGGGATGTAGTAGCAGCGCTCGCGGCCGCAGGTGGTCCAGTCGCCCGGATAGCGCAGCGCCAGGGTCGGCGTGGTCGACTGCAGGTCCTGCCAGCTGCCGCCGAGGACCAGGTCGTGGTCGCGGCCGAACAGCGGGAAGCTGCCGGACAGGTACACGTCCAGGCCGTCGCGGGTGTCGGTGGTCTGCCCGGCGGCGGCGCGCAGGTAGATGCCGCTGCCGTCGCGCTTGGGATAGCCGCTGCCGTAGACGCGCAGGTTTTCGACCTCGCCCTCGGTGCGCGCCAGGTTGACCTTCAACAGCCAGTTGTCGCCGAAGCGCTGTTCCAGGTTGGCGAAGGTGGTATGGGTGTTGCGCTGCCAGCGCGCCCACTTCGGCGCCAGGTTGGTGGAGGTCGGCAGGTCGGCGAAGCTGCCGTCGGCGAAGAAGTACGGCACCGTGCCCCAGGTCGAGCCGACCGGGTCGTTGTCCTGGCGCTGGTAGCCGACGGTGACCGTGGTGGTGTCGGTCAGGTCGCCTTCCAGCACCGCCATGCCGGACATCTTCTGCTCGGTGTAGTGGTCGTAGTAGTAGCCGCGGTCCTGCCAGGCGGCGACGAAACGGCTGCGGAAGCGGCCGTCGGCGGTCAGCGGCGCGGTGACGTCGGCCTGGGTGCGGCGGAAGTCCCAGGTGCCGAGCGAGGCCGCGAACGACGCATCGAAGCTCTTGCCGGGGCGCTTGCGCAGCAGGTTGACCGTGGCCGAGGGAATGCCGGCGCCGCTGAGCAGGCCGTTGGCGCCGCGGATCACCTCGACGCGGTCGTAGAAGACCATGTCGTATTCCTGGTTGGTGGAGCCGCTGTAGGTGGGCAGGCCGTCGACCTGGAAGTCGGTGATCTGGAAACCGCGCGCGAAGTACAGCGGGCGCTGGGTGTCGTAGAAGGACACGTTGACGCCGGTGACGTTGCGCATGACGTCGTTGACGCTGAACAGCGATTCCTCCTCCAGCCGCTGCTGGCCCAGCACGCTCACCGACTGCGGCGTCTCCTGCAGCGTCAGCGGCAGGCGGGTGGTGGTGGACGGCTGCGCACGGCTCGGGCTGCCGCTGACCTCGACCTTGTCCAGCGTGGTCGGCTGCACGTCGGCCTCGGCCTCGGCGGCGAACAACGGTGCCGAGGCGGCGGAGAGCGCGGACAGCACGGCGAGGGACAACAGACGGCGTGGAGCGGAGGAAAGCATGAATCGATCTCGCGAAGTTTGGGCACGGGGCGACACGGTCGCGCCGCGGGTGGCAGGAAAAGGACAGGCGCAGCCGCACTCCACGGCGGGGAACCGGCGTGGCTGGCCCGGCAGGGCTGGCGGAGGGGCTGTGGCCGTGGATGGCCGTCGCAGAACGCAAATGTAAATCGTTAGCAACAACTTAACAAGGGCGGCCATACGCCGACACGCAGTGGCACACGCCGATGCCGGGCCGCTAGCCGCGCGGCAGCGGCAGGCCGGCGAAGTCCTTGACCGTGCGCAGCACGAAGCTGGAATTGACGTCGGCGACGCCGGCGGCATTGAGCAACTTGTCCAGCAGAAACGCGGAGAAGTGCGCAAGATCGCGGACGTAGACGTGCAGCAGGTAGTCCATGTCGCCGGTCAGCGCATGGCAGGCGACCACCTCGTCCCAGCCCTGCACGCTGTCGGCGAAATGGGCGATGCCGCTCTGGCCGTGCTTCTCCAGCTGCACGCGCACGAAGGCCTGCAGGCCCAAGCCGATCGCCGCCGGCACCAGCCGCGCGGCGTAGCCGGCGACTACGCCCTCCGCTTCCAGCCGCTGCACCCGGCGCAGGCAGGCCGAGGGCGACAGGTTCACCTGCGCGGCCAGCTCGGCATTGCTGGCGCGGCCTTCCCGCTGCAGCAGGGCGAGCAGGCGCAGGTCGGTGCGGTCGAAGGTCGGCGATCCGGTCATTTATTGCTCTGCAACATGGCTTATACGCAATAATCTTGCGCGCAGCGCGCCGATCCGTGCAACTTCGCAAGCCCATTGCGCGCCCGCGCGCCTACCATCGTGGCTATTCCTTTCCGGAGCGCCGACCATGGACACCGCACCGCGCCGCGTCGAACACCAGCAGACCGACAAGGGCTACGTGCCGGTCTACACCACGGCCGTGGTGACCCAGCCGTGGGACAGCTACAGCGCCGACGACCACGCCACCTGGGGCACGCTGTACACGCGCCAGCGCGAGCTGCTGGTCGGCCGCGCCTGCGCCGAGTTCCTGCAGGCGCAGGACGCGATGGGCATGAGTTCGCAGGCGATCCCGCGCTTCGACGAGCTCAACGCGGTGCTGCAGGCGACCACCGGCTGGACCCTGGTCGGCGTGGAAGGGTTGCTGCCGGAGCTGGACTTCTTCGACCACCTGGCCAACCGCCGCTTCCCGGTGACCTGGTGGATCCGCCGTCCCGAACAGATCGACTACATCGCCGAGCCGGACCTGTTCCACGACCTGTTCGGCCACGTGCCGCTGCTGATGAACCCGCTGTTCGCCGACTACATGCAGGCCTACGGCCGCGGCGGCGTCAAGGCGCACGCGATCGGTCCGGACGCGCTGCAGAACCTGACCCGGCTGTACTGGTACACGGTGGAGTTCGGCCTGATCGACACCCCGGACGGCCTGCGCATCTACGGCGCCGGCATCGTCTCGTCGAAGGGCGAATCGCTCTACTCGCTGGAGTCGGACGCCCCCAACCGCATCGGCTTCGACCTGCAGCGGATCATGCGCACCCGCTACCGCATCGACACCTACCAGAAGACCTACTTCGTCATCGACAGCTTCGAACAGCTGATGCAGGCGACCTCGCCGGATTTCACCCCGATCTATGCGGCACTGGCCGACCAGGCGCATCTGCCGGCTGGCCAGGTGCAGGCGCAGGACCGCGTGTTCCATGCCGGCAGCGGCGAAGGCTGGGCGGACGGCGGCGACGTGTGAATCGCGGCATTACCCGTCCCCGCCAAACCTGACGCAGACGGGGCAGGGCGCCGGGTCAGTCGGTGCCGTACTTCGGGTTGTAGGGCCCGTACAACAAGCCGCCAGGGTGGCCGGCGGACAGCAGACGCTGGCTGGCCACGTTCCCCATCTGATGCCCTTGGTCGGTGACCTGGTTGACGACCTGATTGATCGCAGCCGTCACCAGCATTCCGACCAGGCCGCCCCCGGCGTTGTTCTGATTTTCGCCGCTCGACGCCTGTGCCTGGCCCTGCCACAGCACCGTCCCGGTGCGCAGATCCACCAGCTTGGCGTTGGCCGAGACCACGACCACGCTGTTGATGATCTGGTAGACGGCACCGTACTTTTCCACGGTGATGTACAGCGCGGCGTCGGCGCCGAAGATTTCCCGCAACTTCTCCGGAGACACCGCTTGTGCTTCATCCGCCACGGTGATGCCGTTCTGCTTGAAGGTCTCGTAGACCGGCGCCACCGGCATCACGTAGTAGCCCGCTTCGGCCAGCGGCAACGTGGTGACCGACAGCACGCTCAGGCTGGCGTTGACGTCCGGTGCATGGCTGACCGGCGGCAAGACCAGGATCGACCGCGGTTTGCTGGCCTTGTACGCGCTGTAATCGCGCGACATCGGCTGCGTCGCGCAGGCGCTCAGCAGCAGACCGAGCACGGCCACGCAGGCCATTCTTGCGACGTTCTTCATTGCGCGCTCCTCGCGTTGCTGGCGTTCTTCAACAACAGATCGATGTAGGTGCCGGACTCGGGATACTGCGTCTTCTCGGCGAGGAGTTCCTGCTGCGCTTTGGCATCGTTGCCGGTTTCGGCGTACAGCATGCCCAGATGTGCCTGCAGTCCCGGCGGCGGCCTGCGGTTGGCGGCCTGCATCACCTGCAGGTCCTTTTCCAGCGCCTGGATCTGCTGTTCCGGGCTACCGCCCTTGAAGTGGCTGTAGACCTGATCCTGGTAGCTGCCCCACTGGTAGAGCGAGGCGCTCTGGTGGGCGCAGCCGACCAGCGCGAGCATGGCGCAGGCGCCAAGCCAGAACCGCGTGCGGACATTGAGGGTATTCATGTGCAAGGGTCCGTTGCGGGTCACTTGACCGGCTTCCAGGCGCCGGAGTCGATCGCGGCGGTGAGATTGTTGACAGCCTCGCGGATCGCCAGATCCAGGACTTTGCCGTTGAGCGTGGAGTCGTAGCTGGAGGTCCCGCCGAAGCCGACGACCTCGCGGTTGGACAAGGTGTACTCGCCGCCGCCCTGCACCGAATACACCACTTCGGACGTCGCGCTATCGACCACGTTCAGGCTGACCTTGGCATAGGCCTGCTGCTGCTTGCCACGGCCGAGAATGCCGAACAGCTGCGTATCGCCGGTCTCCTTGCGGCCGAACTCGGTCACGTCGCCAGTCACGACGTAGTCGGCGCCCTTGAGTTGCTGCGCCTGGCCCTTGATCTGCGCTTCCTGCTTGATCTCGCCCATGTTGTCGCGATCCAGCACACGGAAACGATTGGTCTGCTGCAGATGGGTGATCAGGATGGTCTTGGCCTGGCTGCCCAGGCGATCCGCACCATCGGAAAACAGGCCGCGCATGAAGGACGAGCGGTTGTCGAACTTGCCCACCGCGATCGGCGCGCGTGCGCCGGCGTAAGGCACGCTGGCCGCCGAAACTGTCTGCGGTTTGACGCTCTGATGGGTTTCGGTCGCGCAGGCCGCCAAGCCCAACGCAAGCGTCAACCCCATGGCCCCCTTGATCACACTGTTCTTCATCGATTGCCCCTTGTTGATACAGCTACGAAAAAACCATTCGCCGGCGGCCCTATCCTTGCCCAGCGTCGCTGCATGCGACAGGCATGCACGACCGCACGCGTACGACGCGATCCAGACCATCGGCGAGAGTAGGAAATAGGCACAGCGGAAGATCGATGTCGCTCCATGACCATCCTGCGCAGGGCAGGGAAAGAAAAATCCATGTCGTCCCGCGACGCAGCGGGACCTAGCTAGGTGATGTGTATCGGCGGCGCTAGGTGGAACTTTAGAAATTTTTGCGGGGCCGTCGCAATGCGGGCGTGCACGGGTCGTGTTGCTCGGTCGCCGGACCTGGATGCTGCGCCATCGCGCTGCGGCACACTGCATCGCGCCAGAGATCGGCCAATCCACAGAGGAGAATCGGCAATGCGCCGATCCCGGGCCACCGACGGCGACCCTACGCTGCGCAGCGAGCGAGATCGGTGCGCCACGACGCGGCCACCCCGGATTTCCGGATGCTCCCGCCCAACGCATGTTGGCGGCCCTGTGCGTCGGGAGAATCCTCATGCTCATTTATGTCGGCCTGGACGGCGATCAGGCGGATCAGCGCGGCGCCAAGCTGAAAGCCTTGCAATCCCACTTCGGCGAAAACCAATCGCATGCGCTGACCCTGCTCGACGCGGCCTCGCTATCGCCCAGCAACAAGACGCGCGGCAAGCGCTTGGTGATCAATTCGCACGGCAACGTCAACGTCTTCGCCGGGCTTGCACCGGAGGCATTCCTGCAGCAACTGCTGGCCAAGGGACTGGGCAAGGAGTCGTTCGAGGAGATCGTGCTGATGGCCTGCCAGGTCGGCGCGCAGAGCCAAACCAACTCCATCGCCAACAACTTCGCCAAGGACCTGAAGCGCTTGCTGGTCGGCCACGGCATCCTCGCCAAGCTGTACGCGCCGCGCGGCACGCTGACCTACCTCGTGCACACCGAGCAGAAGCTGGGCCAGACGTTCTACGTGGTGGACAGCATGCATATTGCCTGCCCGGAGCGGAACTATCCGCTGGCGGAAGGCCTGCTGCTGGTGCAGTAAGTTCGCATGCCAACGCCCCGCAGATGCGGGGCGTTTGGCGAACACGCTACCGGACACACCCGCCTGGGCGGGCGCGACCTCAGGCCGCGGCGGCGTCGGCCTTGCCCAACACGCCGGCGACGAAGGCGCGCAGGTCGGCGTCCTTGGCGTTGTCGAAGAAGCACTGCTGGAAGCGCGGGCCGCCCACGGCCTGCTTGACTAGTTCCGGATCCAGCGCGCGCAGGCCGTCCAGGTAGGACTTGGCCAGGGCCTGCTTGACCTGGGTCAGGATGCCGGCGTTGGCCTGCTGCGATTCGCGGCGCTCGGCCGGGTAGCCCATGCCGCGCTCGCCGCTGAAGGCCTTCTCGAAGATGTAGCGCACGTTGATCTCCGCGCCCCAGCCGAAGCCCTTGGCGAAGGCCAGCGCCAGCGCGTTGCCGTTGTTGACCTGGGCGAACAGGTAGGCGTCGGTCGGCTCGATGCAGTAGCCGCAGAACACGCCCGGGTGCGCGTTGAGCGACATCATCGCGCCCTGGCCGGTGCCGCAGCCGGCGACCACGAAGTCCACCGCGCCGGCATTGAGCAGCAGGCCGGCGCAGATGCCCAGGTGGATGTAGGTCAGGCGGTGGTCGGCGTCGCCGTCCATGCCGACGTTGAACACGCTGTGGCCCTGTGCGGCGGCGACGTCGTTGAGCTGCTGCAGGATCACCGGGTTCTTGGCGGCCTGGCTGAACTCGTTCATTAGGGCGATTTTCATGGGGGTCCTTTGGGGTGGGGGAATTGTTGGTGGGCAGGGTGGTTTGGTTGGGATGGGTCGGCGGTGGTCGTACCCTCATCCGCCCTTCGGGCACCTTCCCCCAAAAAGGGGGCCGAGGTCCCGAAGGGAGAAGGAGTAGCGTTAGCGGGCGAGCCAGCCGCCGTCGACCGGGATCACGGTGCCGTTGACGTAGTCCGAGGCGCTGCTGGCCAGGAACACCGCGGTGCCGCCCAGGTCCTCCGGTACGCCCCAGCGGCCGGCCGGGATGCGGTCCAGGATCGCCTGGTTGCGTGCGGCGTCGGCGCGCAGCTGCGCGGTGTTGTCGGTGGCCATGTAGCCGGGGGCGATGGCGTTGATGTTGACGCCCTTGGCGCCCCACTCGTTGGCCAGCAGGCGGGTGATGCCGGCGATGCCGGACTTGCTGGCGGTGTACGAGGGCACGCGGATGCCGCCCTGGAACGACAGCATCGAGGCGATGTTGATGATCTTGCCGCTGCCCTGGGCGATGAAGTGGCGGCCGGCGGCCTGGCACATGAAGAACGCGGACTTGATGTTGACGTTCATGACGTCGTCCCAGTCCTGCTCGCTGAAGTCCACCGCGTCGGCGCGGCGGATCAGCCCGGCGTTGTTGACCAGGATGTCGAGGCGGCCGAGCCCCGCCAGGGTCTCGTCGAGGATGCGCTGCACCGGCTCGATGCTGATCAGGTTGGCCTCGATGGCGACGAAGCGGCGGCCCAGCGCGGTGACCTTGGCCTCGGTCTCGGTGGGCGCGGCGATGCCGGCGGCGGCGATGTCGGCGCCGGCCTGCGCCAGCGCCACGGCGATGCCTTGGCCGAGGCCGGTGTTGGCGCCGGTGACCAGGGCGACCTTGCCTTCGAGGCTGAACGGGTGGGTCATTGCGTGGACTCCTTGAGGGAATGCGGACGACGGGAATGGGAGCGGCGCGCGCGACGGCGGCCTACTTGAGCTGGCAGATGTCCAGCACGTGCATGTCGGTGTAGTCGAGGTTCTCGCCGCCCATCGCCCAGATGAAGGCGTAGTTGGCGGTGCCGGCGCCCATGTGGATCGACCACGGCGGCGACACCACGGCCTCGTTGTTCTGCACCACGATGTGGCGCTGCGCGTCCGGCTCGCCCATGAAGTGGTAGACGCGGTCGTTGGCGCCGAGATCGAAGTAGAAATAGACCTCGCTGCGGCGGTCGTGCAGGTGCGGCGGCATGGTGTTCCAGACGCTGCCCGGCTTGAGCACGGTCAGGCCCAGCAGCAGCTGCGAGGACTGGCAGGTGGCCGGCACGATGTACTGGTAGATGGTGCGTTCGTTGCTGGTCTCCAGCGCGCCGCGGTCCAGCGCCACCGCCTCGGCGATCGACAGCCGCTTGGTGGCGAAGCGCGCGTGCGCCGGCGTGGAGGCCAGATAGAACTGCGCCGGGTTGGCCGCGTCGTCGGAGGCGAACACCACCTCGGCGCTGCCCATCGCCACATACAGGCCGTCCTTCGGGCCCAGCGGATACGCGGTGCCGTCGACGGTGACGGTGCCGCTGCCGGCGCCGACGTTGATCACGCCCAGCTCGCGCCGCTCCAGGAACGGGTGTCCCGCGGCCGAGGCCGGTTCGGTCTGCGCCGGCAGCGTCAGCGCCCGCGTGCGCGGGGCGGCGCCGCCGAGCACGAAGCGCTCGTAGTGGGTGTACTTCAGGGTCACCGCGTCGTCGACGAACAGGCCATCGAGCAGGTACAGGTCGCGCAGCTGGTCGTTGCTGGCGCCCTTGATCGCGTCGGGATGGGTCGCGTAGTGGGTCTTGCAGTACAGGGACATGGGGCGCTCCAAGGCAGGCGACGGCATGTGTCAGCCCGCCACGGAGGACAGTCTAGCGGGTCTGGTAAACCGGTGTCATTCCGCAGTGCACGAAGGGCCGGGATTGGGGAGTCGGGATTCGGGATTGGCAAGCGGCGCCGCCCAGGCGGCGCGGGTCTCACCGCGGGAGCTGTTGGCCGACGTCGATGCGGTTGCCGTCGGGGTCGGCGAAGACGAAGCAGCGCAGGCCGAAGTCGGCATCGCGGATCGCCTTGATGATGCGCACGCCCTGCGCCTGCAGGCCGTCGTACAGGGCCGCGGCGTCGTCGACGATCAGGTGGGCGACGTTGCTGGTGCTGCCGCGGTGGTCGGGACGCAGGGTCAGGTGCAGTTCGGCGTCGTCCTTCTTCAGGATCACGAAACCGACCGGATTGCCGTTCTGGAACACGCTGCGGAAGCCCAGGCGCTCGGTGTAGAAGGCGACGGCGCGGGCGATCTCGGCGACGGGCACGGTCGGCGCCAGGCGGCCGAAACGGACCGCGACGGGGGCGGGGATGGGGGACGACATGGCGAAGGCTCCTCGCAGGAAGGCCGCGCGGTCCGCCCGGGCGGTGCCGGAACGGAGCGGGCCTTCGATGGGCGGAGCGGTGTCCGCACGGTCGGCGGCAGTGTAGACCGTTTGCGGCGAGTCGGGAGGCGGTGGGGGACACGTGCCCCGGCCGACATGTGGGTGCGACGCACGGATGGCGTTGAAACGCGCACGCCCCGCGGTCAGCAGGCGCTTCACTGCTGCCTGGGAACGGCTCCCGGTCTGCCGGGAATCGTTCGCCGCGGCAGTTCGGTTCGTGCGCGTCGGGGCTGAAGCCGCTCCCACAGGAATGCACTCGGCCTCCCTGTGGGAGGGACTTCAGTCCCGACGACGGAGGCTGTCAGTCGGCTTTCGGCTTCGCTTGTCGCCTCTGCACGACCGTCAACTCCCCATAAAGCGCCTGACACCCGCATTGCAGGTCGCTGACGCCGCTCCCGCAGCGGCGGATGCGCGTGAGCCCGAGCCAGGCGAACTGCCGGGGCGCGAATCACGCATCTCGCTGTGTCTTCGCGAGCGCCTGGCAGGCCGCAAGCCTCCGTCTGCCGCCGCGTGCGGCGGCGCGCCGCTGCGCTCAGTCTTCAGGCGGCTGGCAGGAGTCGCGCACGATCAGGTGCGGGCGCACGCTGGCCACCGCCAGCGATGGCGTGCCCTCGGGCTGGATCAGCATGGCCGCGGCGGTGCGGCCGGTGTCGCGGGTATGCCGGCGCACCGAGGTCAGCGAGGGCCACAGCCGCGAAGCCAGCGGGCTGTCGTCGTAGCCGATGATCGACAGCTGGCGCGGGATGTTGATGTTGGCGCGCAGCGCGACCTTGTACACGCCGGCGGCCATTTCGTCGTTGCCGGTGAAGATCGCGCTGGGCCGCTGCTTGCCCAGCAACAGCTTTTCCGCCGCGGCCACGCCCGATTCGAAGGTGTAGCCGGCTTCGACGATGCGCGCCGGCGGCAGTTCGATGCCGCGCCGGGTCAGCGCGTCGATGAAGCCGGCGGTGCGCTCGTGCGCGGAGCGGTACGCGCTGGGGCCGGTGATCAGGGCGATGTCGCGGTGGCCCAGCGACAGCAGGTAGTCGGCGGCCTCGGCGGCGCCGTCGCGGTCGTGGGTGACCACCATCTGCGAGGTGTCGTCCAGCGGCAGCGAGGCGATGCGGGTGTAGCGCACGCCGATGCCGGCGAGCATGTCCGCCAGGGCCTGGTCCTCGGAGGCGCGCGGCACCAGGATCACCCCGTGCAGCTTCTGCTGCTGCACGAAGCGGCGCACGCCCTCGATGTAGCCGGGACTGCGACTGTCGCAAGGATGCACCACCAGTTCGAAACTGGAGCCGCGCAGTGCGTCCAGCGCGCCGTACTGCATGTCCACGATGTACTGCGCGGTGGGGTTGTCGTAGACCATGCCGATCAGGAACGAGCGACGGAACGCCAGCCCGCGCGCCAGCGGGTCCGGCGCATAGCCGACCTCGCGCATCAGCGCCTCGACCTTCTCGCGGGTGTCTTTGCGCACCAGCGGCGAGTTGTTGATGATCCGCGACACGGTCTTCTTCGACACCCCTGACAGGCGCGCGATGTCGTTGATCGTCGCGGCCTTGCCGTGGGCGGAAGCGGGAGCATCGACGGAACGGGGCTTGTTCGGCGCCATGGACGGAAAACCGGGCGAAAGAAAGGGGATTCTACTGGGTGTCATGTTCGCTCCAGCGCACGGTCACGGAAGCGGTGTAGGCGCAGCGCCCCGGTGACCGGCCGCGGCGCTGCCAAGGCCGGCAGCGGCCATCGGCGCGAACGGCCCGCGGTCACCCGCCTGGCGCGAGCCGGCGCCGCCGGGCCGGCTCAGGCGCGCAGCGCGCGCGGCAGCCACAGCGACAGCTCCGGGAAGAACGCCACGATCAGCAGCACGCACAGCGCCGCCAGCCAGAACGGCCAGATGGTGCGCATGCTCTGGGCCACGGTGATCTGCCCGATCGAGGTGCCGATGAACAGCACCGAGCCCACCGGCGGGGTGATCAGGCCGATGCCGCCGGCCAGCACCATCACCAGGCCGAAATGGATCGGGTCGATGCCGTAGGCCTTGGCTACCGGCAGGAAGATCGGCGTGCAGATCAGGATCTTCGGCGCCAGGTCCATGAACATGCCCAGCAGCAGCAGCATCACCACGATCATCAGCAGCACGGTGTGCTGGCTGTGGGCGATGGACTGCAGGAAGTGCACCGCCGCCGCAGGCACCTGCAGGTAGGCCAGCAGCCAGCCGAACACCGCCGCGGTGGCGATCACGAACAGGATCACCCCGGTGGTGCGCGCGGCATGCGTCACCGCACCGAAGAACTCCGCCCAGCGCAGCTGCCGGTACAGCAGCGCGGTGACCAGCAACGCGTACACCACCGCGATCGCCGCGCTCTCCACCGCGGTGAAGATGCCGGCGCGGATGCCGACGAAGATCAGTGCGACCAGGCCCAGGCCCGGCAACGCGCCGACCAGGCGCAGCGCCACCGCGCGCCAGCCCGGGAACGCCTCGGTGCCGTAGCCGCGCGAGCGCGCCACCGCATAGCCGGTGAGCATCATCGCCGCGGTCATCAGCAGCGCCGGGACGATGCCGGCGGCGAACAGGTCGGCGATCGACAGGCCGCCACCGGCCGCGGCCGAGAACAGGATCAGGTTGTGCGAGGGCGGCACCAGCAGCGCCACCAGCGCCGCGGTCATGCTGACGTTGACCGCGTAGTCGCGGTCGTAGCCGCGGTTGATCATCTGCGGAATCATGGTGCCGCCGACCGCCGAGACGTCGGCGATGGCCGAGCCGGACACGCCGCCGAAGAACAGCGAGGACAGCACGCTGACCTGGCCCAGGCCGCCACGCATGCGGCCGACCAGCGAGGACGCCAGCGCAATCAGGCGGTCGGAGATACCACCGCGCAGCATCAGTTCGCCGGCGAAGATGAACAACGGGATCGCGATCAGCGACGCCGAGCCGCTGCCGGCGGAGATCTGCTGCACCAGCACCACCGCCGGCAGGTCCAGATACAGCAGCGTGGCCAGCGCGGCCGTGCCCAGCGCATACGCCACCGGCACGCCGATCAGCAG
Organism: Xanthomonas sp. LF06-19; assembly: GCF_034105425.1. Classification (NCBI taxonomy): domain Bacteria; kingdom Pseudomonadati; phylum Pseudomonadota; class Gammaproteobacteria; order Lysobacterales; family Lysobacteraceae; genus Xanthomonas; species Xanthomonas sp. LF06-19. The sequence continues at coordinate 15,773 of NZ_JAXGGH010000010.1, read as the reverse complement.
CAGCACCACGAACAAGCCCAACAGGATGGCGATGGCCATGCTCAGTTCCTCCCCATGGTGGTGCCCGGGCGCAGCACCCGCCAGGCCTGGTACAGCGCGAACACGCTCATCAGCGCGCCGCCGATCGACAGCGGCAGGTAGTTGATGCTCTGCGGCATCTGCGCGCCGGCCATCTTGATGTCCAGCCCGTCCAGCAGCAGCACCGCGCCCCACCACGCGATCACCGCACCGATGGCGGCCACCAGCAGCGGGCGCACCAGGTCGATGACGCGGCGCAGGCTGGCGTGCAGCGTCTCGGCCAGCAGGAAGAAGCCGAAGTGGCGGCGGGTGTGCACGCCGGCGGCGGCACCCAGGCTCATCGCCGTGCTCAGCAGCAGCAGCGTCACCGGCTCTGTCCAGCTCGGCGAGTCGTTGAGCACGTAGCGGGTGAACACCTGCCAGCCCTGCACCACCACCAGCCCGAGCAGGGCGGCGGCGGCGGTGCCGATGGCGAGGTTGGCGATCCGGTCCAGCAGCCGCTGCAGCGGCGGCACCGGGAGGGCGGGGGCGTGGTCGGTCATCGGCATGGGCTCAGGCGAAATCGCGAATGCGGCGGTAGAGGGCTTCGATCTCCGGCTGCTGCCGGTACTCGGCCAGCAGCGGCGCGGCGGCCTTGCGGAAGGCCGGCATGTCCACCTCGTTGATGGCCACGCCGTAGTCGATCACCTGCTGTCGCGCCTGCGCCTCGGAGGCGTCCCACAGCCGGCGCATCACCGTCACCGACTGCCGCGCCGTCTCCAGCACCAGCGCGCGCTGGTCCGGCGTCAGCGTCTCGAAGCTGCGCCGGGACATCACCAGCACGTCCGGCGCGTACGAGTGATCGCTCTGCGACCAGTAGTGCGCGGCCTCGAAGTGGCGGCTGGACTGGAAGCTGCGCATGTTGTTCTCGGCGCCGTCGATCATGTGCGTTTCCATCGCCGAGAAGGTCTCGCCCAGCGACATCGGCGTGGGGTTGGCGCCGAGCATGCGCATCAGCTTGAGGAAGATGTCCGAGTTCGCCACGCGCAGCTTGAGCCCGTGCAGGTCCTTGGGCTGCCGCAGCGGATGCTTGGTGTTGTAGAAGCAGCGCGCGCCGGAGTCGTAGATCGCCAGCCCGACCAGGTCGCGCTGTTCGAAGCTGCGCAGGATGCTGTCGCCGACGTGGCCGTCGATCGCACGGCGCAGGTGCGCCACCGAGTCGAACACGTACGGCAGGCACAGCGCCTGGGTCAGCGGGAAGGCGTTGTTCAGCGCGCCGGAGTACACGCGGGTGATGTCGATGGCGCCGAAGCGCGCCATGTCGATCGCCTCCGCCTCGCGACCGAGCTGGCCGGAGTGATACTCGCGCAGGCGCAGACGGCCGCCGGTCTTCTGCTCCAGGATCTGCCCGAACCAGCGTACCGCCTCCACGGTGGGATAGTCGGCCACGTGCACGTCGGTGGCGGTGAGCAGGCGCGTACCGCTACCGCCGGCCTGCGCCAGCGCACCCAGCGGCACGCCGGCCGCGGCCGCCGCGGTCAGGCCCGCGCCCAGGAATCGTCTACGAGTGATCATGCTGCGCCCTCCCGCGCGTCATTGCCGTCGCCAGCCTAGGCCGCGACCGCCCTGCAGTGAAGTTCGCCGTAGCCGTCGAAGCGGATCGTCGCCTGCTGGCCGATGGCGATGTCGTGGATGCCGGTGGCGTTGCCGGTGGCGATCAGCTCGCCGCGGCGCAGCGGCCGGCCGCGCCTGGCCGAGCGCGCCAGCGCGAACGCGAACGCCGCACGCAGGCCGCCCGGCAACAGCGTGGCGCCGCCGGTGCCCACGCACTGGCCCTCGATCCAGGTCTCGGCGCGCAGCGCGGTCTCGTCCAGCGCGGTCCAGTCCGGCACCTGCGGCCCCAGCAGCAGGCCGTTGTTGTTGCCGAAATCGGAGATCACCACGCGCGGCCCCAGCTGGTTGATCGTGGCCAGCGGGCTGCTCGCCACCTCGACGCCGACGAACAGCGTCGCCGGCACCTGCGCGGCCTGCTGTGGAGTCCAGTGCAACTGGTCGGCCGGCACGTCCGCGTCCAGGCGCAGCACGTACTCGGCCTCGACCGCGCCGAAGCCGCCCTCGAACACCGGGATGTCCGTTGTTCCACCGGTAGCATTCCACAGCGCAGCCGCGAAGATCGGGCCCAGCAGGCGCTCGTCCCCGGAGTGGTCGCGACGCTCGGGGGCGATGTAGCCGACCTTCCAGCCGACCACGCGGTCCGGCCATTGCGCGATCGCCAGGTCCTGCACGCGGTAGGCGGTCTCCAGATCGTCGGGGATGACACCGGGGAAATCGGGCAACGAGCGGCCCTGGCGACGGGCCTGGACGAAGCGGGCCGCGATGTCGGCCAACGCGGGCGGTGGCGTCTGCGACGGGCCGGAAGGAAGGCTCAAGGGCATCTCCGCAAGGAATGTGGGGGATCGGAATTGCTGCGCCGCGCATCGACAGCGCGTTGCGCCGTTGTATATGGTAAACCGGTGTCATTGGCAATGTGCGGTGCGGCAAAAGGCCGGGAATCGGGAATCGGCAACAGCAACAGCAACAGCAACAGCGATACAGCGCCATGCGTTGGCGCAGGCGGCGCGCACACTTGGGCCATCGTGCCCTGGGCCACGCGCCGCGGGTTTCTTCCATCCACGACGAGATCTCGATGATGTCGGCCCGACTCCTCGCCACCCGCGTACGTCCCGCCGAACCACTGTCCCCATCCTGCGGCAGGCGCCGGCCCCGCTCCGGCATCGCCCTGCTGGCGGCGCTGTGCCTGTTGCTGGGCGCCCTCGGCCCGGCGGCAGCGGCCGAGCGGCCGGCCAGCGAGAGCGCCGCCGAGGTGGCGGCTCGGCTGCCGCTGTGGCCCGGTCCGGCACCGGGGTCGACGGCCGGCTCCGAGCAAGCGCATCTGGTCGAGCGCAGCGACGACCCGGCCCTGCCCGATCGCGCGCTCAGCGGCCGTTACCAGCCCTACATGGTGGTGTACCGGCCGAAGCACCCGAACGGCAGCGCGCTGCTGGTGGCGCCCGGCGGCGGCTATGCACGCGTGGTGCTGGACAAGGAATGCACGGCATTGGTGTCGATCTTCGCCGAACAGGCCGGCATCACCCTGTTCGTGCTGCGTTACCGGCTTCCCGACGCAGCGGTCGACGGCGCCGCCGCGCGCGACCAGCCGCTGGCCGATGCGCAGCGCGCGCTGCGCCTGATCCGCGCGCATGCCGCCGACTACGGGGTGGATCCGCAGCGCATCGGCGCGATCGGCTTCTCCGCCGGCGGCCACGTCGCCGCCAGCCTCGGCACCCGCTACGACGACGTGGTGTATCCGGCGCGCGATGCGATCGACCGGGTCAGCGCGCGGCCGGATTTCCTGTTGCTGCTGTACCCGGTCATCGACATGGGTAGCGGCACCGCGGCGCACACCGGCTCGCGGCTGCGGCTGCTGGGCCGCCATCCGGACGCGGCAACCATGGCCGCCTACTCGCTGCAGAACCGGGTGCATGCCGGCATGCCGCCGACCTTCCTGGTGCACGCGCAGGACGATTCGGTAGTGCCGGAGGAGAACAGCCTGCTGTTCTACCAGGCGCTGCGCCAGGCCGGGGTGCCGGCCGAGCTGCACCTGTTCGCGCACGGCGGCCATGGCTTCGGCACCCGCGGCATCGCCGGCCTGCCGCTGGCGGCATGGCCGCAGCTGGCGCTGGGCTGGATGCGCAGCGTGCAGGACGATCCCCGCGCCCGCGCGCCGATCCCGCCACCGGCGGGCACGCCGTGAGCCTGCCCATGAACGGTCTCTCCACCACGCGGCGGCGCCCGCCTCGCCCGTCCCACGCACGCCGCCGGACCGCCGGCCGTCGCAAACACGGCCACGCCGCCACACCTCTCGCGTCCCCGATCGCCTAGCCAGGACACCGTCCACGCATGACCGCCCGCCCTCGCTTGCCTGCCCCGCTCCTCACCGTGCCCGACGCAGCCGCCCCCGACGACCACGGCCGCCGCCGCTTCCTGCGCGACGGCGCGCTCGGCGCGCTGGCCTTGAGCGGCGCGCTGCCCGGTCTGGCGCCGGCCTCGGTGCCGATGCCGGCGGCGCCGCTGGCGCACACCCGCAGCGGCCGCATCCGTGGCGTGCGCGAGCAGGGCGTGTGCGTGTTCAAAGGCATTCCCTACGGCGCCGACACCGCGCCGCGGCGCTTCCAGCCGGCGCTACAGGAACGGCCCTGGCACGGTGTGCGCGACTGCGGCGCCTATGGTGCGTTGGCGCCGCAGCGCGGGTCCGAGCCGGTCAGCGAGGACTGCCTGTTCCTCAACGTCTGGACCCCGGGCCTGCGCGACGGTGCGAAGCGTCCGATCCTGTTCTACCTCCACGGCGGCGCCTACAACAACGGCTCCGGCAGCGACCCGCTGTACGACGGCGTGCGCCTGTGCCAGCGCGGCGACGTGGTGGTGGTCAGCGTCAATCACCGCCTCAACGCGTTCGGCTATCTGTACCTGGCGCCGTTCGGAGGTGAGGCCTATGCCGCCTCCGGCAACGTCGGCCAGCTCGACCTGGTACAGGCGCTGCAGTGGGTGCGCGCGCACGCGGCCGAGTTCGGCGGCGATGCCGGCAACGTCACCGTGTTCGGCCAGTCCGGCGGCGGCGCCAAGATCGCCACGCTGATGGCGATGCCGGCGGCGCAGAGCCTGTTCCACCGCGCCTGGACCATGAGCGGGCAGCAGGTCACCGCCGCCGGGCCACGTGCCGCCGGCCAGCGCGCGCAGTTGCTGCTGCAAGCCCTGCAGTTGGAACCATCGCAACTGAACGCGCTGCGCACGCTGCCGCTGCAGCGCGTGCTCGAGGCCACGCGCATCCGCGATCCATCGCGCGCGGAGGACACCGCGCTGTACCTGGGCCCGGTGCTTGATGCGCAGGTGCTGCACCGGCATCCGTTCTGGCCGGACGCGCCGCCGCAGTCGGCGCGCATCCCGATGGTGATCGGCAACACCCACGACGAGACCCGCGCCTTCCTCGGCCACGATCCGGCCAACTTCGCGCTGACCTGGGACGCGCTGCCGGACAAGCTGGCGCAGGAGCAGTACGTGGACCTGTCGCCGCAGGTGGTGATCGCCGAGTACCGACGGCTGTATCCGCACTACACACCGAGCGAGGTGTTCTTCGCCGCCACCACCGCCGGCCGCTCCTGGCGTGGCGCGGTCGAGGAAGCCGAGGCGCGCGCGCGGCAGGGCGCACCGACCTGGGTCTACCAACTGGACTGGGGTTCGCCACTGGACGGCGGCAAGTTCGGCGCCTTCCACACCCTGGACATCCCGCTGGTGTTCGACAACATCCGCCAGCCCGGGTCGCGCACCGGCGACGGCGCCGGCGCGCAGCGCATGGCCGATGCGATGAGCGCAGCGCTGCTGGCCTTCGCCCGCCACGGCGACCCCAACCACGCCGGCCTGCCCCGCTGGGAACCGTATTCGCTGGCCCAGCGCGAAACCCTGCTGTTCGACACCGACAGCCGCCTGGCGCACGACCCGCGTGGAGGCGAACGCCGGCTCTATGCGCAGGTGCCGTTCGTGCAGCGAGGGACGTTCTGAGGCGGTGCCACGATCGCCGCGCGCGGCGCGCGTGGCCGTGACGAAACACCCGTGCGCGCCTGTCGAAAGCAGAGGCGCGCTTCCCGGGTCGGTTGGGGTGCTGCGGCGGGACTGAAGTCCCTCCCACAGTGGCGGCGGCTGCGGCGGCGTCGGTCGCGAGGGCTGGTGCGCCGGATCACCGCGCTACCAACCGGTGTCCTCGGCCAGCACCACGCGGTTGCCGACGGCGCGCGCGGAATCCAGCAATGCCTCGGCCCGTTGCATCAGCGTGGCCGGCGTGTCCTCGGGCGTGGCCAGCAGCGCACCGACGCTGACCGTCAGCGCCTGTGCATCCGCCGCATCCTGCGCGATTGCCATCACCTCGACCATGTCGCGCAGCGCCGGCGCCACCTGGCGCAGGTGCGCGCCGCTGGCGTCGTACAGCACCAGGGCGAAGCGGTCGGCACCGATGCGCATGGCCACATCGAGCGGCCGCAGCAGACATTGCATGGCCTCGGCCACCTCCAACACCGCGCGGTCGGCGGCCCCGGCGCCGCTGCGCTGGTTCAGTGCGGCGAAGCCGTCGAGTTCGACCAGGATCAGCGCCAGCCCGCGCTGCAGGCGCCCGCGCTCGGCCAGCGCCACCGCCAGGTGTTCGTCGAAGCGGCGGCGGTCGCCCAGGCCGGTGAGCGCGTCGCGCAAGGCCTCGTCGTCGCGTACCCGCCGCTGCAGGAAGCCTTCGCGGCGCGAGTGTTCGCGCAGGTAGCCGCCGGCCGCACCGACCGGCACCGCGGTCCACAGCAGCCACTGCAGGCGCAGGTAGGCATCGTGCGCTGCTCCGTCCAACAGCAGGTGGCCGGCCACGGCGCTGATCGCGCACAGCAGCAGCGCCACCGCCACGCTCTGCCACAACGCCATGCCCAACGGGAAGAAGCCGGCCACGATCACCAGGGTCATCACCGCCGCCGCATAGCGCAGTTCCTGCGGCGGGTAGCCGATGCTCGACAGCACCAGCCCGGTGCCGCCGACCAGCAGCAACAGCGCGGCATGGCCGGGGCCGTGCGTGTCGGCGCGATGGATCGCCGCCGCCACCCACAGCAACGCCAGCAGGGTCGCCACGCGCACCGCCACCGCATAGCCGAGCAGGCCGCCGCCGCGCCAGCCGAAATGCACCGCGTCCCAGCCCAGCAGCAGCAGCGCGATCAACACGCCCAGCGAGGCCGCCACGCGCTGCGCGAAGCCCAGCGTGGCGGCGGTGTAGTGGCGGTACGCCCGTTCCAGCGGAGGATCGAAACGCAGCGCGGCGAATCCCTTGCGCAATTGCGCCGCGTAGGCCTCGCCCGGCGGTGCGTCGTGTGGCTCCTGGTAACGCTCGTGCATGCAGTCCCCTGTCGACGGCAACGCGGCGCGAAGTGCGGATCAGGTCACATCAGATCGTGTCACCCGATTCGGTTTCGCGCGGACGCTGCGGTGCCCACGTCGAGACCATGAAAAAGCACCGGCGCGTGATTGTCCACTTTTGGGACGATCGGTTGCGTGACAGCAGCGCCCTGCCGCGCCGCCTTGGCACGGCAGGGCGCGCGTCAGCGCGGCGGCGGGAACGCCCACACGCTGTGTGGATCGCCGCCCTGCCCTCGGCGATACGCGGCGCGCGCCATCTGCCAGTAGGCCCAGGCCAGCGCCAGCGCGCAGGCGTCGATGGCCAGCAGCGTCCCGCTGCTCCACGGCGCCACCCAGCCGGCGGCGCCGCGCAACCCGGCCAGCGGCACCAGCACGGTCAGCACCGCACAGGCCAGCAGCAGTTCGTAGGCGCCGCGGGCGGTCGGCCGCAGCAGCGCCCATGCCACGCCGAGCGCGAACACGGCGTAGTACGCGCCGCGTTCCATCCCCGGCGGCAGCAGGCGCGCGGCCACGAACAGCGCCGATACCCCGGCCACGCAGCCCAGGCAGACGCCGGTGGTCAGCCGCGCCATGACGTGGGTGCGCAACGGCTGCGCGACCTGGCGGCGCTTGCGCCGCGCTTCCACCCACAGCAGGTTGCCGCTGTAGAACAGGAACGCGCCGCCGAGCCCGAGCAGGAAGTACAGCCACTGCAGCGGCCAGCGCCCGTAGTCGCCGAAGTGCAGGGTCTGCAGGCCGCGCAGCGCGGCCACACCCGGCGACATGGTCTGCGGCGACAGCACCCGCAACACCTGGCCGTCGGCCGCGCGCAGCGCCACGCCGCCGAGCGTGTTGAGCCGGCGCTGCTCCTGGTGGCCGTACAGCTCCACCTGCGCGTTGGCGTCGCCGGCATCGTGGAAGGACAGGCTCTCCGGCACGAAACCGGGATTGGCCGCGCGTGCCCGCTTCACAAGCTCGGCCACCGGCAGCATCGGCGCAGGCACGTGCGCGGGCTGCACGTGCGGCGCCAGTTCGAAGTCCGGCTGCAGCACCTGCATCAGCTTGTCGTCGAACACCAGGTACTGGAACGGCGCCAGCAGCAGCACGCCGAGGGTCAGCACCGCGCCGGACCAGGCGAAGATCACGTGGAACGGCAGCGACAGCATGCCGATGGCGTTGTGCGCGTCCTGCCACAGGCGCTTGACGTTGCGGCCGCGGCGCAGCGCGAACAGGTCCTTGAGCAGCACCGGCGCGTACAGCACCACGCCGCTGACCAGGGCCACCCCGTACAGCAGGCAGACCACGCCGAACAGGTAGGTGCCGAAGGTGCGCGGCAGCCCGGCAGTGAAGTGCAGGTCGTACAGGAACGCGACGAAGCCGCTGCGCTGCGGCAGCTGCACCGGCTGCCCGTCGGCACCGGGCTGGAACTGCACCATGCCGCCGAAGGCCTGCTCCGCAGCCGGCCCGAACGCGAACAACTGCGGCTGCGTGCGGCCCTCGCCGGGCAGCATCAGCGTGTACGACTCGGCCAGCGCCGGATGCCGTGCCAGCACCGCATCGGCCAGCGCCTGCGCGGCCTGCTCCGGCGGCAACGCCGGGGCCTGCACCGCGGCCGGGCGCGGCCACTGCTCCAGGTCGTGGGTAAACACGTTGATCGCCCCGGCGTAGAAGGCGATGAACAAGGCCATGCCGGCGAGCAGGCCCATCCAGCTGTGCGCCGACAGGAACTGGCGCAGGGTCGCGGCCTTCATGCGCTCACCTGCACGAGGTGGGTGGCCTTGAGCAGGTAAAGCGCCACGTAGCACAGTGCGGTCGCAGCGCCCAGCCACAGCCACGCGCGCGCGCCGCTGCGAAACACGAAAGCCAGCGACATGGCGCCGACCCACAGCGGGAACACCAGCAACAGCCACGGCAGCGTGTGCACCTGCAGGTCGCCCGGCCACAGCAGCACGCACAAGCCGATGACGCCCACCGCCAGCGGCAGGCCCAGCACGATCGCCGCCAGCCACCTAGCCCACATCGCCAGCCCCTTGGTGCAATTGCCGCCACGCATCCAGATACGGCAGGGCCACCGCCGCGAGCATCGTCGCGCTCAGCGCGGCGAACACGCCGGCCCACACGCCCAGCGCCGAAATCGCCGCACCCAATGCGGCCACGCACAGCAGCGTGCCGGCCACGCGCAGCGCGCGCGCGTGCCGGCGCCAGGCCGGACGCAGCCGCTGGTGCGCGGTGGCCAGGTAGAAGGCCAGCGCCGCCAGCGCGGCGGCGAGCAGATAACCGGCGGTGGCAAAGGCGAGCATCACCAGCGCGCCTCGAAGCCGATGCCGACCACGCGCGGCGCGCCCAGGATCGCGACCGGATCGGTGGCCCAGCGGTACTGCACGTAGTGGCGGTCGAGAAGGTTGTTGGCGAAGATCCACGCGCTCCAGTCCAGGTTTTCGTAGCCGAACTTGGCGTTGACCACGGTGCGCGAGGCCAGCTGCACGGCGCCGGCGCCGATGTCGGTGTACACGCGGTCGCGGAAGCTGGCGTTGAGGTTGGCCAGCCAGCCCTCGGCGAAGCGCCAGTTGGCGCCCAGCGCCGCGGTCCAGTGCGGCGCGTAGGCGAACTCGCGGCCGGCGTAGTCGATCACCGAGGCGCCGGCGATGGTGGCGAAGCTGTCGTAGCGGGTGCGCGCATAGCCCAGCGAGCCGTACCAGTCGAACGCCTCGTTGGGGCGGTGGCTGGCCTCCAGCTCGGCCCCGTACAGATGCGCGCGGCCGGCGTTGACGGTGTTGAAGTCGAAGCTGTTGAGGCCGAAGTAGGCGGTGGTCTGCTTGTCCTTCCAGTCGATGTAGTAGGCGTTGGCGTTGAGGGTCAGGCGCCGGTCCAGCCACTGCGAGCGCAGCGCGGCTTCGTAGTTCCAGGTGTATTCCGGATCGTAGGGGAAAGCCTGGCTGCGCGCCGAGTTGAAGCTGGAGCCGCCGGAGCGGTAGCCGCGCTGCACCACCAGGCTGGTCGACAGGTCCGGGTTCCAGTCGTAGCGCATGCCGAGCTTGGGCAGCAGCGCGTCGAAGTCGCGCGTGTTCCAGGCCACCTCGCCGTTGGCCGAGCGCACGATGCCGGCCACGCCCTGGTTGATCGCGACGATGGCCCGATACAACGCGGTGCCGCTGGCGGCGAAGGCGGCCGGGTCGGGATAGCGGCCGGCGAAGGCCGCGGTGGTGTCGGAGGCCATGGCGTAGCGCTGGCGGTCGTAGCGCAGCCCACCGAGCAGCGAGAACCCGCTGCCCATCTGCCATTGGCCGTCGGCGAACAGCGCGCGGTTGCTGGAGCGGGTCGGGCTGGCGCTGACGTAGTCGACCGGAATCACCGGCAGCGCCTGCGCGTAGCGGGTGGCGATCGCGCTGGCGGTGGCGGCCGGGAAGCCGGCGCTGCGCAGCAGCCCGGCGATGGTGGTGGTCGGCGTGGCGACGTTGTTCAGCAGTTGCGCGTCGTTGTCTTCCACGTGCCGCGCCCAGTACGCGCCGAGCAGGCCCTGCACCGCGGTGCCGGCGTAGTGCAGGCGCAATTCCTGCGAGGCGGTGGTGTCGTCGAGCTGGCGCCGCGCGTAGCCGGCGTTGTCCGGGCCATGGTCCATGTCCCACAGGCTGGACGAGGTGACCTTGTTCCAGGCGCTGACCGAGGACAGCGACCAGGCGTCGGAGAGCACGTAATCGGCCTGCAGGGTGACGATGTCGCTGTCGCTGCGGGTGCGGTCCGGGGTGTTGTTGGTGGCGTAGCGGTGCTCGAGGTAATCGGGCAGGTCGGTGCGCACGTAGGTGTACATGTACGGGCCGGTGCGGTGCGAGCGGGTGTAGCCCAGTTGCACCTTCAGCCCGGCGATCGCCGACGGCGTCCACAGCAGCTTGCCGCGGTAGATCGCCGAGACCTGCGCGTCGTCGGCGGCCTGTCGGGTGAGGTTCCAGGTGTAGCCGTCGAAGCTGCGCTGCTCCACCGAGGCGCGGAACGCCAGTTCGTCGGCCACGATCGGCCCGCCGACCGCGCCGGCCACGCTGCGGTCGGACGGATCGGAGGCCAGCACCCGCAGCTTGCCCTGCCAGTCCATGGTCGGCTCGGCGGTGCGCAGGACGATCGCGCCGGCCAGGGCGTTCTCGCCCTGCAGGGTGGACTGCGGGCCGCGCAGGATTTCCACCTGCTGCAGGTCCCACAGGCTCAGCGGCGCCCAGCTGATCGCCTTCCACGGCAGGGCGGCGCCGTCCAGGTAGATGGTAGCCAGCGGCGCATCGCTGCCGCCGTCGATGTTGCGGATGCCGCGGATGCTGAAGCCGGCATCGCCGTAGGTCTGGGCCATGTTGGCGGTGCGGTTGAACACCTCGTAGGCGCTCTGCAGGTTCTCCTGCTCGATGCGCGCTTCGGTGGTGACGGCGACCGAGCTGGTGGTGTCCTGCACGCTGCGGCCGCTTTTCTCGCCGGTGACGACGATCTGGTCGAGGGTGGTGGGATCAGGAGGCGGCGCGGCATCGGCGCTGGCAGCGCGCGTTGGCGGCGCCCAGCTCAGCAAGACGGATACCACGCATAAGGACAACACGGACCGCGCGACGCGCATACACCACTTCCCCCGAAAGACTCACGGTTGAAGGCATGGCGGCGGCTGTGCCTGGCTGCCGGACGCGGCAGCGCTGGGCGCGGACTTTAGCAGAGCGGGGGCGGGGCTGCCATGGGATTTGGGATGGGTAGCAGGTTTGCTCGGGGGTCTTGGGAGCGTAGGAGCCGCTCCTACGGGTGGGCATCGCCAACGTATGCGTCACGCGCAGACACGTGTTGTGGGAGGGACTTCAGTCCCGACGCCGTGACCGGCGGCTGCCGCGATGCAGGGGGCCATCGTCCCAGGGGCATAGCGAGGCTGGCGCGTCGCGCGTCGCGGCTGAAGCCGCTCGCTACTACGGTTCTTCTCATCCAACAGTAAAGCTTGAAGCAACAGCAAAGGCTTTCGCCTGGCGGCGAGTTACTTTTCTTTGCTCGCGCAAAGAAAAGGTAACCAAAAGAAAGCGCGCCCTGCCTACGCGCCCTCCGCGCTGCGCGCTCCGGGTCCGCGGATGCACCGGGGATTCGCGGAAGGGGCATCCTGCCCCTGCCGCGAACGGCGCACGTCCCTGTGCGCCGCCCCTTCGGGGTTTTTCCCCGGTCCATCCGCCGCTTCGGAAGGGAACCCGGCAAGGCAAAAGCAAGAGCCAACGCCAAGCAACAGCACGACAACAGCACGACAACAGCACGACAACAGCACGACAACAGCAACAGCAAGGCTATCGCCATGGCTACAGTTACCGGCTATTTACTGCTGCGAAAACGTAAACGGGCGGGAGGACTGTCGCCCTCCCGCCCGCTGGTGCCGGCAGGTGCTGCCGGCGTGGTGCTACGACGTGCTGCGATCAGTGCCAGTGCAGGTTGAACGAGACGCCGACGATGCGCGGTTCGTTGTACACGGCCGCCATGTAGTTCTCGATCACGCCCTTGAGGTTCTTCTCGTTGGTGATGTTGCGGGCGAAAGCGGCCACTTCCCATGCGCCGTAGTCGCCGGTGTAACCCAGCTTGAGGCCGCCCTCGAAGTTGCCGTTGGAGGTGAACTCGGTGGAGTCGTACAGCACGAAGCTGGTGTAGCCCTGCTTGTTCCAGTCGGTGGCGACGAAAAAGGCGCCGCCGTCGTTGACCGGGATGTCGTAGCGCGCGGCCAGGTTGACGTTGTACTTGGGCGCGTTCGGCAGCGGGTTGCCGTCGATCTGGGCGAAGGTGTTGTTGCCGATGCGGATGGTCGGGTCCTTCACCGTGCACACCACCACGCCGTTCAGGCCGCACACCTGCGCATACACGCGTTTGTCCTGGATCTCGCTGTGCAGCAGGCTCAGGCCCGCGGTCAGCGACAGATTGGGGATCGGGCGCCAGTCAAGGTCCGCCTCCATGCCGTAGGCCTTGGCCTTGTCGGCGTTGAACAGCACGCCGTTGCCGTTGGAGTCGTTGCCGTTGAGCTGGATGTCGTCGACGGTGTAGGTGAAGCCGGTGACGTTCAGGCGCAGGCGGTTGTCGAACAGGTTGCTCTTGATGCCGGCTTCCCACGACAGGATGGTTTCCGAGTCGGCCGTGGTGAAGTCGGAATTGAACACCGCCGAACGGCCCTGGATGGTCGGGCCACGGAAGCCGCGCGCGACCTTCGCATACACGTTGACGTTCGGGTTGATCTCATACATCGCGCTCAGGTCCCAGCTCGGCTGGGTGTCGGCCAGGCGCACGTCGCGGCGGCCCTTGTAGGTGACCACGCCGGACGCGGTGTCGGCGGTCTTGAGCAGCTTGGTCTCCTTGCTGTCGCGGGTCTGGCGCACGCCGGCGGTCAGGGTCAACGCGTCGGTGACCTTGTAGGTCAGCTGGCCGAAGCCGGCCCAGGAGGTGTTGCTGTTGTGCAGGCGCACCCAGTTGTTGGGATTGCGCGCAGCGGTCTGCAGGAAATAGGCGCGCTGGTAGAAGTCGGTGGTGTCCTTGCCGTCGAAGTAGAACGCGCCGGCCTGCCACTGCAGCGGGGCGTCGCCTTCGCTGGCCAGGCGCAGTTCCTGGGTGTACTGGTCCAGGTCGCGCACCTGGCCCATCGACTGGCCGTAGCCGTTGGGTACGCCGTTGACCGGGAAGTTGGCCGCGGCGCCGCCGTCGGTGTCGCCGCGGCTGTAGCCGGAGGTGGTCTCGTAGGCGCTGATCGAGGTCAGCGAGACGCCGCCGAAGTCGTAGATCGCCTTCAGCGAGGCGCCGTGGGTCTTGTACGCCTGCGGGTTGTCGTGGGCTTCGTCGTAGGCCACCTGGTCGCGCGGCACGTCGACCTTGTTCGAGCCCTTGCGCAGCGCGCCGCGCAGGAACAGGGTGGAGGTGCCGTCGTAGTCGCGGGTATGGAACGAACCCAGCAGGGAGAAGTTTTCGCTCGGCTTCAGCAGCAGCTGCAGGCGCGCGTTGCGGTCGTCGTAGCCGCCCATCGCGTCCTTCTTCGGGGTGACCGTGCCGTCGGCGCTGGGGCCGGTGTAGGTGTTGTCCACCCAGTCGTCGCGGTGCTGGTACAGCGTGGACACGCGGAACGACAGCACGTCGTTGATCGGGCCGCCGATGCCGCCGTCCACCGAGACGGTGTTGTAGCTGCCATAGCTGGCGGTGACGCGGCCGGTGTAGTCGTCGCTGGGCTTGATGCTGTCGAACTTGACGATGCCGGCGGTGGTGTTGCGGCCGAACAGCGAGCCCTGCGGGCCGCGCAGCACTTCCACCTGATCCACGTCGTAGACCGGGTTGGACTTCAGCACCACGTGCTCCAGCACCACGTCGTCCTGGATGATCGACACCGGCTGCGAGGCGCCGAGGTAGAAGTCGATGTTGCCCAGGCCGCGGATGTAGAAGCGCGGGAAGATGCGGCCGGTGGTGGTTTCGGCGTAGAAGCTGGGCACGCGGCCGGACAGCGCCAGCAGGGTGTCGTCGCCGCCGGCGGTGAAGTCGCGCATCGCCTCGCCCTGCACCACGCCCACCGATACCGGCACGTCCTGCAGGTTCTGCTCGCGGTGCTCGGCGGTGACGATGATGGTGTCCAGCGAGGTCGCCGCATCGCCAGTACCGGCGGCGTTGGCCGGGCGGGTCTCGCTGCCGGCCAGCGACGGCGCGCTGTCCTGCGCGGCGGCGGCGGCGGCGACCGAGGCCAGCACCAGGACGGCGCAGGCCTGCGCCAGACGGGTACGGGCCGGCGCGGCGCGCGCGGTCAGCGGCCGCGGGGAGAGATGGGGATGCAGCATGTCGGATCCTTGTGAGCGCGCAAAATCGAGTCCGTTCGGCTTGCGCAGCAGCCCGCGACGGCATGCGCCAGACTGTGGCGCAGCGCGGCACGATATGTCGTCTGTGTTGCACCGCCATTGCAATGACGGCGCGGCGGCCACGGCGCGACGATGCGTGACCGCATCACGTCACGCCAGGTGCGTGCCGTGGACATGCCTGGGTCTGCACACGCTGCCCGATCGCCCGAGCGGGTCCGCACTTCACCGCATGTTGCAGACAGCGAGGCCAAGGTCGAACGCGGTGCGGCGACCGAACTCATCCACCGCGCCTTCCCTCGTCTGCGTCGTTGCCATCAAGGCGCGCAGCGCTGCGCGGCGAATGCGGCCAGGCGCTGGGTGAGCGTGCCTTCCTGCCACGCGATGTCGAGGATCACCCAGCGATCGTCCTGGCGACCGAGCACCAACGTATCCGTCCACTGCTGGTCATCGATGGCCAGACGGGCGCGCACCTGCGCGGTGTCGCCGGCGACTTGCGCGGTCGTCGAGACCAGCGCCGTCGGTTGGTCCGGCCACAGGAAGAATGGGCTCTGGTCGAGCATGTGCGGCTTGACGTCTGCAGGCACAAGTTTGGCGCAGGCTGCCTCGTAGGCGCGCTGCGCCTCCAGCGCCGCGAACAGTTCCCGCCCAAGCAGATGCCGCACCTGCGCAACGTCGCCATCGGCGTGCTTGGGCGCGATCGCCCAGGCATAGAACGTCTGGACCGTGCGCGCCGGCGACTCGCCCGCGATGGCGGCGAACGCGCTCAGCCACAGACTTATCGCACACAGAACGCGCATTCCCCTCATGGACCGTTGCCACCTCGGGCCGCCAGATGCGGCATGGCGATCCTCGACCAGTGGCTGCGCGGCGTCAATGCGAGCGCTGCCTCGTGCGCCAGCGGCCGGCGTGGCCGCAGCAACCAGATGCCTAGGAACAGGAGACATCCGATTTCACCGGAACTCCAACCACGTAGAGCGGCTTCAGCCGCGACAGGCTTTCCCGGGAATGCCCGTT